>CAZRLR010000114.1:0-11433 GCA_964600395.1 uncultured Conexibacter sp.
CGCTGATGATGGCGGGATCCGCGGCGAGGTCGGCGATCACGTGGTCATGATCATCGCCACGGCCAACCCTCGACCGTCGCTCGAGGGTGACGGAACCCATGAGCGCCGGGGACAGAACACCGCCCGTCGGGGCTCGTCAGCACCCCGGCGCCCGCGCCGGCGGCGGGCCGTCGGCACGAGCGGCCGCCGACCACGCCTGCCAGAGGCCGAGCGTCGGATAGGCGCGCGTGAGCTCCGGGTCGAACAGGCCCACGGGGTAGGCCGTGTCCTCGCGCAGCGAGAACTGGAAGACCGCCTGCACGCGGGGATCGGCGTCCAGGCGCTCGAGCAGCACCGCCTGCGCGGCGCACTGGCGCGACAGCGCCGCCGCCGTCTGCGGGCGCGGGGCCCCCGCCCGCCGGCCCCCCACCCCGGTCTCGGTGACCCAGATCGGCTTGCCGCGGGTGCACGGGCGCTCGTCCAGCGTGCGCTCGAGCTCCCCCACCGCGTCGGGCTGGCCGCGGTCGGGCTGCGTGTACTCGTGCTGGGAGAAGACGCCGGCCGCGCAGAGCACGTCGTCCGGCAGCGCCCGGATGAACTCCGCGACACCCGTCCCGCGGGGGCTGGGGCCGCGGTACCCGGCCAGCTCGCCGAGCACGAGCTCGTGCGGCGCCCGGTCGCGGGCGAGCTCCGCCCGTGCCGCCCGCACGACGCCGGCGTAGAACGCGGGGGCCAGCGAGGGCGAGGACACCCGGCACGCCGCGCGCTGCGGGCTGACGAAGAACGGGTGGTTGGGCTCGTTGAACGGGCTCCACCACCGCAGCGCGACGCCCTCCTGCCGGCCCAGCGCCAGCAGCGCCCGGATGAGCGCCCGGTAGCCGCGCAGCCCGGCCGCGGTGTACGGGCGCGAGCGCGGCTGCGCGTCGCCCTGCTCGCAGCCCCCGGCCGGCCGCGCGGCCCAGGACGGCGCGCCGTAGAGGACGATGACGACCTCCCAACCCCCGCCGTCGGCCCGCTGGCGCTCGGCGACGGCCCGCAGGCGGTCGCGGATCCCGGCGTAGGCGCCGCAGGGGGCAAGGCCGCGCAGGCAGCCGTCGTTGGGCTGCGCGAGGTCCGGCGGCGTCGCGGGGTCCGGCTGCAGGTTCGCCCAGTCGACGAACAGGCGGTAGCGCGCCGGCCGGATCGCCGCGACGCCGTCCCGGGCCGCCGCGAAGCCCGCCGGCACCGCTCCCGGCCGGAACATCCACGGGTTCTGCTCGTCCACCCCGATCGCCAGGCGCTCGGGCGGGGCCGGCGCGGGCGTCAGGTCCGGGGATGTGAGCGCGCCGGTCGGCGTCGGCCCGCCGCCACCGCAGCCCGAGGCGAGGACCGCGAGGGCCCACAGCAGGACGGCCACCCTGAGGGCGGCCGTCGGGACCAGCGGAGGCGAGGACATGAGGCGCCGGGAGGCCCGGGCGCCGCGCGGGCCTAGACCGCCGAGACCTCTTCCTCGTCGGCGACCTTGAACGAGGAGCCGCAGCCGCAGGCGGCGACGACGTTCGGGTTGTTCACCTGGAAGCCCGCACCCTGCAGCGACTCGACGTAGTCGATCGCCGAGCCGTCCACGTACGGGAGCGACTGGGCGTCGACGAGGATCTTGAGGCCCTCGTACTCGAAGACGACGTCGCCGTCGCGCTGGTTGTCGAAGGCGAGCTGGTACTGGAAGCCCGAGCAGCCGCCACCGCGGACCCCGACGCGCAGTCCGGCCTGGGCCACGGCCTCGGCGCTCTGCGCCGCGAGGAACTCGTGGACCTTCTCAGCACCCTTCTCGGTGAAGGAGATGCCCTTGGCGTTGTAGGTGACCTCGGTGGTGCTCATGACTTCACAAAGTGTAGCGCCTCGCCGGACGCCGGCGGGAGGGTCGTATCCTGTCGGTTGCATGCCCTCCACCGACGAGATCAGACAGCGCATCGAGGCAGCCCTGCCGGGCGCGACCGCCGAGGTCGAGGACTGGACCGGCGGCGGCGACCACCTGCGCGCGACCGTCGTCGCCCCGCAGTTCGAAGGCCTCAGCCGCATCGCCCAGCACCGCCTCGTCTACGACATCTTCGGCGACGAGATCGGTGGCCCGATCCACGCGCTGAGCCTCAAGACCTCCACGCCGTAACCACCCGAAACGGAGCCCCGTGTCCGACCAGACCGACAACCCCATCCGCGACGCGATCCAGAGCGCGATCGCCGAGCACCCCGTCATCCTCTTCATGAAGGGGACGCCCGAGGCCCCGGCCTGCGGCTTCAGCGCGCGGACCGCCGGCGCACTGCAGGCGCTGGACGCCCCGTTCGCGGCCGTCGACATCCTGCCCGACCCGCGCATCCGCCAGGAGCTCAGCGCCGTGTCGCAGTGGCCGACGATCCCCCAGCTGTTCGTCAACGGCGAACTCGTCGGCGGCGCCGACATCGTCGCCGAGATGTACGAGTCCGGTGAGCTCGCCGAGATCCTCGGCGTCGATCAGCCCGGCGAGGCGCCGGCCGCCGACGCCGTCCCGACGAACCCGCCGGGCATGCAGATCGAGAACAAGCTCGGCTGACTCAGCGCGTGACCCGGACCGTCGTGCGGGCCAGCCCGCTCAGGCGCAGCTCCGGGTCGCGGTAGGCCAGCCGCTCCTGGGCGGCCAGGCTCGCGGGCGTCGTCTTCGCCGACGGGTCGGCGGTCGCGTCGTCCTCGGCGCTCGGCGTCTCGCCGACCGCCGCCAGGGTGTAGGTGACGCCGTCGTAGCGGTGCACGCGGGCGACGGCCTTGGCCACGGCCTTGAGGGACCGCGGGCCGGTGCCGCCGTCGCCGCTGCCCGGGTCGTCGCCCAGGAGGCTGCCGAGATCGAGGATCGTCGTCAGCGCGTCGGCCAGGGACCCTTCCCCGTCGGCGGGCGCCCCGAGCAGCAGGAGCTGCCGCGCCCCCAGCGGCGTCGTCTTGGGCACGAGGATCGGGAAGCGGCGGGTGAGCTTGGGACCGTTGACGCGCTGGGCGGTGATCGTCACCGTCGCCTTGCGGCCCCGGCGCACGCGCGCCGGCGCCTGGACGCGCAGGAGGTAGGCCTGGCGCAGCGAGCGGCGCAGGCCCAGCTCGACGCGCACGCCCTTGATGCGGACGGGCCCGAACTTGTATCCGTCCAGGACGGAGGTCGCGGTCGAGAAGTCGTTCGCGAGCGCCGCCCCGCCGCCAGCCCCGAGGGTCCCGCCGTGGTAGCGGTTGCAGAAGCGCATCGGCTTGGGCAGGCCCACGACGGTGATGAAGACGCACATCGAGCCGCTCTGGCGCAGGGGG
This sequence comes from uncultured Conexibacter sp., assembly GCA_964600395.1. GTDB lineage: Bacteria > Actinomycetota > Thermoleophilia > Solirubrobacterales > Solirubrobacteraceae > Paraconexibacter. The sequence continues at coordinate 3,281 of CAZRLR010000114.1, forward strand.
ACGCCCTGCAGCAGGTCGTAGGCGACCTCGCTGATCGCCAGCGACCCGACCTGCGTCAGCGCGGAGGTCCCGGTCGGCAGCCCGAGCGCGGACTCGTCGGCGATGAGCGAGTTGGACACGCTCACGCGGCCGGAGTCCAGGTCCGTCCCGACGATCTGCAGCGGAAAGCGCGTCGGCAGCGGCCCGAGGCGCCCGACGACGGCCGAGGCGGCGTCGTTCGTCAGCGTCCCCAGGTCGTGGCCCGGCGCGGCGAACTTGTACGTCGTGAGGTCCTGGCTGCCGACCGGGTTGTTGATGATCGCGTAGACGTAGGCGTCTTGGAGGAAGAGGTTGCGGCGACCGGCGCCGTCGAGGGGATGGCCGAAGGACCAGACCTTGTCGCCGTCGACGTAGGAGACCGTCCCGATCGCCCCGGCCGTGACGTCGCCGCTGGCCAGGCCGATCGCCATCGCCGATCCGCCCTGCAGCGCCTGGGTCGGGAAGCTCGGCCCGGCCGGGGCCGGCGGCGTCGCGTAGACCGGGCGGCCCGCGCGGCGCGCCGCCGTCCGCAGGGCGTCCGCGACCGGGGTCGAGAGGCCGCCGACGCTCAGCGGCGTGGCCAGCGGGGTCGCCGACCGCACGAGGGCCGGCGCCACACGCGTCTCGGCCGGCGGGTCGACCGGCTCGCCGAGGATGAGCTCGATCGGGGTGGCCAGCGCCGTCTTGTTGCCGTACTCGCCGATGCCCTCGGAGATCGCGCCGACGACGCGCGGGGTCCCGGCGGCGTCCGGGCAGCTGATCGGCGAGCCCGAGAACCCCGGGCCGATGCCGGTGGCGTCGATCGCCGGGCCCGAGGCCCGGAAGAGGATGAAGGGCTGACGGGCCGCAGCGTCCCCGGCCACGACGTCGAGGATGTCGACGTCGAAGGTCGCGATGTCCACCCCGCTGACCACTGACCGCGCGGTGCAGTGCATGCCCTTCCTGACCTGGTCCAGCGGCATGATCGGCTCCGCGGCCGACGCGGTGTGGGCGGCCGTCCCCCCGCCGAGCAGGCCCAGGACGAGGGTGGCCGCGAGCCGTCGTGTCAGGTGCATGAGCGGCGCACGCTAGACCATTCCCGGGGCGCCGGGGCGATTCGCGGCGTCCCGTGTTCGCAGGTGCTCGACGATCCGTCGCGAGTCGCAGATCGCGTCGCCGTCGATGACCGCCAGCGGCACGCGGTCCTGGCCGCTGACGGCGCGCACCTGCACCCGGTCCCACTTGCGCCAGGGGACGCGGACCTCCTCCACCTCCTCCCCCGCCGCGCGCAGCGCACGGGCCACGCGGCCGCAGGGGCACAGCCAGTCCGTAGGCGTCCGACAGCGGTAGAGGGTGGTGCTCACGGCGTGAAGACCCCGGCCATCCGGTCGACCTGCCTTAGCGCCAGGCCGGCCGCCCGCAGCGGCAGGGGCTGTCGCGTGCCGGGGGCGTGCAGGTGCAGCGGCTCGCGCTCGCGGTACCACTGGACGGTGCGCTGCAACGAGTCCTCGTGGTGGCCGGGCTTGTAGCCGAGCTCGTGCTTGGCCTTCGTGGAGCGGTAGGTCCACCACAGCGACGAGGCGCGCAGCTCCACCGGGGTGAGCGCGGGACGGCCGGGGACGGCGCCCAGCGCGCCGACGACGCCCTGGGCCACCGGCAGGGGGAGCTTGACGGCCGGCGGCGCCACCCCGCTGATGCGCCCGAGCTCGGAGAAGAGCCGGTCCAGCGTGTAGTTGCGGTTGCCGAGGATGTAGCGCTCGCCGACCGTCCCCCGCTCCTCGGCCAGCAGCTGTCCGGCGGCGACGTCCTGCGCGTCGACGAGGCAGACCGCGCCGTCGACGTAGGCGGGAATCTCGCGGCGCAGGAAGCGGCGGACGAGCTCGGTCGAGGAGCGGTACAGGTCGCCACGGCCCATGACGTGCGTGGGGTTGACGATGACGGCCGGCAGGCCCTGCTCCACGAGGGCCAGGACGACACCCTCGGCCGCGTGCTTGGCGCTGACGTACGGGATGGCCAGCGGGCGCGGGTCGAACGGCTGGGCCTCGTCGGCCGTGGACCCGCGCGCGGCCGGGCCGATCGCCGCGAAGGACGAGGTGTGCACGACGCGCTGCACCCCGGCGCGCAGCGCCTCCTCCATGACGATCCGCGTCCCCTCCACGTTCGCCTCGAAGCTCGCCTCGGCGCTCGTGCGCAGGGAGGTGTCCCCGGCGAGGTGGAACAGCCGGTCGACGCCCTGCAGGACGCGGCGGACCCGCCGGCGGTCCAGGACGTCGCAGGGCATCCGCTCGACGTCGAGCCCGATGAGGTTGTCCGGGCGCGAGCGCGGGCGGACGGTCACGCGGACGCGGTCGCCGCGCTCCAGGAGCGCACGGACGACGTGCGAGCCGACGAGGCCGCTGGCGCCGGTGACGAGCGTGGTGCCCACTGCGGGCGATGTTCGCACGATGCGGCGACCGCCGGGGCCGCGGATAGGCTCCGCCGATGTCCACGGTCACCGTCGTCACCGACACCACCCACTCCATGCCTGCCGAGCAGCTCGAGCGCCTCGGCGTCCAGCAGGTGTCGCTGTACGTCAACCACGGGATGCAGACGCAGCGCGAGGCGGACATGGACCTCGACGCCTTCTACGAGCGCCTGCGGTCGGACCCCGAGCTGCCGAAGACCGCCGCGCCGTCGACGGGCAACTTCCTCGAGGTCTACGAGCCGCTGCTGGACGCCGGGCAGGACATCGTCTCCGTCCACATCAGCGGCGCCCTGTCGGGCACGATCGAGATCGCGCGGCAGGCCGCGGCCGACGCGCTGGCCACGCGGCCGGAGCGGCGCATCGAGATCGTCGACTCGCGCAGCGTCGCGGGCGGCCTGGCGCTGATCGTCGTGGCGGCCGCCGCGGGCGCGCGCCTCGGGGAGGACGCACCGACCGTCGCCGCCCGCACGCAGCAGGCGGTGCAGGACACGAAGATCTGGTTCGCCGTCGACACGCTGGAGTACCTGCGCCGCGGCGGGCGCATCGGCACCGCCCAGGCGTGGGTCGGCGGCGCGCTGAAGATCAAGCCGATCCTCACCGTCAACGGCGAGGTCGAGCCGATCGAGCGCGTCCGGACCTCGGGCAAGGCCTTCCAGCGCCTGGTCACGGCCATGGAGGAGCGCGCGTCGGACGGCTGCGGCGCCTGGGCGGTGCAGCACATCCAGGCGCCCGCGGACGCCGAGCGCCTCGTCGCCGAGGGCCGGCGGATCTTCGGCTGCGAGCCCGAGGTCATGTCCGAGCTCGGGCCCGTCCTCGGGACGTACGCCGGGCCGGGCCTGCTCGGCGTGGCGGGCCTGCCGCCCGCGCTCGTCGGCCGCTAACCCAGGCGGGCGGCGCGGTGGCGCTTGCGCCGCGTGAAGAGGCTGCCGAAGGCGGCGATGCCGCCGCCGACGACGAAGCCGGTGACCGCGGCGCCGATCATGACGGTCTGCTGGTTGGCGCGCAGCTGCTTGCGCCAGTCGGTGACCTCGGCCACCTCGTTGCGGAGCTTCTGGACGGAGAGGCCGAGCTCGAGGCGGTTGGCCTCGATCGACGCCCGGATCTCCTCAGGGGTGCGGGTGGCCATCTAGCGCGTCTCCGGCTGGGTGTTCGTCACGGTGTCCTTGATGAGCTGCGCCTCGCGGATCGCCATCGTCGGCGCGGGCGACTGCCCGGCCTTGAAGAGCTTGGCGGCGAAGAAGCCGCCCAGGCCGGCCAGGACGAAGAGCACGCCCGCCACGACGAAGAAGCCCCAGAAGATCTGGCCGTCGGGGACGGGGATGACGTAGTACGCCAGCCAGGCGAAGCCGTGCAGGAGGAAGAGCAGGCCGACGAGGACGAAGATGCCGGCCGAGAGGCCGATGACCGCGCCCTTGATCAGGGACTTGACCTTGACCTCGACCTCGGCCTTGGCGAGCTCGATCTCCTCGCGGATGAGGATCGACGTCTTCTCGCTGATGTCGGCGATCGCCTGGGCGATCGCGGCGGGCGGCGGCTGGTCGCCACCGCCGTTGGGGCTGTACGGGTTATCGGCCAAGGCGCTTGAGGAGCATCGCGAGGACGAGGCCGCCGGCGAACGCTGCGCCGACGAGGACCTCCGGACGGTCTGCGGGGGCGTCGCCGGCAGGGGCGGACGTCGGCGGCGGGGCGGCGGAGCCGGCCGGGCGCGACCAGGAGGCCTCCGCGGCCGACACGGTCGGCGTCGGCTCCGGGGCGATCTGGGCCGCGAGGGGCTCGGGGCCGGGCTCGGGGTCGCGCACGACCTCCGGGGCGGGGCCGGCGGGCGGCTCGACCGGCTCGGACGCGGGTGCCTCGGCCGTGGTGGCCTCGGCGGGGGTCGCCTCGGCGGTGGTGGCCTCGACGGCCGCGACCTCGGTCACGTCCTCGGTGGGCTTGTCGTCGCTCACTCCGGCGGCTCCTCGTCGAAGATCCGCCGCCAGATGAAGGCGGCCGACTTGGTGGTCGCGACGCTGGCGAGCGCCCCGAGACCGGCCAAGAGGGCCGAGAACATCAGACGCTTGACGAGTTCGTTCTCCATGCGTGGCGGATCCTAGTCTCTCGGGCGGAAGGGACGCGGCGCAGGCCGCCGGGCGCGTCGGTTCTGCCCGCCCGGTCCGCGGTCAAACCCTCAACGGCCGGCCGCGGGGGCGTCCAGACCGCCGCAGATCGTGTCGACGATATAGGCCTTCGTCTCGTCGAAGGCGGCGTCGCCGGCAGGCAGCATGTCGAAGATCCAGCCCGTCAGCGCCTGCTCGATCGCGCCGTAGAAGGCCATCGCCGCGAACTGCGGCGGGATCGTGTCGCGGAACTCGCCGGCCTCCATGCCGTGGCGGATGATCCCGGCGATCCGGTCGTAGGCGCGGTTGATCGCGTCCAGGTGCGTGCGGCCGAAGGTGTTGGCCGCCCGGGTGACCTCGACGATGACGACCTTCATGAGGTCCGGGTCGTGGCGGTAGGAGTCGACGATGAACGACGTGATGGCCGCGAGCTTCTCGCGGGCGGTCAGCTCCGTGCGGGCGTCGACCTGCTCGATGACCTCGACCATGACGTCCCAGCGCTCGAGGAAGAGCGTGTCCAGGACCTCGTCCTTGGAGCGGAAGTAGTGGTAGACGAGGCCGTAGGCGACCCCGGCCTCGTCGGCGATGTCGCTGACGCGGCACGTGTGGAAGCCCTGGCGGGCGAAGACGCGGACGGCGGCGTCGAGGATCTGGCGGCGGCGCTCGGCCGCGGTCGTGCGCGCGGTCGCCATCACGCCCGCACCCCGGCGGCGGCGCCGTCGCGGACCCCGGCGGCGTAGACGTCCGGCCGGCGGTGGGTGAGGGACGGCAGCGTCCGCCGCACGTCGTCCTGGCGCGCGAGGTCCAGGTCGGCGACGCACACGCCCTCGCCGTCGCCGCACTGGGCGAGCACGAGGCCCCACGGGTCGACGATCATCGACCGCCCGCCCGAGCGCGTGCCGCCGGGGTGCTCGCCGATCTGGTTGGCCGCCACGACGAAGCACTGGTTCTCGATCGCGCGCGCCCGCAGCAGGACCTCCCAGTGGTCGCGCGTCGTGGCGAGCGTGAAGGCGGCCGGGACGCTGAGCACGCGCGCCCCGGCGGCCGTCAGCGCGCCGTAGAGCTCGGCGAAGCGCAGGTCGTAGCAGACCGTCAGGCCCACCCCGGTGCCGTCGGCCAGGCGGCTGAGGACGGCGTCCTCGCCGGGGTCCTCGTGCTCGGACTCGCGGTACACCTGCCCGTCGACGTCGACGTCGAAGAGGTGGAGCTTGCGGTAGACCGCCCGCGTGGCGCCGTCCGGGCCGTAGTGGACGGACGTGTTGGCGAGGCGGTCGCCGTCCGGGCGCCGCTCGGTGACCGAGCCCGCGATGAGGTCGATGCCCAGCTCGGCGGCGAGCTGGGCCGCCCACTGCCCGCGCGGCCCGTCGAGCGGCTCGGCGGCCGCGTGCAGGATGGCGCCGGAGCCGATGGCCGGCCACTTCTCCGGGAGGACGACGAGGGTCGCGCCGCGGTCGACGGCCTCGCGGACGAGGCGCTCGGCCGTGACGAGGGAACGGGCGGGGTCGTCGGTTGCGTTGAGCTGGACTGCCGCTGCGCGCACGGGATGCATCCTGTCTCGGGGTGATTGACTGACCAGTCAATCGCGTGAAGGGATGAGCATAGGCCATGGTCCCCGCCCCGGCCCGCCGTCGCGTATGTTCGCAGCATGCCCGGCCCCCCGCCGACGCCCGCGCGCACGGACCGCACGCCGCGCCCCGCCGGGCTGGCGCTCCCGCCGGACCGCATGCCGCTCGTCCGCGACGGCCGGCCGCTGAAGGCGTGGCGCTACGTCGGCGTCTACGGCCCCGAGCTCATGCTGTGCGCCGGCCGCGTCCGGATCGCCGGGGTGCCGCAGGCGTTCTGGGCGGTCTGGGACCGCACCGCCGGCGTCCTGCACGAGCGCACGACGTGGTCGCCGCGGCAGGTCGCCCTGCCGGACGGGGCGGTGCGGGTCCACGGTCGCGGCGTGCGGGTCGCGCTGACGCTCACGCCGTCCGGCGACCCGGTCGACGTCCTCTCGCGCCATGGCGCCTCGTGGATCTGGACGCGCAAGACGCTCGCCCGCGCGACGGGCACCGTCGCGGTCGGCAGGCGGGTGGTCACCGTCGCCGCGACCGCGATCGTCGACGACTCGGCCGGCTACCACGCCCGCGCGACCGACTGGGAGTGGTCGGCCGGGATCGGGACGCTCCAGGACGGGCGACCGGTCGCGTGGAACCTCGTCGACGGCGTGCACGACGCGCCCACCGGCAGCGAGCGCAGCGTCTGGGTCGACGGGCGGGCGCACGAGGTCGGGCCCGTGACCTTCGCGCCCGCCCTGGACGGCGTGGCCTTCGCCGAGGGTGGGGCCCTGGCCTTCGTCGCGGAGGCCGTGCGCGAGCGCCACGACCACGTCGGCCCGCTGCGCAGCGACTACGTCCAGCCGTTCGGGACGTTCGCCGGGGTGCTGCCCGGGGCCGGCGAGCTGGCCACGGGCTTCGGCGTCATGGAGCGCCACGGCGCGCGCTGGTAGGACGCCGACCGGCTTGGTCGACGGGCGTCCGGGGTAGAGTCGGAGCCGCACGACATCGACGCCGCCTGGGAGGGCTGCGGTCGTGCGTCTCGGAAAACCACCCACTGGCAGGGGAATCCATGCGCATCTCACGTCCCACCCCGGCGATGGTCGTCGCGATCATCGCGCTCATCGTCGCCTGTGCCGGCACCGCCACCGCGGCGAGCGTCGTGCTCATCAAGAGCAGCTCGCAGGTCAAGGCCGGCTCGCTGAACGGCACCGATCTGAAGGCCAAGTCGCTGACGAACCGGACGCTGGCCGACGGCTCGGTCACGGGCCGCACGATCAAGAACGGCTCGGTCACGGGCGACTCGATCAAGAAGGGCGCGGTCGGCACCGACCAGCTTGCGACCTCGGTCAAGTCCGCGCTCGTCAACCAGGGCTTCACCGCGACCGAGTCCGTCCGCAAGGACGGCCCGTCGGCCCCGAACGGCGGCTCGATGAAGGTCGCGACGCTGCAGGGCCTGGCCCCCGGCACCTACGCGCTCATCGCGAAGGCCGTCGTCTCGCCGACGAACCCCAGCGGCGGCCTCGTCGGCGAGCTGCTGAAGAACAACAAGACGGGGACCGCGCGGTGCACGCTCGACGGCGCCGGGGACTCCGACGACGCGGTCGCCCCGCTCGGCGCGCCGTTCACGCTCTACGCGAACACGCTGAACCTGCAGCTGACGCGGACGATCGCCACGGCGTCGGACATCGTGCTCAGCTGCGACGCGAACGTCGCCTGGAAGGCCGGCAACGCGTCGATCATCGCGCTGAAGCTCGCGGGCTCCAGCCGCGTGGACTCCGCCCAGCGCTAGACACCCCGCCTCGCCAGACCGGCTGCGGCGCGCGCGTCCCTACCGCGCGCGCCGCAGCTCGGCGAGCAGCAGCTTGGAGTGCATCGCCCCGATGAGCTCCCGCAGGGGCTGGGCGCCCGCGGCGACGATCTCGGCCGCGCGGTCGGGCGAGACCTCGCCGGCCAGGCGGTCCAGCAGGCTGCGGACCTCCTCGCGCACGAGCGGCTCCAGCGCCTCCTTGTAGCGCAGCGTCTCGTAGACGGTGAAGCCGAGCGCCTCGTCGTAGC
>CAZRLR010000115.1:0-11414 GCA_964600395.1 uncultured Conexibacter sp.
GTCCATCGTCACGGACTTGCCGTAGATCTGCTCGAGGAAGTGGATCATCTCCTCGACGCGCCGGAACTCCGGGTTGTCGTGCTCGATGTCGCGGGGAGAGAGGTCCTTGACCCGCTTGACCTCGACCTGGTCGATGACCGCGTCGAAGATCTTCTCCCGGGGCGAGTGCTGGTAGCCGATCGTGACCAGCACCGCCTGGTTCTTCTTGTACTTGTGCGACTTGTCGCCAAGGCGGATGGTGGCCGTCTTGCGCCCGCGCTTGAGCTGGTCCGCGAAGATCGTCGAGTAGAAGTTCAGCACCTGCATGTGCCTGCCACCCTACCCTTTCGGTTGGGTGTGCAACAGCGCTTTGCGCACCATCTCGCGCTCGCCCGCGTAGCTCAGGGTGGCGGCGGCCTCCTCGAGCGGGACCCACCGCGCCTGCTCGACCTCGTGGTCGTGGTCGGCCACGTCGCCGCCGGTCGCCTGCAGCAGGAAGAAGCGCACGACCTTCGCGATCCGCCGGCCGCCGCGCATGTAGAAGTACCGCACGTCCCCGAGCTCGGCGATGAGCTCCGCGTCCACGCCCGCCTCCTCGCGGACCTCGCGCAGCGCGCCGTCCAGCGGGCTCTCGCCCGGGTCCGGATGCCCCTTGGGCAGCGCCAGGACCTTCTGGCCGTCCGCGGCGCGACGCGTCGGGACGATGACGACGCACCGCGGGGGCGCGCCGTCCGGCGGATCGGGCTCCAGGACGACGCCGCCGGCGGAGAACTCCGGGACGGGCCCCGACATCAGTAGATGTACCCCGCCAGGGCCGCCGGGTCGTGGACGGTGACGCGGCCGCGCCCCTGCGTCACCACGCCGGCCCGCTCCAGGACGGCGAGAAAGCGGCTGGCCGACTCCCGGCTGGACCCGGCGAGCTGGGCGATGTCGGCCTGGGTGATCGTCACGAGGACGTCCCGGTCCCCGGCGCCCTCGCTGCGGGCCTGCTCGACGAGCTGCCCCAGGACGCCGGCCACGCGGCTCTGCACGGTCTGGAAGGACTGGCGCGTCAGGCGCTCGTTGGCCTCGCGCATCCGCCGTCCGAGCGCGATGACGAGCTTCACCGAGATGTCCGGGTGCTCGCGCAGCAGCCGCCGCATGTCGCTGCCGGCGATCGCGATCGCCTCCACGTCGTCGAGCGTCTGCACCGTCGCCGAGCGCCGCTCGTCGTCGAACATCGCCAGCTCGCCGAAGATGTCACCGGGCCCGAAGTGCGCGAGCGTGATCGAGCGGCCGTCCGTGTGCTCGCGGATGGCCCGGGCGTGCCCGGTCCGCACGACGTAGCACGTGTCGCTCGCGTCCCCCTCGCGGAAGATCGTCTGCTGCGGGGCGAAGCGCCGGGTCACCGAGACCTGCGCGACGCGCTCGAGGTCGGGCGGCTCGAGCGCCTCGAAGACGGGCACCTGCGCCAGCAGCGCGCCCGCGTCGGTGGTGTCTCCGCTGGCCACCCGCTCTGTCTACCACACGCGCTGGGGCGGGGACGACGGCTCGGCGTCAGACGGCGTCCAGGGCATGCTCGCGGCGGCGGCGACGGGCGACCCTCGCGCCGAGCGAGACCGGCAGGACGACGAGGCCGAGCGGCACCGCGATCGCCAGCGCCACGAGCAGGACGCCGAAGGCGACCTCGAGGACGCGCAGCGCGTCGTGCGCCGCGTCCCGGGTGCTCCACGGGCCGGCCCCGCCGTCGTCCGCGTCGCCGGCGGCGGCTCCGGCGCGGCCGGTCACCGTCACCGACAGAACGGTGCCGTCGGCGCGGCGGCGCAGGCCGGCGAGCTGCCCCTTCAGCGAGGCCACCTCGGCCCGGTTGACGCGGATGCGCTCGCGCAGGCGGGCGATGCCCTCCGGCGTCTTGGCGTCCTTCAGCGCCGCCAGCAGCGCCCGCCGCTCGGCGCGCGCATCGCTCAGGCGGTCGACGACCGAGACGAAGGACCCGGTGATGTCGGTCCGCGCCTGGCTCATCGAGGCGACGTGCGCCAGCGCGCTGAGCTGCTTGACGGCGTCGGCCGCCTTCGCCGTCGGGACGGTGAGCGTGAAGGACGCGGTCCCGGAGCGGTCGGTGCTGTCGACGCTGGACTGCTCGACGACCCCGCCGAGGCCCTGCGTGACGCGGACGACGCCGTCGGCGACCTCCTGCAGCTTGCGGGCGGAGGTGCTGAGCGCCAGGCGCGTGGTCTGCTCCACCTTGCGCCCGAAGGACGGCGTCGCGGTCCCGGGCTCGGCGGTCGCAGGCGGGGGGACGGGGGCGGACGGCGACACGTAGCCCTGCGTCGGGCTCGCGGCCGTGCCGCCTGACAGCTCCTCGACGGACGGCGTGCTCTTGCGGGCGGCGGCGTCGTCCTCGGGCGTCGCGGGCACCGCGGTCGCGGCCGACGGGGCGGCGTCCTGGGCCACGCTGCTCGTCGCGCCGGACTCGAGCGACGACGACGCCGTCGTCCCGGTCGGGTCGTCCCGCAGGACGCCGACCCCGACGACGAGGGCGATCAGGACCGCCGCGGCCAGGCCGAGCGCGGGGCCGAACGCCGGGCGGCGCAGCCGCTCCGCCCAGGCCCTGGGCCGACGGGCGGCCGGAAAGCCCGCGGCGACGCGGGCGTCCAGCTCCGTCCGGAACGCGAGCGACGGCGGCACGGCGTCCTCGTGGACGTCCGCCACGAGCGCGGCGAGGGCCGGATCGGCGGACGGCGCGCCGGCCAGGGCGGCCTCCAGCTGCGCGAGCTCCGCGGCGACGAGCGGGTCCAGGGTGTCGGTGGGGCGGTCGTGACGGGGCATCAGGCGCAGGCCTCCCGGAGCTTGGTGACGGCGCGGTGCACCTTCGTGCCCGCGTTGGATTCGGAGATGCCGAGCACGTGGCCGATCTCGGCGTTCGACAGCCCGGCGTGGAACTTCAGGGCGATGAGCTCGCGGTCGCGCGGGTCCAGCGCGGCCAGGGCGACGCGGACGGTGGCGCGGCGGTCGGCCTCCTCGCCCGCACCCGCGAGGGCCGCGGCGGCCGCCGGGTCCTCGACGTCGGTGACGAGGGCCGCGCTGCGGCGACGGCGCCGCAGCTCGTCGAGCGCCGCGTTGCGCGCGATCGCGAAGACCCAGCCGCGCCCGCTGCCCTTCTCGGGGTCGAAGCGTGCCCGCCGGCGGTAGGCCCGCTCGAACGCCAGCGCCGTCACGTCCTCCGCCGCGGCGCGGTCACGCAGCAGCGAGAAGGCGTAGGCGTGGACGTCGTCCACGCACTGACGGTAGAGCGCATCGAACGCGAGCCGGCCGGTGTTCGGAGTGGGAAGAGCCATGGTCAACGTGTCGCCCATACCTGCACTACGCCGCCTGCGGGCGTCCATCACAGATCGGTCCGCGGGCCGGTCGGGTGGGAGGTACCCTGCCGCTGTGCCGCGCCGCCGCGCAACCCACCTGCTCGCGACGCTCGCCGTGCTCGCCCCGGCCGCGGCGCTGATCGCCCCGGGCGCCGGTGCCCGTCGGGCGAGCACCTCGACCCCCTCGCTGCTGTGGGCGACGGTGAACGTCTGCGACACGAAGGAGCACCCCGACACGATCGGGATCCGCGGCTCGATGCCCGGCAACGGCGTCCGCGCGCAGCAGATGTACATGCGCTTCCAGCTGCAGTACTTCGCCACGGAGGACAGCACGTGGCACAACATCGGCCCGGCGGGCGACAGCGGCTTCATCAACGTCGGCTCGGCGAAGTACCGGCGCCGGCAGTACGGGCGCAACTTCACCGTGCAGCCGCCCGCCACGGGCGCCTTCCGCCTGCGCGGCGCCGTGAGCTTCGAGTGGCGCAAGGGCACCGAGGTCGTCCGCCGCGCGCGGATGCGCACGACCGGTGGGCACGGCAACACGGCCGGCGCGGACCCGAGCGGCTTCAGCGCCGCCACCTGCAGCGTCGCGAAGTAGCGCTCAGCCCTCGGCGTCGAAGAGCCGCGGGTCGTTCGAGATGATCCCCGTGACCCCGGGGGTCGCCTCCAGGCGCCGCAGCAGCGCGAGGTCGTCGACGGTCCAGACGTAGAGCTCGGCGCCCGCGTCGCGGATCGCCCGGGCGAAGGCCGGCGAGACGAGCGCCCAGTGGGACATGACCGCGTCGATCTCCCCGCGCCGCACGCGCTCGACGACCCGGCGCGGGATCGCCCGCCGCGCGTAGCCGGCCGCGGCGAGCGCCAGCGGTTTGGTCACCGGGTGCGCGAGGTAGTTGCGCCGGACCTTCGGGACCGACCAGCCCAGGCGGATCTCGGGCGCCGCGGCGCGGACGACCGGCAGCGAGGACTCCTCCATCGTCGAGATGAGCGTCCGCTCGGCCAGACCCGCCTCGCGCAGTGCGGTGCAGACGCGCTCCTCGTAGCCGGGGAGCTTCAGGTCGACGTCCAGGTGCACGTCGCCGAACGCGTCGTGCGCGAAGTGCGCGAGGCCCTCGGCGAGCGTCGGCGCGCCCTCGACGTGCCGGTAGTCGTGCGCGAGGTACAGCTCGCCCGTCCCGTTCTGGAACTCGGGCAGCACGTCGAACTCGATCATGTCCACCCCGGCCGCCAACGCCGCGTCGAAGGACGCCAGCGTGTTGCCCGGCACGATGTGGTCGGCGCCCTTGTGGCCGATGCGGCGGACGGGCGCCCGGGCGGCGCTGCGCTCTAGACCTGGCATCCGGGGCACCAGAATACGGGTCGGTTGTCGTCCCCGAGGTGACCGGAGCGGATCTTCGTCCCGCAGCGCTCACACGGGTGCCCGCGGCGCCCGTAGCACGTGCGCACCCGGGCCTCGGTCCCGGTGCGGGCGCTGAGCTGCATCCGGGGCTGCACGTCCCGGACGGCCTCCAGGACCTCGGCGTCGGTCACCTGCGCGGTCGGGCGGTGCGGGTCGATGCGCGCGGCCCAGCACGCCTCGGTGCGCCACACGGTCCCCAGGCCGGCGATCGTCCGCTGGTCCAGCAGCGCGTCGCCGATCGTCCGCGTCGGGTCGTCCTCGCGCAGGCGGCGCAGGAAGCGCGCCTCGTCCAGGCCATCCGCGGCGAGGATGTCGGGCCCCAGCCCGGCGATCCGCTGGTCCGCGCGCGCCCGGCCGGCGGTCATGAGCTCGAGGATCGGCCCGTCGAACTGGACGACCTCCGTCTCCCCGGCCCGCACGACGAGCCACGCGCGGCGCGGCGCGCGCTTCCACCGCGTGCCGAGGGCGTGCACGCCCCAGGAGCCCGTCATCCGCAGGTGCGAGTGGATGACGAGGTTGCCTTCGAAGCGGAGGAAGAGGTGCTTGCCGTGGGCGTCGACGCCGGTGACGGCGCGGCCGGCCAGGCGGTCGGGCCAGCGGTCGCGCCCGAAGCGCGGGTGGGGCGTGCGGATCTCGTCCGGGACCACGCCCTGCAGGACGGGGCGGATCCGGTTGGCCGCGTAGTGGATGGTGTCGCCTTCGGGCACGTTCGTGGACACGGCGCGGACAGTCGGCGCCGGTGTCCTGAGGGTACGGTGCAGGGCATGCGAAGCGACCTCGCGCGTCTCGTCGGCGACCAGCACGTCCTGCGGGACGCGGGCTCGGAGTGGACGCAGGACGCATCGGTCGCGATGGGCCTGCGCGGGCACGCGGACGCGGTCGTCCTGCCCGGCAGCGCCCAGGAGGTCGCCGCGGTCGTCGCCTGGTGCTACGAGCGCGGCGTGGCGATCGTGCCGCGCGGGGGCGGGACGGGCTACTCCGGTGGCGCGGTGCCCGCGCCGGTGCCCGAGGCGGCCGGGCCCGAGGGCACGGTCGTCGTCGCGCTGGACCGCCTGGACCGCATCCGCTCCTTCGACCCGGGCCTCTGGCGGATGGAGGCCGAGGCGGGGGTGACGACGGGGACGATCGCGCGGCGCGCCCGCGAGAACGGTCTCTTCTTCCCGGTGGACCCGGGCGCCGCGGAGCAGTCGCAGATCGGCGGCAACATCGCGACGAACGCCGGCGGCCCGCACTGCTTCAAGTACGGGGTGACCCGCGCGTGGCTCACCGGGCTGGAGGCCGTCCTCGCCCACGGCGAGCTCGTCCGCGTCGGCGGCCCGACCCGCAAGGACGTGGCGGGCTACGACCTCGTGGGCCTGCTGTGCGGCAGCGAGGGGACGCTCGGGATCGTCACCTCCGCCTGGCTGCGCCTCATCCCGGCGCCGGCCGCGGACCCCGTCCCGGTCGCCGCGGCCTACCCCACGGTCCTGGCCGGGTGCGAGGCGATCGAGGCCGTGCTCGCCAGCGGGGTCGTCCCCGCGACGATCGAGTACCTCGACGCGGGCGCCCTCGCCGCGGCGGGTGCCGCGTTCCCCGGCGGCCTGCCGGCGGGCGCGCAGTTCCTCGTCATCTGCGAGGCCGACGGCGGCGAGGCCGAGGTCGCCGAGCTGCTGGACGCGCTGGGTCCGGACGCCCGGGCGCACGAGCCGCGCGAGCTGTGGCGCTGGCGGGACGGCGTCGGCATCGCGGTGACGGCGGTGCAGGGCGGCAAGCTCAGCGAGGACATCGGCGTCCCGCTGGACCGCCTCGCCGAGGGCATCCTCGGGACGGTGGAGATCGGCCTGCGCCACGGCCTGGAGGCCTGCTCGTGGGGGCACGCGGGGGACGGCAACCTGCACTCGACCTTCCTCCTGACGCCCGGCGACCATGCGCAGCTCGCGCGCGCCGAGGCCGCGACGGAGGAGCTCTTCGACCTCGCCGTCTCGCTCGGTGGCACGATCAGCGGCGAGCACGGCCTCGGCTGGCTCAAGCGCGGTCAGCTGCGCAAGCAGTGGTCCAAGGGCGCGGTCGGCGCGCACGAGGCGATCAAGCAGGCGCTGGACCCGGCCGGGCTCTTCAACCCCGGCAAGAAGACGGCCTGACCGGGGCGGGCCTGCGGCTCAGGCGGCCAGGCGTGCGACGCCCTGCGCGGCGCTGAGCGGCGCGACGACGGCGGGGATGTCGAAGCCGAGGCGGTCCTCGATCGAGCGCAGCATCGTCGGGATGACCCGGACGTCCTGCTGGCGGTGCTGCGCGCGGACGGTCAGGCCCTCGACGAACTCGGGGAGGATGCGCTCGTCGCACAGGACGGCGGCCTCCAGCCAGCGCAGCAGCTGCCCCATGTCGGTGCGCAGCGCCCGCTGGGAGCGCGGGCCGCGGGGCAGCAGATGGCCGCTGCGGTACTCGAAGCTCTCGGCGAGCTCCTCCGTCAGCTGCGGGCGGATCGCCGCGATCTCCTGCGACTGCGCAAGCTCGGCGGTGCACGCGCGCAGCGACCAGTGCCCGCCGCGGAAGCGGTCGACCGCCGCCTGCACGGCGTCCAGCGCGGGCGTCCACAGGTCGGCGCCCAGGCGCGTGGCGCGCACGTCGTCGGGCCCGAAGCCGCGGCCGGCGGCCAGGACGGGGACGTCGACCTCGTGCGCGGCGGCGAGCAGCGAGACGGTCGACGGCAGGTTGATCGGGATGGCGCACGAGACGAGCAGGGCGTCGGCCTCCATCTGCTGCAGCATGCGCACGACGCCGCTCGTCATCGTCGGGGTGCCGAGGAAGGTGACCTTGAAGCCCTGGGCGCGCAGGAGCTCGCAGAGCATGCGGGCGGGCAGGTTCTGGCTGTCGCGCTCGGCGACGCAGACGACCAGGCGCCCGTCCGCCGTCCCCTTCGGCGCGTTGGCGGCCGCGACGGCGAGCAGCGTGTCGGCGATCTCGGTCGCGGTCTGCTGGTAGGCGGGCGTCCACTGGCCGCGCTCCCACATGCGCTGCGAGAGCCGGGCGAGCGCGGGTCCGAGGATCCCGAGGATGAAGTCCGCGACGGACATGCCGTCCTGGACGAGGCGCACGGCGGTGCGGATCGCCTCGCGCCGGTCCTGCCGCTCCAGCAGCTCGACGAAGCCCTGCAGCTCGTCGGCCAGGCCCGCCCCTGCGCCCGTCACGACGGTCACCGGGCCGGCGGCGGCGGCCCGAACACGGCTCGGGAGCGCAGCTCGTCGTAGTGGGCGAGCGTGGACTGCGTGCGGGCGAGCATGCGGTTGAAGACCTCGGCGAGCTCGCCGATGTCCTCGCCCTCGGTCGCCGGGACGAGCGGGGTGGTGACCGGGACGACCTCGCGGGTGAGGACGGTGCCGGAGGCCACGGCGTCCAGCCCCTCGTCCAGGTCGCGCAGGCAGTGGCGGTGCAGGCTGTAGAGCTTGGCGCGCAGCTCGTGCAGGCAGGAGCGGTCGCCGAGCGTCGCGCGCAGGTCGTCCCGCATCGTGTCGTAGCTCAGCAGCGCGGTCCGCGAGCGGGCGAGCATGCGGTTGAAGGTCTCGCCGAGCTCCCCGAGCCGGCGGTCCGGCGGCGCGACCAGCGGCTTGGTCACCGGCCGCGCCGGGCGGGTGAGGTCGCCGTCGACGACGGCCTGCAGGCCCTCGTCCAGATCGGTGAGGCAGTGCTCCTCCAGGCTGTGCAGGCGCTCGCGCAGCTCGGGAAGGCACGACTCCTCGCCGAGGGCGTCCACGAGGTTCAGGCGCAGCTGCTCGTAGGCCATGAGGGCCTCCTGGCTGCGCTGGAGCATCGAGTTGAAGAGGTCCACGAGCGACCGGATGTCCGGGTCGTCGGAGTCGGCGTGGATCGGCTCGGTGCGCGGGTAGGCGACGTAGGTGTGATCGCCGCGGACCATCGCGTCCAGCCCTTCCTGCAGGCCGGTCAGGCAGACGGCGTCGAGGCTGTGGAGGCGGTCGCGCAGCTCCGCGACGACGGGGTCCTTCTCGCCCGCCAACGGCTCGCGGCGCGCGTCGAGGTCGTCGACGACCTCGCCCACGAACGGCTCGAGCTCCACGCCCCTGTCGATGTTCTGCCTCACGGCCCGAGTCGTCGGCCGACGGCGCGTTCGCTTGAGCACCGCGGCAGGCCGTGCGCTCAGGGGCCGGTGAGGGCCTCCTGCGCCTCGCGGACGAGCTCGCGGTCGTGCTCGTAGTCCAGCAGCGCCCCGGCCTGCTCGACGGGGACCCAGCGAAGCTCGTCGACCTCGTCGCTCGGGGTCAGGCCGTCGTCGGCGAGCACCTCCATCGCCCACCAGCGCACTGTCTTCGGGCGGCCCTTGCGGTCGGTGTACTCCTGCGAGGAGAGCTCGGCGCCGAGCCGGCAGCGCAGCCCCGTCTCCTCGTGCACCTCGCGCAGCGCGGCGTCCTCGTGGCGCTCGCCGGCGTCGAGCTTGCCCTTGGGCAGCGACCAGTCCTCGTAGTCGGGACGGTGGATGACGCAGACCCGGCCGCCCGACAGGATGACGCCGCCGGCGGCCTGGACGTGACGGGGGAAGGCGGTCACGGCGCGGAGGGTACCCGCGCGGTCCGCCCTTCAGGCGCTGAGCGTGAGCTTGCGTGGCCCCTGGCGGAAGCCGTGCTCGACGAGCAGCGCCTCCAGCTCCGAGCCGATGACGTCCTCGCCGTCGATGCGCTCGACGGACAACCGCCGCCCGCGGCCGGCGCGGCCGAAGGCCGCGAGCGCCTCGATCGCGATCGGGATGCGGTGGTCGCCGCCGTCCACAAGCGTCTGCAGCCCCTTGCCGCTGCGCTCGACGTAGAGGACAGGGTCGCCGCCGACGTTCACGACCTGGGCGCCCGCGACGCGCGAGGGGCGGCGTGACGGGGCCGAGGTCGCCTCCTCCTCGCGCTTGGGCCACGGCAGCGCGGCGCCGTAGACCTGCGCGGGGTCGGTCGCGGCGAGGACCTGCGGCGTCTCGTCGTTGTCCTTCTGCGCGCGCAAGCGCTCGACGGCGCCGGGCAGCGCGAACTGCGCGCCGCCGAGGTTCTCGATGAAGTAGCCGCGCCGACAGACGCCGAGCGTCTCGAGATCGGCGAACGCGGTGTACAGGGCGCTGAAGCCGCCGGGGACGCCCTCGGCCAGGACGGTCTCGCGCGTGACGATGCCGTGGCGCTCGAGCAGCAGCTCGGCGACGGTGCGGCGCTGGTCGGCGACGGCCGCGACGCCCTGCTCGCCGAAGATCGTCGACGTCAGCGACCAGCGGCCGGACACCTGCGCCGCGGCACCCGTCCCGCGTCGCGTCGAGCCGAAGCGCCGCCCGGGGCGCGTCGTCGCGCGGTCGCGGGCGGCCGTGGCCTTCGCGAGCGCCAGGCGCGGGGCGCGCAGCGGCGCCCACGCGTCGTTCGTGATCTCGCCGGCCCACACGAGGTCCCAGAGCGCGTCCTGGATCTCCTCCGGCGAGAGCGGGATCTCCGCCAGCAGGTCGGTGAAGAAGCACGGCGAGGCGGCGACGCGGGCGCGGATGAGGTCGTGCTCGGGCGTCTCCCAGACGTCGGCCTTGACGGTGACCGGGCCGATCGCGGGCGCGTCGTCGCGGAACCAGAGGGCGACCTTGCCCGAGGAGCGCCCGGTCGCGCCGGCGCCCGTCCACACGAGCTCGCCCGAGGCGCACAGCTGGTCCAGCCACGCCGGGGAGTAGGCCCCGCAGCGGCGCGGCAGCACGTCGCTCTCCCAGACGGAGACCGGCAGCGCCAGCCCCTGCAGCGGGACGAGGACCTCGCGCAGCCGGTCGATCCCGGCGCCCGCGGGCGGGTGGCGGTCCACGCCCTGCCAGGACGGGGCGAAGCGCGCGAGCTGCGACTGGTCGGCCGCCTCGATCTCCTTGCGCAGGACGGCGAGCGACGCGCGGCGCAGGCGGCGCAGGACGTCGGTGTCGCACCACTCGCGCTCGCTGCCGCCGGGGCGCAGCTCGCCACGGACGAGCGCGCCGGACGCCTCGAGCTCCTTCAGCGCCGAGGCCGGGTCGATGAGATAGCGCCCGCGCAGCTCGGCCGTCGTGAACGGGCCGTGGGTGCGGGCGAAGCGCGCGGCGACCGTGCGCAGCGCGTCCGGGACGTCCTCGAGGAAGGCGGCGGGCAGGCCGCCGGGCGGGACGGTGCCGAAGGCGTCGCGGTACAGGCCGGCGTCGTCGGCGGCGATCCAGCGCTCCTCCCCGCCGACGCGCACGCGTACGGCGCGCCGCTGGGCGGAGAGCAGCTCGAGCAGCGCGTCCGCGTCGACGCCTTCGACGGTGCGGGCGGCCGCCTCGGCCGGGGTGAGGTCGCCGACCCGGCGCAGGACGTCCCCCAGGTCGTCGGCGGTCGCGGCCTGCGTCCGGGTCGACGTGTGCTGCAGGTCGGCCTCGACCATGTCCAGCGCGCCGGGGTCGATGAGGTCGCGCAACTCCTCCTGCCCGAGCAGCTCGGCGAGCAGGTCCTTGTTGAGCGAGAGGGCGGCCGCGCGGCGCTCGGCGTTCGGCGTGTCCCCCTCGTACATGTACGTCGCGACGTAGTCGAAGAGGAGGCTGCTCGCGAACGGGGACGCCGTGGGCGTCTCGACCTCGACGAGCGACAGCTCGCGCGAGTGCAGCGCGCGCAGCAGGTCGGTGAGGCCGGGGACGTCGAGGACGTCCCGCAGGCACTCGCGGTAGGTCTCGAGGATGATCGGGAACTGCGCGTAGCGCTTGG
>CAZRLR010000116.1:0-11361 GCA_964600395.1 uncultured Conexibacter sp.
AGTCGGCCGGCAGGTCGCCGACGAGCGTCGCGGGGACGTGGAAGCCACCGCGGTCCTCGGCGGGCGCCGGCGCCTGCGCGAGTACCCTCCCGTCCGCCCGGGCCATCGCGACGTAGCGCTGCACCCGCGCCACGGACTCGGCGTCGATGACGGGCGGGACGTCGACCCCGAAGCGCTCGGGCGCCCCGGCCTGCAGCGTCGAGACGGCGCCGGCGAGCCGGGCGACGAGCTCGTCGTGCAGGTCCTCGTGGACGAGGACGCGGGCCGCCGCCGAGCACTTCTGCCCGGCGAACGCGAACGCGCTGTGCAGCAGCGCGGGGACGACCTCGTCCACGTCGGCGTCGCTGTCGACGATGACGATGTTCTTGCCGCCCATCTCGCACACGACGCGCTTGAGGTGGTGCTGGCCGGGGACGACGTCGGCGGCTCGGCGCAGGATGTCCCGGCCCGCAGCGCTGGACCCGGTGAAGGCGATCGTGTGGACGTGCGGGTGCGCGACGAGCGCCTTGGCCGGCTCGTCCCCGCCGGGGAGGACGTGCAGCGCGCCCTCCGGGAGCCCCGCGTCGCGGAACGCGTCGTAGAGCGCGGCGGCGCAGGCGGGCGCCTGCTCGGCCGGCTTGAGCACGACGGTGTTGCCGGTCACCAGGGCGGCGGCGACCATGCCGGCCGGGATCGCCAGCGCGAAGTTCCACGGCGCGATGACGGCGGCGACGCCACGCCCGGTGTACGTCATGACGTTGCGCTCGCCGGCGACGTGGACGAGCTCGCGGGGCTGGGCGAGGTCCAGCGCGTGGCGCGCGTAGTACTCGAGGAAGTCGATCGCCTCGCAGACGTCGGCGTCGGCCTCGGGCCACGGCTTGGCCGTCTCGCGCAGGAGCAGGGCGGTGAGCGCGAGGCGGCGCTCGCGCAGCGTTGCGGCGGCGGCGAGCAGGACGTCAGCGCGCTCCGTGGCCGACCGGCCCGACCAGGCCGGGAACGCGGCCCGGGCGGCCGTGATGGCGGCGTCCGCGTCCGCAGCGCTCGCGTCGCCGGCGTGGGCGACGACGCGGGCCGGCAGCGACGGGTCGACCGACGTCTTCGGGGTGGGCGCCGCGGCGACGCCGTCGATGACGACGGGCGCGCGCAGCGGCAGGCGGGCGTCGAGGTCGGCCAGCGCCGCGGTCAGCGCGGTGCGCGGGCCGGGGCGGCGCAGCTCGAGCAGCGGCTCGTTGGCGAACGGGGGCAGCATGGTCACGGGGCCTCCAGCAGGGTGTTCAGGTCGGCGCCGCCGGCGTGCGCGCGCAGGAAGGAGTCGTTGGCGGTGTTCTCCAGCAGACGCCGCACGAGGTAGGCCATGCCGGCGACGAGGTCGCCGATCGGGCAGTAGGTCCGCACGCGCAGGCCCTCGGCCGCCAGCGCGCTGCCGAGTGGGTCGCCGAGGCCGCGCAGCACCTGGTACTCGACGGCGTCGGCGGGCAGGCCGCGGGCCTGCTGGCCGGCGATCGCGTGGGCGACCGAGCGCAGGTTGTGGGACGCGATGAGCGGCCGGACGAGGTCCGTGTGGTCCAGCAGGACGTCGGTCAGCTGCTCGAACCCGCGGTCGCAGGCGCGGCGGTCCTGGTGCACCGGGACCGACCAGCCCGACTGCTGGGCCTCGACGACCTCGTGGTCCCAGTAGGCGCCCTTGACGAGGCGGATCGACAGCGGGTGGGTGCGATGGCGTCCGGCGCCGTGGCGGGCCCAGTCCAGGAGGACGTCGAGCTCGTCGGCGGCGTCGGTCAGGTACGCCTGGTGGACGATCCCGGCGGACGGCCCGTCGGCGAACTCCGGCTCGGCCAGCAGCGAGAGGGTGAGGTCGCGGACGGCCTCGCGGTAGTCCAGCGCCTCCATGTCGACGTGGATGTGCGCGCCCAGGTCGCGGCCGGCGCGCAGGATCTCGCGCAGGCGCGGGGCGGCGGAGGCGGCGCCGCGCTCGGGGGCGTCCGCGCGCAGGTGCGGCGTGAGCGCCGAGACCTTCACCGAGAGGTTCACGCGCGGGATCGGGCCGTGCTGGTCGGCCTCCAGCAGCGCGTTCGCCGGCCAGTCGCGGGAGCCCGCGGCCATCGTCCTGAGGACCTCGATGCAGCGGTCGCGGTAGGCGTCCGCCTCGGCCTCGGAGACCGTCGCCTCGCCGAGCAGGTCCATCGACGTGGCGATGCCGCCCTTCCACAGGCGCCGCACCGCGGGCAGGGCGTCCGCGGCGTCCTCGCCGACGATGAAGCGGCCGGCCATCGCGCGGACCCCCGCGGCGCCCGCGACGCCGACGAGGGTCTTGGAGCCCGGTCGGCGGGCGAGCGTCCGGGCCAGGCCGAAGGGGGCGGCGGGCTCGTCGACCTCGTCGAGCAGCGCGGCGAGGTCGGCGGCGAGGTCGGGGTAGGTCCGGCAGGCGGGCCGCACGTCGACGAGCCGGAAGATCGCGGCGCGCAGGTCCGGGCGGTCGGCGATCCGGTCCATCATGCGGGCCTCGACCGCGGCGCGCGGGTCGCGGTGGCGCCCCATCGCGCCGGCCAGCCGGTGGCCGATGTCGGGGATCAGCGCCTCGATGGCGCCGGCGGCCTGGGCCGGCGGGGCCGGGTCGGCGGGGGGCGGGTCGGCGACGGTCGGCATGGTCCTGACGGTATGCCCGATCCGCTGCCCGTTGGGCGGACGGCTGTCGCGCTGCGGTTGACCGGTCTGAGACGATCGTCTCACCTTGTCGGACGCCGATCAGCTGCAGGATCTCGTGGACGGCCTGGCCGCCCGCGTCGGGCGCGCGGTGATGCTCGACGACCCCCGCCTGCGGCTCATCGCCTACAGCCAGACCGACGACGACGTGGACCCGGTGCGCGTCCGCTCGATCCTGCGCCGTGAGAGCCCCGAGGACGTGCGCGCCTGGCTGTTCGAGCACGGGCTGCAGGAGCTGCGCGAGCCGACCGTGCTGGCCGCGGTGGACGAGCTCGGCATGGCCGAGCGCCTCTGCTGCCCCGTCCGCCACGAGGGCGCGCTGCTCGGCTACCTGTGGGTGCACGGCGGGGCGGGGGACGGGGTGACGGCGGCGGCCCTGGAGGCGGCCGACCGGGCGGGGACCGTGCTCTTCCGCCGCCGGCTGGAGGAGGGCCGCGAGCGCGCCGAGGACGTCGCGGCGATCGCGCGCGCGATCCACGAGGAGGGCGGCGGACCGGTCGCCGTCGTGCGCACGGCGTCGCTGACGGGTGACCTCGTCGACCATCAGAGCGCGCTGGAGCGGGCGCTGCGCCGCCGCTCGGGTGGCCGTGGCCGGTGCCTGCTGCAGGAGCACGACCTGCTGCTCGCCGGCGCCCCGGCGGACGCCCTCGTCGCGGCACTCGCCCACGCCGCCCTGCCCGCGCCCACGGGGCTGGGCGTCGACCTGGCCTGTGGGCGGCGCGCCGCCCACCTGGCCCTGCTGCTCGCGAGGACCGGGCCGCTGGATCTCGCGGACGTGCCGCTGGAGGCGCACCTCCTGCAGGCCGCGGGCGACGACCCGGCGCGGGTGGTCGTCCCGCCCGTCGTCCTCCCGCTGCTGGCCGACGACGCCCGTCAGCTGCGCGAGACCGTCGAGGCGTACCTGGACTGCGGCGGCGACGTCGGCGCGACCGTCGCCGCGCTGCACGTCAGCCGCGCCGGGCTCTACCGGCGCCTGCACCGCATCGAGGCGCTCGTCGGCGTCGACCTGCACGACGGCCCGCGGCGCACCCTGCTGCACCTCGGGCTGAAGGCGGCCCGGCTGCGCCCCTAGCCGGTGTGGCCCAGGATGAGCTGCGTCGCCTGCTCGGGCTGGTCCCAGTGGGGGAAGTGCCCGCACTTGTCGATGAGCTGCAGCGTCGCGTCGGGGAAGCGCTCCTGCGCGAGCGTCGCCTGGCTGGCGGGGGTGACGTAGTCGCGCTTGCCCCAGACGAGCAGGATCGGGTGCTCCTGGGCGCCGGCGGGCAGCCCCTCCTGCTGCGGGCCCTTGGCGAGGAAGCGGAAGGCCGGCTTCGTCGCGGGGTCCTTGAAGCCGCGCAGCGCGGGGAGGACGACGGCCTTCGGGATGGCCCACGGCCGGGCGCTGAACTGCGGCAGCAGGATCGTGCGCGTCACCGGGTTGCCGGCGAGGAACGGCAGCAGCGGGCGCAGCGCGTTGACGAGGCGGATCGAGACGCCGACCGAGACGCTGAAGAAGCGCTGGGCGCCGGGGGCCCAGAAGCCGCCCGGGTCCAGGGCGACGACCTTGCCGACGACGCCGCCGCGGCGGGCGAGCTCGAGCGCCAGGCGGGCGCCGAGCGAGCTGCCGACGACGTCGACGCCGAGCAGGTCCTGCTCCTTCAGGAAGCTCGTGACGGCGTCGGCGAAGTCCGGGACGGTCGCCGCGCCGCCGGGCAGCGGTGGCGTGTCACCGCAGCCCGGCAGGTCGATCGCGACGACCGTGCGCTGCGCCGCCAGGGCGTCGAGGCTCGGGTCGAACGCGTTGCGGTTGCCGGCCAGGCCGTGGATGAGCAGGAGCGGCGGGCCGCTGCCCACGCGCTTGTGGTTCAGGTGCATCCCCCGAACGTACTTGACGCGGTGTCAAATCCACGCCGGTCGCGGGTGGTTCGGCGCGTGCGGAGTCAGCGCCGCGGCGGGTCAGGCCTCGCGGCTCTCGATCCAGTCCCGGAACATCTCCGGCAGGGCCTCGGCCTCCAGCAACCGCGGCAGCAGCGCCTGGTCGTGCAGCAGCGCCTCGGTCATGAGGCCGGTCGTGACGTCGTGGTCCGGTCGCGACACGACCTCGATCGCGTCCCCGGCGCCGACGTCCCCCTCCTGCAGGATCCGCAGGTAGGCGCCCGGCCGCCGGGCCTGCGCGAACGTCTTGAGGAACGTCGGGTCGCCGAAGCGCAGGCCGAGCTTGAAGCACGGCACCCGGGTCTGGCAGACCTCGAGCACGGTGGACCCGACCCGCCAGCGGTCGCCGAGGCGCGCGTGTGTGAGGTCCAGCCCGACCGTCGTGAGGTTCTCCCCGAAGGCGCCGGGGCCCAGCTCGCGGCCCAGCCGCGCCTCCCACCATGCGGTGTCCTCGCTCGCGTAGGCGTAGACGGCCTTGTCGGGCCCGCCGTGCACGCTGCGGTCGGCCTGGTCGTCGCCGTCGAGGTTCACGCCGCGCACCGCCACGCGGCCCGCGACGGGCGCCTTCCAGATGGCGGTCTCCACGGCGCGCGAGCCCGTGTCCACCCGGCGCACCGCGCCGACGCTCACCGCCAGCACGGTGCCGCGCAGCGTGTCGCCCGCGTCCTGGCCGGTCATCGTCCGTCCCCCTCCTCGTCGTGGTCGTCCTCCAGGATGCCGATCCCGAGCGTCGCGGCGAAGACGCCGGCGGCGGCGATGACGTCGCCGATCGGCATCCGCGCGCCGCGCAGGCGCTCGACCGCCCGCGCGCCGTCCAGCGTGCAGCCGTGCAGCTCGCACCCGGCCGAGAGCCGCGCCCCGCTGAAGTCCGCCTCCGACAGGTCGCAGCGCTCGAAGACGACGCGCGCCAGGCGGGCGTCCTGCAGCTCGGCCTGCCGCAGGACGCAGTCCTCGAAGCGCACGCGCTCCAGGCGCGAGGCCGCGAACGAGGCGAGGTCGATCCGGCACCCGTGGAAGGTGACGTCCCGGATCGTCCCCTCGTGCCACGACAGGCCCGTCAGGCGCACGCCGTCGAAGCGGCTGCGCTGGGCGACCCCGCCCCGCACCGCGACGTTCGCGAGGTTGCCGCGCTCGACGACGCAGTCGCCGAGGTTCAGGTGGGGCAGGCGGGCACCGGCGAGGTCGACGTCCTGCAGGTGGGAGCGCACGAGCTCCAGGTTGGCGGCGACGACGTCCTCCCCGGCAGATCCGGTCAGGGCGGTCGCCTCCAGCAGCAGCTCGTCGTGCAGGCCGCCGTCGCCCAGGTCGACCGGCGTCAGCTGCGCGGCGACACGCGGGGCGGTGACGGCGGCGGGCACGCAGACAGGCTAGGCGGGCTGGCCGACGGCTTCGGGCACCTCGGCGACCGGCGTCGGTCGCGGACGGCGCAGGCGCAGCCCGCTCGTGAGCGCCAGGCCCGCCAGGACGACGAGGCCCCCGCCGAGCTCGGCGAGCGTCGGCCGTTCGCCGAGCGCGATCCACGCCACGGCGATGCCGACGACGGGGACCATCAGCGTGAACGGCGCGACCACGGACGCCGGGTGCTGGCGCATGAGGAACGTCCACGCGCCGTAGCCGAAGAAGGTCGCCCCGACGACGATGTAGGCCAGCGCGAGCAGCCCGCCCGCCCCGACGTGCGCGATCGCGTCGCCCATCCGCGCCGGACCCTCGAGCAGGAGCGACGCGACGGCCAGCGGGATCGGCGGGACGAGCGCGGACCAGACGATGAGCGCCAGCGGGTCCGGCGCCTGGGCCTGACGCGTGAAGATGTTGCCGACACCCCACGAGGCGGCGGCGACGACGCACAGGCCGAAGGCCAGCAGCGGGACGCCCTCGGCCCGGCCCGCCGCGATGATCCCGATGCCCGCGAGCGCGACCGCCGACCCGGCCAGCTGCCGCGTCCCGGGGCGCTCGCCGAGGACGACGACGGCCAGCGCGACCGTGAAGACCGTCTGCAGCTGCAGGACGAGCGAGGCCAGGCCGGCCGGCATCCCCTCGTGGATCGCGGAGAAGAGGAAGCCGAACTGGCCGGCCGAGAGGAACAGGCCGATGCCGACGACCATGCGGGCCGGGACCTTCGGGCGCCCGACGAAGAAGATCGCCGGGAAGACGACGAAGACGAAACGCAGCGCGGCGAAGAGCAACGGCGGGAAGTCCTTCAGCCCGACGTGGATGACGACGAAGTTCGCGCCCCAGACGACCATCACGGCGACGGCGAGGAGGACGTGACGGCGGGGCATGGCCGCAGCATGACCCATCCGACCGATCAGAGCCATTGGACCTTCTGGCCGGTACCCGTAAGCTGCGCTGATGCTTCACCTCGGACGCCTGCAGACCTTGCGCGAGGTCGCCGACCGCGGGACGATCGCCGCGGCCGCCGACGCGCTGCACCTCACACCGTCGGCCGTCTCGCAGCAGCTCAGCGCCCTGGAGCGCGAGCTCGGGCACCGGCTCGTCGAGCCGGACGGGCGCAGCGTCCGCCTCACGCCGGTCGCGGAGGTCCTCGTGCGCCGGGCCGACGCGATCTTCGCGGAGGTCCAACAGCTGCACGCCGAGGTCGACGCCCACGCCGCCGGGGAGCATGCGCTGCTGCGCGTCGCCGGGTTCGCCACCGCCATCGGCGGCCTTGTCGCCCCGGCCGCCGTCGCGCTGCGCGAGTGCAGCCCTGGGCTGGAGCTGCGGATCTCGATGAGCGAGGGACCGGAGGCGTTCGCCGAGCTCGGCCGCGGCGAGCTGGACCTCGTCATCTCGATGGAGGCACCCGGAGCGCCGACCCGCGAGGACCCGCGCTTCGCCCGTGAGGAGCTGCTCGTCGACGCGCTGGACCTCGTCGTCCCCGCGGGGCACGCGCTGGCGGAGCGCGACGTCGTCGACCTCGCCGAGGCCAGCGCCGAGCCGTGGATCCTGCCGCCGGTGGGCTGGACCTGCGAGCAGGTCATCCTCGCCGGCTGCCAGGCGGCGGGCTTCAGCCCCCGCGTCCTGCATCGCTCGGCCGAGTGGGCCGCCGTCAGCGCCCTCGTCGGAGCCGGGCTCGGCGTGGCGCTCGTCCCGCGCCTGGCCGCCGTGCAGGCCGTCCCCGGGGCGGTGGTCGTGCCGATCGGCGGCCACGCCGGGGGCCGTCCCCCCGCGCGCTACGTCTTCGTCGCCTGCCGGCGCGGGCACCAGGACGCCCCGGCGGTCCGCCGGGTCATCGCCGCCCTGCACGACGCGTGCGGCGTCGCGCTCGGGGGTGCGGTCGTCGGGTAGCTCTGTGCGCCGCATCACGTTTGACGACGTGCCGGGAGGGAAGACCTTTCCTCAGACGCACACCCGACCAAGGAGCACCGCATGTCCGGCACCGCCGACAACATCAAGGGCAACGTCAAGGAGACGGCAGGCGCCGTCACCGGCGACAAGCAGCTCGAGAACGAGGGCAAGGGCGACCAGATCGCCGGCAAGCTCAAGGACGCCGTGAGCGACGTGAAGGACGCCATCGAGGGCGGCATCGACAAGGCGCGCGGCAAGTAGCCGACGCCCCGCACCACGCTTGACCGACGGGCGGCCCACGGGCCGCCCGTCGTCGTCCCGGCGCGCTGCGCCATCATGCCCGCGATGCCCCGCCGTCCTGCCCCCGCCGCCCCCGTCGCCGTCGTCTTCGACAACGACGGCCTGCTGCTCGACACCGAGGAGGCGTGGACGCGCGCGGAGGAGACGCTCTTCGCGCGCCGCGGCCGCGTCTTCACGATCGACCACAAGCGCGACATCATCGGCAGCGCCCGCGACGAGGCGGCCGCCAAGCTCGAGCGGATGCTCGACGCGCCGGGGGAGGGGCAGGCGCTCATGGACGAGCTGCACGGGCTCGTGATGGTCGAGGCGCAGCAGCCGGTGGCGCTGCGGCCGGGGGCGCCCGCGCTCATCGAGCTGCTGCAGGCGGCGCAGGTCCCGATGGCCGTCGCCTCCAACTCGCCCCGCGCGTTCCTGGACCTCGTGCTGCACGGCGCCGGCCTGGCCGGGCCGGCCTCGCCGTTCGCGGCGACGATCGCCGGGGACGAGGTGGCGAACCCCAAGCCGGCGCCGGACATCTACCTCGCGGCCTGCGCCGCGCTCGGTGCCGACCCGGCGGCCTGCGTCGCCTTCGAGGACTCGGCCACCGGCGTCACCGCCGCCCGCGCGGCGGGCGTGCACGTCGTCGGCGTCCCGTACTTCGCCGACGGCGAGCTGCCGGAGGCCGACGCGGTCGCCCCGACGCTCGACGACCCCAGCATCCTCGCAATGTTCGCTGCCGTATAAATTGCCGGGTCCGTCGCACTACCCTTGGAGGACGTCATGCCCGTGCTGCCCCTCGCCCACGCCGGCCACTGGTTCGTCGGCCTCATCTACAGGGCGCCGGTCGTGATCCTCGTCGGGACGCTGCTCGTCATCGGCCGGCGTGACCGCCGCGCCGAGGCCGAGGAGCAGCGCACCGCGGCGCAGCCCGGTGGCGACGCCGCCCCGGCCGGCGGCGGCGGATGACCGCCCGCGGCGCGGTCGCGCTCGTGCTCGCCGGCCTCGCCCTCGCCGCCGGCGGTTGCGGCGGCTCGGACGGCGGCGGCGGGACCACGGGCAAGGACGGCTCCGCGCCGACGCCCAAGGGCCCGTCGTCGGCCCAGTTGCGCACGAAGCTCGAGGCGGCCACGCGCGTCACGGCCTCGACCTTCCCGGCCGCCGGCGGGCGCACGCTGCGCCAGGTCGCTGACAGCCTCGACGGCACCGGGCCGCAGGTCGCGTTCGCGACGCAGACGCTGACGCCCGGGCAGGACGAGCGCCTGGCCTTCGGGATCGTCGACGAGAAGACGGGCTTCGTCTACGCGCCGACGGCGCTCTACCTCGCGACGGACGAGAACGCCAAGGCGCAGGGCCCGTACCCGGCGCCCGCCGACCTGCTCATCACCGACCCGCCGTTCCGCAGCCAGAACGCGGCGACCGAGAGCGACCCCTTCGCGGCGATCTACGAGACGCAGGTCCCGCTGGCGAAGACGGGGACCTTCCCGGTCCTCGCGGTGTCCCTCATCAACGGCCAGCAGGTCGGGGCGGCGGGCTCGATCACCGTCCTGCCGGCCTCGAAGGACCCGATCCCCGCCGTGGGGGACCCGGCGCCGCGGGTCGACACGGACACGCTCGCGTCGGCGGGCGGGGACGTCAAGAAGATCGACACCCGCGTGCCGCCGTCGGACATGCACGACAAGTCGCTGAAAGACGTCCTGGGCAAGCGCCCGGTCGCCCTCCTGTTCGCCACGCCGCAGCTGTGCCAGTCGCGCGTCTGCGGCCCCGTCGTCGACATCGCGGCGCAGCTGAAGAAGACCTACGGGGACCGGATGCAGTTCATCCACCAGGAGGTCTACAAGGACAACGAGGTCGCCAAGGGCCTGCGCCGGCCGCTGCTGGACTTCAAGCTGCAGACCGAGCCGTGGCTCTTCGTCATGGACCGGACGGGGCGGATCACCGCACGCCTGGAGGGCTCCTTCGGCTTCCGCGCCTTCGAGGCCGCGATCAAGACCGGCCTGACGCCGGCGCGCTGACCGCGGCCCCGTCGGCACACGCCGCTCAGCGCCGGCGCACGGCCCACAGGTCGCGCAGGCCGCCGTGCGGCGCTCCGGGGGAGCGCTGCTCGACGCGCTGGGCGACGAGCGGACCGTTCTGGGGTCGCGGCCGCAGCGACACGTGCAGCGTGTCGCCGGGGAAGAGGTCGCGCAGCGAGGCGCGGCCGTCCCCGTCCCCGTCCGTGGCGACGACGCGGGCCTCCCGGACGTCGATCCAGACCTCGTCGTCGGCCTGCAGCGACGCGCCGCGGGCGCTGCCGACGCGCAGCACGATCCGCCGCCGCTCGACGTCGAGCTCGACGAGCGTGCCGAGGACCCACTCGGCGCGACCGCGACGCAGGCCGGGGCGCTTGGGGGCGGCCGGGCCGGCCGCGTTCGGGTTGACGTGGTGGCGGTGAGGCATGCTCAGACCTCCGGTTGTGGTGAGGGTAACGGCGGGGCAAGCTGGCGGGGGCGCTGGCCGGCACCCAGGCGGCGGTTGCGCACGAGCGACGCGACGATGCCGGTCGCGAGGATCGCGCCGATGACCGGCAGGCTGACCGCCGGCCCGATCTTGCCGACGACCTCGGCGGCGGCCATCTTGCCGCCGATGAAGACGAGCAGGACGGCGAGCGCGGTCTTGAGGTAGTAGAGGCGCTCGACGAGGTCGGCGACGAGGAAGAACAGCGGTCGCAGGCCGAGCAGCGCGAAGGCGTTCGCGGCGAAGACGATGAACGTGTCGTCGGTGATCGCGAGGATCGCCGGCACCGAGTCGATCGCGAAGATGACGTCCACGAGGGCGATCCCGGCCAGGCAGGCGCCGGCGACGGTGAGCAGCAGCCGTCCGTCCTCCCGGCGGACCAGGCGCCCCTCCGAGGGCCCGGCGGCCAGGGGCAGCACGCGCTGCAGGCGCGCGACGAGCGCCTGCTCGTCCCCGTGGCCGTGCCGGTGGCGGAACATCCGCCAGCCGGTCCAGACGAGGAACGCGGCGAAGACGAAGCTCAGCCAGCTCACCGCCGACAGCGCCGCGGCGCCGACGACGATGAACGCGGTGCGCAGGACGAGCGCGACGACGATGCCGTAGCTCAGCAGCCGGTGGCGCTCGGCCTCGGGCAGCGCGAACGCGGTGAAGATGAGCAGGAAGACGAAGACGTTGTCCAGCGACAGCGACTTCTCGACGAGGTAGCCG
>CAZRLR010000117.1:0-11348 GCA_964600395.1 uncultured Conexibacter sp.
CGCCGCCCGCGTGGCCGCCGCGCTTGGCCTGCCGTTCGTCCCCGCGGTCGCCCGCGCCGACGCGGCCCGCCCGCCGCAGGCCCAGATGCGCAACGCCGCCCAGCAGGCCGCGAACGTCCGCGGCGCCTTCGCCGTGACGGGGGACGTCCCCGCCGGGGCCTGCCTGCTCGTCGACGACAGCCGCCAGTCGGGCTGGACCCTGGCGATGGTCGGCGGCCAGCTGCGCCGCCGCGGCGCGGCCGACGTCTTCCCCCTGACCCTGCGCACGAGCTTCTGAGCGTGGCCGGCGCGCCGCTCGAGCTCCGGCTGCGGCCCTGGGCCGACACGGACGCCGACGCCACGGCGCTCGACGACGCGGTGGACGCCAGCCGCGAGCACCTGCGCCCGTTCATGGTCTGGGCGGTCGCGCCGCGCATGACCACCGCGGCCCGGCGCGCGTGGTTCGCCGAGCAGGCAGCGCTGGGCAATCGGCTGTTCGGCGCCTGGGCGGACGGTGCGCTCGTGGGGACGATCGGGCTGCACCCGCGCATCGGTCCCGGGGGCCTGGAGCTCGGCTACTGGGTCCACGCCGGCCACGTCCGCCGCGGCGTGGCCACCGCGATGGTCCGCCAGGCGGTCCCGCTCGCCCTCGCCGACCCCGGCGTCACCCACCTGGAGATCCGGCACGACACGGCCAACCCCGTCAGCGGTCAGGTCGCCGCGGCCGCCGGCTTCACGTGCGTCGGCGAGGCGCCCGGGCCGATACCCCTGCCGCCCGCGGCCACCGGGACCGACCTGGTCTGGCGCCTTGAGCGCGCGTCGGCGCCCGCGACGCAGGGTACGCCCCGTCCATGCCCGTGACCCCGGACCCCGCGTCGTCCCCCGTCGGCGACGCCGCGGACGCCGCCGAGGCCCACGGCGAGCGCGTCGCGCACGCCGCGCCGTTCGCCTGGCTGGCGCGGGCCGGCCTCGTCGCGCGCGGCACCGTCTACGCCGTCATCGGGATCCTCGCGCTGAAGCTCGCCCTTGGCGGCAGCGGCGGCAAGACGACCGACCAGCAGGGCGCGCTGAAGGAGATCGCCCAGCAGCCGTTCGGCAAGGCGCTCCTCGTCCTCACCGCGATCGGGCTGGCCGGCTACGCGTTCTGGCGGCTGCTGCGGGCGGCGCTCGGGCACGGGCCCGAGCAGCGCGACGGCGGCCTGGACCGCGTGGGCGGCGCGGCGAGCGGGATCGCCTACGCGGTCCTCTGCTTCACCGCCGTGAAGATCGTCGTGGGCGCCCGCACCGGGTCGGGCACCCCCAAGCAGGCGACCGGCGGCGTCCTGGACTGGTCGCTCGGCCCGCTGCTCGTCGGCGGCTCAGGCGTCGTCCTGCTCGGCGTCGCCGTCTACCAGGCCCATCAGGGGCTGTCGCGGGACTTCCTGGAGGACTCCAAGACCGAGGAGATGAGCGACCACGCGCAGCACACGTTCACGGTGCTGGGCACCTTCGGGCACGTCGCGCGCGCCGTCGTCTTCGCGCTCGTCGGCGTCGGCCTGGTCAAGGCGGCCCTGGACTACGACCCGCAGAAGGCGGTCGGGCTCGACGGCGCGCTGCGCAAGCTCGCCGACGCCTCCTACGGCCCGTGGCTGCTCGGCCTCACCGCCGCCGGGCTCATCGGCTTCGCCGCCTACTCGTTCGCGGACGCCCGCTTCCGGCGGGTCTGACCGGGCCTACTTGATCGAGTAGCTGATGTTGCCGTCCTCGTCCTTCTGGACGACGGTGACCTTCGCCTTGTCGCCCTCCGGGCTCGTCGCGTCGCACTCGAAGCTCGCGCCCTTCTTGACCTTCACGTCGTCCGGGCAGGATACGGTCACCTTGCCGCCGAGCTGCTCGGTCAGGCCCTTGCCGATGACCTTCTCCGCGTTGTCGGTGTTCAGCGTCTTGTCGCCGACGGACGCCGAGCAGCCGGCGAGCAGCGTCCCGGCGCCGAGGACGAGCATGGTGAGCAGGACGGACGACGGGCGGCGGGGCATGGAGATCCTTCGCGGAAGGGGGCGGGTCACCGGGCGGTCGCTCCGGCGGCGGAAGCCTAGCGAGAGCCGCGGCTTTTCTGTCGAAACTCGACGTATCTTCGGTGGGCGGCAGGGGGACCGGGCGCCCGCTAGCGTGCCCGGCGACGCATGACCCTCGTCGACGCCCTGCCCACCGACCCGAGCGCCGACGCCCTCTACGACGCCTTCACCGCCTGGACCGAGCGCCAGGGCCTGACGCTCTACCCGCACCAGGACGAGGCCGCGATCGAGCTCTTCAGCGACGCGAACGTCATCCTCGCGACCCCGACGGGGTCCGGGAAGTCGCTCGTCGCCGTCGCGGCGCACTTCGCCGCCCTGGCGGACGGGCGCACGAGCTTCTACACCGCCCCGATCAAGGCGCTCGTCTCGGAGAAGTTCTTCGCGCTGTGCACGATCTTCGGGGCCGAGAACGTCGGGATGCTCACGGGGGACGCCTCGGTCAACGCCGGCGCCCCGATCATCTGCTGCACCGCCGAGGTCCTCGCGAACATCGCGCTGCGCGAGGGCGCGGGCGCCGACGTCGGCCAGGTCGTCATGGACGAGTTCCACTTCTACGCCGACGGCCAGCGCGGCTGGGCGTGGCAGGTCCCGCTGCTGACGCTGCCGCACGCCCAGTTCGTCCTCATGTCGGCGACGCTCGGCGACATGTCCGCGATCGCGGAGGACCTCACCGCCCGCACCGGCCGCCCGACCGCGACGATCGACAACGCGCAGCGGCCCGTCCCGCTGACGTACGCGTGGTCGCTGACGCCGCTGCACGAGCTGCTCGAGGAGCTCGCGGCGACCGACCAGACGCCGGTCTACGTCGTGCACTTCACCCAGGCCTCCGCCATGGAGCGGGCGCAGACGCTGCTGTCGGCCAAGCTCTGCACCCGCGAGGAGCGCGACGCGATCGCCGAGGCGATCGGCGCCTTCCGCTTCACCGCCGGCTTCGGCAGGACGCTGTCCAAGCTCGTGCGCAGCGGCATCGGCGTCCACCACGCCGGCATGCTGCCCCGCTACCGCCGCCTCGTCGAGCAGCTCGCCCAGGCCGGCCTGCTGAAGGTCATCTGCGGCACCGACACGCTCGGCGTCGGCATCAACGTCCCGATCCGCACCGTCGTCTTCACGAGCCTGGCGAAGTACGACGGCAGCCGCCACCGCCTGCTCAAGGCGCGCGAGTTCCACCAGATCGCGGGCCGGGCCGGGCGCGCGGGCTTCGACACGGCCGGGTACGTCGTCGTCCAGGCACCCGACCACGCGATCGAGCGCGCCCGCGCGCTGGCCAAGGCGGGGGACGACCCGAAGAAGCGCCGCAAGGTGCAGACGAAGAAGCCCGCCGACGGTGCGGTGAGCTGGACGGAGGAGACGTTCGAGCGCCTGCGCGAAGCGGTCCCGGAGCCGCTCGTCTCGAAGATGCGCGTCGACCACGCGATGATCCTCAACGTCGTCAACCAGCCGGCAGACCCGGTGGCGACGATGCGGGCGCTGATGGAGGACAACCACGAGGACGAACGCGGCCGCCGGCGCCTGGCCGAGAAGGCGCAGGTCCTCGGCGACGAGCTCGTGCAGGCGGGCGTCCTGGAGTGGCTGCCCGAGCCCGACCCGCACGGCCGCACCCTCCAGCTCGCGCTCGCGCTGCAGGACGACTTCGCGCTCAACCAGCCGCTGGCGTCCTTCGCGCTCGTCGCCTTCGGCCTGCTGGACCCGGAGGCCGAGAGCTACACCCTCGACGTGCTCTCGATCGTCGAGGCGATCCTCGACGACCCGTTCCCGGTTCTCATGGCCCAGGCGCACAAGGAGCGCGGCGAGGCCGTCGCGCTCATGAAGGCCGAGGGCATCGAGTACGACGAGCGCATGGAGCTGCTGGAGGAGATCACCTACCCCAAGCCGCTGGCCGAGCCGCTGCTGCACGCGCTGCGCGTCCACCGCGAGACGCACCCGTGGGTGCTCGAGTCCGACCTGTCGCCCAAGTCGGTCGTCCGCGACATGTACGAGTGGGGGCGGACGTTCACCGAGTTCGTCGCCTTCTACGGGCTGACGCGGTCGGAGGGCCTCGTCCTGCGCTACCTCTCCGGCGCCTACCGCGCGCTGCGTCAGACCGTCCCGGACGAGGTCAAGACGCCCGAGCTGGAGGAGATCATCGACTGGCTCGGGGAGACGGTCCGCCAGACGGACTCGAGCCTTCTGGACGAGTGGGAGGCGCTGACGGATCCCGAGGCCGTCGCCGCGGCCGCCGCGGACCTCGCCGCCGGCGCGGGTCCGCCGCCCCCGCGGCCGATCACGGCGAACGAGCGCGCCTTCACCGTCATGGTCCGCAACGCCCTGTTCCAGCGTGTGCAGCTCGCCGCGCGCGACCGCGTCGAGGACCTCGCCGCGCTCGACGCCGCCGCCGCGGCGCTGACGGACCCGCCGTCCAAGCCGGTCATGGCCGCCGACGTGTGGGAGGCGGCGCTCGGCGCTTACTGGGAGGAGTACGACAGCATCGGGACCGGTGCGAGCGCGCGCTCGCCGTCGATGCTGCTCGTCGACCGTGACGGGCCGGGGCGGACCTGGGCCGTGCGGCAGATCGTCGAGGACCCCGAAGGCCATCGCGACTTCGCCATCCGCGCGTCGGTCGACCTGGACGCGTCGGATGCGGCCGGGGAGGTCGTCGTCCTGACGGAGGCCTTCGGTGGCTAGCGACCGCTCGTCCCTGCGCTCCTGCGTCGCGCCGTGGTCGGCCGGGACGCTGGTCGTCCTCGTCCTGCTCGGCCTCTGGCAGGGCCACGGCTACTGGGAGTTCTCCGACGGCGTCTACTCGCTCAGCGCCCGCCAGCTCCTCGACGGCCATGGCCTCTACACCGACGTCGCCGGCGCGCAGCCGCCGCCGCTCTTCTGGGTCGGGGCCGCTGCGCTGGCCGTCCACGACGGCGCGGACACGATCCGGGTGGCGATGGCGCTCCTGCAGGCGGTCACGTCGTGGCTCGTCGTGGTCACGGTCTGGCGGCTGACGGGGCGGCGCGGCGCGGCGCTCGCGCCCGGGGGCCTGGCGCTCGTGACCCCGTGGGCGCTGCGTGAGCACGCGCAGTACCTGCCCGAGACGATCGCCGCGCCGCTCGTGCTCGGCACCGTCCTGGCGGCCGCCCGTGAGCGGACGGCCGCGTTGGCCGGGGCCCTGGCGGTCCTCGCCCTGAGCCTCAAGGTCGCGCTGCTGCTGCCGGCGCTCGGGGCGATCCTGCTCGGCCGGCGCGCCGGCCGGGCGCTGGCGACGGCGGGGGCGCTCACGGCTGTGGGCCTCGTCCTCTTCCTCCTGCTCTACGGCGGCGACGGCTGGGACAACGTCGTCACCGCGCAGCGGCAGGCCGGCGGGGCGTCGGTGAGCTACGTCGCCGGCCTGTGGGGTCAGGGGCTGTGGAACCTGCTGCCGCTGCTCGTGCCCGCGCTCCTGCTGTGGCCCGGGCGCGGTCGCCTGCAGGACGAGGCGCTCGCGCGCTGCCTGGCGGGCGCGCTGGCCGGGGCGCTGCTGCTCTTCCTCACGCTCTTCAAACACGGCAGCTACCTGACGATGCTCCTCGTCCTCGAGCCGCTCGTCGTCTGTCTCGCGGTGCCGGGGGCGCTGTTCGCGCTGGAGGACCGCGGCGCCCGCCGCCGCGGACCCGTGCTCGCGGCCCTCGGCCTCGCCGCGCTCCTCGGCGTCGCGCAGGTCGGCTCGCTGCTCGTGCGGCCCGGCGACCCGGCGCTCTTCACGCGGCCGGGGGCCGACTCGGGTGGGGAGCGGGTGCTGTCCTCCGCCGAGGTCGACGCACGGGTGCGTGCCCTGCGGGCCTGCTCGCCCGGGGTCGCCGTCGCCGGGCCGCCCTACCTCGCCTTCCGCGCGGGCCGGCGGGTGGCCGGCGACCAGCCCGACCAGTTCATCATCCGGGCCGCCCCGGTGCTGGCGCGCTTTCGCGACGCCGCGGACGCCGAGCCGGCGCCGTGCGGTCAGCCGGGCGGCTGACCACGCCCGTCGGTCGCCGCGTCAGCAGACCGTGAAGCGGTAGGTGCGGGTGACCTGGTTCGTCGTCACCCAGCCCCCGTCGACCCGGCGGACACGCACGGGCTTGGCGAGCGTCATGACGACCTTCAGGCGGGCGAACTTCGTGCTGCTGCGCCTGAGGTCGACCGGGATCGTCAGCCCTTGGGAGGTCCGGCGCACCGTCACCGCGACACCGTCCAGCGCTGCGGTCGCGGACTTGACGATGCCCATGCGCCGGTGGTCGGCGAGCCGCACCCGCAGGCCGAGGCGCATCGTGAACCGCCGCGTGGACGAGCAGCGAGGCTTGGGCGCGGGCGGGGAGGTCGGCGGCGGGGACTGCGCCGTGACGTCGGGTGCGGGCTCCTCGGGAACCGGTGGCGTCGGCGGGGCCGGGAACGTCTCGGCCGGGCCGAAGCGCCGCAGCTCCCAGCCGCCGAGGGGCTTCTCGGTGACCGGGTCGGCGGCGAGGTTCATCGGGTTGGCCGTGCCGAGGTAGAGGGTCTTGTCGCTCCCGACCATCGTCCGGATGCCGTAGTTGTAATCGTTGCCCAGCCCGGACCGGTCGACCGGGGTGGCGGGGATCGTCGGGGAGGTGAAGCGCATGAGGTCCGCGCCCCAGTTGCCGAACTGCAGGTTCAGGTCGCTGAGCGTGATCGGCAGGCCGAGCGTCGCCGACAGGCCGTCCAGCGCCTCGGAGAACAGGCGGCTCCAGTCCATCGTGCCGACGTACAGGCGGTTGCCCGCGGTGGCCATCGACCACGTGTAGTTGTTGAAGCGGTTGCCGAAGCCCGACTGCCCGAGCAGTGGCGCGGCGCCGCCCATCTTGTTCGGCGCCGTCGTCCAGCCACCGCCGCCGGGGACGTAGACGGGCAGCTGCTGGCTGCCGTACAGGAGCGTGATCTTCTGCTCCGGCGTGCCGAAGTGCTCGCCGCTGAAGACCGCGACGGCCCGCCACGTGCCGGTGATCGCCGCGAGCGTGTCGGCGGTCGTCGGCCCGCCCGGGTAGTCGGCGGCGTAGGCGTTCAGGTGGGCGAGGGTCCCGGTGAAGGGCACGTGCATCGTGCCCCAGATGAGCTTGCCGCCGTACGAGGCCAGGGCGCCGCCGCCGTAGGTCGCCGCGGTCACCGGGTCCGGCTCGTAGTCGTCGGCCCCCCACACCTTCGTCAGCGGCGTCGTGTCGGCCGGAAGGCCGGCGTCCGGGACGGGCGGGCTCATGAAGAGCCCGGCCTTGACGCCCGTCTGGGGCCAGGTGGCGACGAAGACGCGTCCCTCGTGCTCGGCGAGGTCCGCGCCCTCGGAGGGTGTCGTCCCGACCACGGCGAAGTCGAACACGCCGGTCGCGGGGCTGCCGGGCGTCCCCGGATCGGTGCCGTCGGGCGTCCAGCGCAGCAGCGCGCCCCCGCCGCCGGTCTTGCCCACGGCGGTGTAGAGGCGCCCCCCGACGGTGACGAAGCGGCGGATGTTCGAGTACGCCAGCAGGTTCTTGGAGCCGATGAGGGCGCCCGTGTCGTCGAACGCGAAGACGTTGATGCCGCCGGCCAGCGAGGGGCCGGCCATGAGGACCGTCTTGCCGAGGGACGCGGCCGCGCGGATGCCGATCGTCTGGCGCAGGCGCACCGCGTCAGCGCCGCTCCACTGCCCGGTGAGGTCGTGCAGGGTGCCGTCCTTCAGGTCGTAGCGGTACATGACCGGCGGGCGGAAGTCGCCGACCGCGGCCGGGATCGTCGGCGCGAAGAGCGTGCGCCAGCTGCTCTGCCCGAACTCGCAGACCGCGGAGGGGCTCTCGGAGGGCGTCGTCACGCCCAGGAACGTGCCCTCGACGAGACACTGGACGTTGGCCGCCGTGCCGAAGAACAGGTCGGACCCATGCTTCGTCAGGCCCCAGACGTAGGCCTGGTTCGTCTTCGGGCGGCGCCCCGCCGGGCACGTCCCGTCCGGCGGCATCGCCTGCCAGGGGTCACCGATGGTCGCAAAGCACTCGTCGGGCGAGGCCTTGGACAGCAGCGCGAACGGGTCGTCGTCGGCGGCTGCGGCCGTGGCCGCGGGCAGTGCCGCCAGGGCGGCGAGCAGGACCACCAGCACCCGGCGCGGGCGGGGGAGACGGGACACGGCGCTTCCTTCCGTCGGTGGTGCGACCAGACGCGGCCGCGCGG
Source organism: uncultured Conexibacter sp. (assembly GCA_964600395.1). Taxonomy (GTDB): domain Bacteria; phylum Actinomycetota; class Thermoleophilia; order Solirubrobacterales; family Solirubrobacteraceae; genus Paraconexibacter. The sequence continues at coordinate 8,163 of CAZRLR010000117.1, forward strand.
TCAGGGCCGGCCGAGCGTAGGTCGGCCCGTTCGGCGCACGCATCCGGGGTGACTACGGAGGGCGGGGGGTGGTCTGCACGGTCTCGGGCACGCGCCCGGCCCGGGGCCGCGGACGCCTTGCGTCGATGCACCGCAATGAGGAAGATCGTGCGATGTCTGACAGGCGGGGGCTCGGCAGATCAGCGGCGGCGGTGCTCGCCGCCCTCGTCGTGGGGCTCGGCCTCTCCGCCGCCCCGGCGGCCGCGAGCGTCACCCTCGTCACCGGCCCGACGGCCTCGACCACCGCGGCCAACTGCAACCCGATGTTCTTCCAGGCGGGCTATTCGCAGCAGGACGGGCAGAACCCGAAGGTCGGCGACGTCTTCTACCTCTCGCTGCGTGCGGACTTCGTCGGGTCCTTCGACTGCGCCGCGGACTTCTCCTCGCACCTGGCGACGCTCCCGTCCGGCGTGACCCCCGCCGTCGGCACGGGCTCGGCCCCCGTCTGCCGCCGCTTCGGCCTGAACGCCAACGGGCAGACGGTCTTCGACCCGCGGGCCGTGACGAACTGCCCGACGAGCATCTCCTTCAACACGACGACCCGCCAGTTCTCGATGCGTCCCGTCGCCAACCCGGTGCTGCCCGACGTCGGCGGCCAGGGCGGCTCGTTCTGGTTTCAGGGGATCCGCTCGCCGCAGGAGAGCCAGTCCTACCCGTCGCTGCAGCTGCTCGTCCCGCTCGTCGCCAGCGGGCCGGTGACCGCCCAGCCGCTGTCGGTCTTCCTCTGCACGGTCGGGACCTCGTGCGCGACCGCGTCGGTGAACCTCACCGTCGGCGCGGCGCCCGCCCCGGCCGACCCGCCGGTCGTCTCGCTGCCGCCCGGTCTGCAGACGACGGCGACGGGGGCGAAGGTGCCGTTCACCGTCAACGGCGGGACGACGCCCTACCGGGTGCGGATCGACACCGCGACGGACTCGGGCTACACGAGCCGCCCGTGCGGCGGGCCGTTCGTCTACACGACGACGGGCGGGGCGGACTTCACGGGGGACTTCGACTCCGCGGCGTTCTACGGCGACCTCGTGCCGGCCGGCAACACGCCGTGCAACCTGGCCCCGAACACGCAGCACTTCGTCAAGGTCTGCGCGATCCGCAGCTCCGACAGCTTCGTCTACTCCTGCCGGGAGACGACGTTCACCACGGGCGCCGTCGCGTCCACGGTCGCGGGGCCGGCCGAGACGCTGACCGACCGGCCGCGGTCGGACCAGTTCAAGGTGGTCTACCAGGTGCTCGGCGGCCATCCGGCCGGGACGGGCTCGGTGCAGCTCGCGCTCAAGCCGAGCACGACGTTCACCCAGGCCGCCTCCACCGCGGTCGGGGCCGCGAGCACGTCGACGTCGCCGGTCACGCTCACCGTCGGCACGAGCGGCGTCACGCCGTGGCGGACGCACTCGGTGCGGGCGTGCTTCGGCGCCACCTGCGGCGAACCGATCGACGTCCTCGCCGGCTTCGTCCAGACGGCCGCCGCCGGCCAGATCACCGCCAGCTCGGCGCTCCTGCGGGCGCTGCCGCTGGCGCCGTACCCGGCCGGTCGCCTGGACTTCCGGGTCGGCACGACCGACCCGGGGGCGCAGGACCCGGCGACCGCGCTCCCGCGGGCCGCGTCGGTCGACCTGACCGCGTTCGCGGGGACAGGCGGGGCGCTCGTCGGGCAGACCGTCGCCAACCTGACGCCGGGCACGCAGCACTGGTGGGCCGCCTGCTTCGACAACCCCGCGCAGGCCGGGGTGGAGGACTGCTCGAGCCCCGCGACGTTCACGACGACGCTGCCGGCGCAGCACACGGTCACGTCCGACGCGGTGAGCGCCGTCGGGCAGACGGGGGCGACGCTCGCCGCCCGTGTCACGGGGGCGCATGCGGGCGGCTCGCTGAGCTGGACGGTCGGCAAGGTCGGGACGTCCCCGGCCCCGAGCGGCGACGTGCGGGCCGTCGCGGCGTCCGGGACGACGTCGCCGACGGTGAGCACGACGCTCACGGGGCTCGAGCCGGACACGGAGTACGTCGCGCAGGCGCGCTACACCGCGACCGGCGTCCCGCAGGCGACCGGCCCCGAGCAGCGGTTCCGCACCGAGGCGGTCCCCGTCACCACGGCGCCCGGCGGGACGCCGACGGCCCCGACGACGCCGACGACGCCCACCACCCCGACCACGCCGACCACGCCGACCACGCCGACGACCCCGACGACGCCGACGACGCCGACCCCGTCCGATCCGGTGACCGGGACCGGACCCCTGACGCCGTCACCCGACCGGACGAAGCCGACGGTGAAGCTCACGGTCAAGGGTGCCGTGCGCCGCGGCCGCACCGTGAGGCTCACCGTCAGCGCGAGCGACGCGTCGGGCATCCGCTCCGTGCGGGTCCGCATCGGGAGGGCCAGGGCGAAGGCCTACCCCAAGGCGGGGCTGCGCCTGCGCCTGGGGGCCGCGACGGTCACGGTCACCGTCGTCGTCACCGACAAGGCCGGCAACGTCCGGACGCTCGTCAAGGTCCTGCGACCACGCCGCTGACGCGTGACCCGCCGACGGGGCGGGTGTGGCGTCGCGGGCATGGACCGGAGCTGCCGGAGCGCTGCGCCCTCGCGGCACCCGTCGTTCGACGAGCGCGACGATCCGGCCGTCCCCATCGTCCACCCCGACCCGCGCTGGCCGGACCTCGACGCCGCGGAGCTGCGGCGCGCGGGGGACACCCTCGGCGCCGTCGCGGCCGGCGCCGAGCACATCGGCTCCACGGCGGTCCCGGGGCTCGCGGCCTAGCCGATCTTCGACCTGCTCGTCTGCGTCGCCGCGCTCGAGCAGCGCGCCCTGACCTGAGCCCGGGCCGCGCCTCGACCGTCCCCCCCCCCCCGAACGCTCGACGTCGAACCGCATGGACCGTGAGGTCTCATGCACCCCCTGGGTGCGTCAGGCCTCAAGGTCCTCTCGGCGAGCTTCGGTTGATCGCCGTGAGACGAGATGGACCTATGTGGTGCATCAGGTCACGAGCCGCGGCCCGCGGTCGCAGTCGCCCTGGTTGGCCCCGGAACGCGAGAAGCCCCGTCGGCGACGGGGCTTCTCGGGACTGCCGGACCTGCGGGAGGCGCTACTGGATGAAGAGCATCTCCGAGTACTTCGGGCTCGGCCACAGGTCGTCGGCGACGCTCCGCTCGAGGCG
>CAZRLR010000118.1:0-11314 GCA_964600395.1 uncultured Conexibacter sp.
CGCGTGCCGGGGGCCGGGGAGTGCATCCGGGGTCGCCCTGGCAGCACCAGATGCACGCCCCGGGACGACGGCCCGGGCGGGGACGGCGTCCATCGTCTGTCGCTCTGGCAGCACACGATAGACGCCGCCGGCCGTCGGGCGCCCGCGGTCGCGCGGCTGAGTGGAGTCCAGGTGTCCGTTGGGGACGCCGATCCTCCATTCACCGTGCGACGGCCCGTCCCCCCACGGCCGCGGGCACCGGGGGGAGTGCATCCGGTGTCGCCCTGGCAGCACCGGATGCACTCCCCTCAACGACGGCCCGGGCGGGGACGGCGTCCGTCGTCTGTCGCCCGGCAGCACACGATGGACGCCCTCCCCGGCTCGCGAGGAGGACGCCCTTTCGCGGGGACGGCCTACAGATCCGACCGGGTCACGGACCCGACCGGGGTGATGATGAGGCTCGCGTGCTCGATCTGGCCGTTGCCGCCGGACTCGAGCTCGCAGGGCACCGTGAGCGTCGCCGGGGCGGCGAGCGTGAAGGCCGCCTGACCGGTGAACGGGACCGACGAGGCGGTCGGCACCTCGAAGACGTTCAGGCGGTCGCGCTCGGTGCTCCCGGTCTTGATGACGCAGGAGACCGTCTTCTTCACGCCCGCGTTGTTCACGAAGAGCGCCCGCGTCGTGACGACGTACGCTCCGGCGGGCAGGCCGGCGACGGTGAAGAGCGTCCCGCTGCCGCTGCTGAGGGAGACCGGCGTGGACCGCGTCTGGCTCACGACCGCCGCGGCGCCAGGCGGGCCCTGGACCCCCGGGTCGCCCTTCGGGCCCGGGTCGCCCTTGACGCCCGCGTCGCCCTTCGGGCCGGCGTCACCCTTCGGCCCCGGGTCGCCCTTCGGGCCCGCCGGCCCGCTCTGGCCCGCAGATCCCGTGGGCCCCGCAGGCCCGGTGGCCCCGGCCCGACCGGGGGTCCCGGCCAGGGCCCGGCGCGCCGCGGGCGCGAGGTCCCGGGTCTGGATCGTCCCGTCGCGGATGTCCGCGCTCGTGATCTTCGCGGCCGCGTAGCCGACGCCGCCGGTGGCGGCGATCACGGCGACGGTCGCCAGGACGGTCGAGGGGTGGGCCAGGCTCCGCAGGCGTGGTGTCATGCCGGCTCAGACGCCGGCGGCCGCCCGTTCCTTCCCACCCGCGCCGAGGTCCTCGGCGCGGGCGTCGCGGCGGCGTCGCCTAGAGCGAGCGGGCGATGAGCTCCTTCATGATCTCGTTCGTCCCGCCGTAGATCTTCTGGATCCGCGAGTCCGCGTAGGCGCGCGCGATCGGGTACTCGGTCATGTAGCCGTACCCGCCGAAGAGCTGCAGGCACTCGTCGATCATCTCGACCTGCTTGTCGCTGATCCAGTACTTCGCCATCGACGCGGTGATCGCGTCGAGCTGCCCCTCGAGGTGCCGGACGATGCAGTCGTCGAGGAAGACGCGCGCGACGTGCGTGTCCGTCTTGGCCTCGGCGAGCTTGAAGCGCGTGTTCTGGAACTTCAGCAGCTCGCGCCCGAACGCCTTGCGCTCCTTCGTGTACTCGATCGTCAGGTCGAGCATCCGCTCCATCGTGGCGACGCCGGCGATGCCGATCGTCAGGCGCTCCTGCGGCAGCTGCATCATGAGCTGGATGAAGCCCTGGCCCTCGGTGTCCCCGAGGAGGGCGGACGCGGGGACGCGCACGTCCTCGAAGAAGAGCTCGGCGGTGTCCTGGCCCTTCATGCCGACCTTGTGCAGGACGCGGCCGCGGGCGAAGCCGGGCGTGTCACGGCAGTCGACGCACAGGAGCGACACGCCCGCGCCGCCGGCCTTGGGGTCGGTCTTGGCGGCGACGATGACCATGTCGCACTGCAGGCCGTTGGAGATGAAGGTCTTGGCGCCGTTGATGACGTACTCGTCGCCGTCGCGGATCGCCGTCGTCGTGATCGCCTGCAGGTCCGAGCCGGTGCCGGGCTCGGTCATCGCGATCGCGCCGACGACGTCGCCGGTCGCCATGAGCGGCAGCCACTGCTGCTTGAGCTCCTCGCTGCCGTAGGCGAGCAGGTAGTGGGCGACGATCGTCGAGTGCACGGCGTTGCCGAAGGACGAGTCCATCGCGTAGGCCTGCTCCTCGATCGCGACGACCTCGTGCGCGAAGGTGCCGCCGCCCCCGCCGTACTCCTCGGGGATCGACGCGCAGAGGATGCCGAGCTCGCCGGCCTTGTTCCAGAACTCGCGGTCGACGTGCTGCTGCTCACCCCACCGCTCCTGGTTGGGCGTGGACTCCTTGGCGAAGAAGCCGCGCAGGGACTCGCGGTACATCTCCAGCTCGTCGGTCATCCAGCGGGATCGGGTCGGCGTCGCAGTCAGCATGTCCGGAAAAGTAGCATGCAGTCCAGACTGTTTGTTACGGTCAAGGCGGATGAGCGCCGCGACCGAGCCGACGAGGGACCTGCGCCGTGAGCGCGGCGCCCGCACCCGCGAACAGCTGCTGGACGCGACCGTCGCGTGCCTCATCGAGCTCGGCTACGCGCGCACCTCGATGCAGGAGATCTGCACCCGCGCCGGCGTCTCGCGCGGCGCGCAGCTGCACCACTTCCCGACGAAGGCCGGCCTGATGGCCGAGGCGGTGCAGCACCTGACCACGCGCCGGATCGCCGACCTGCGGGCCGACGGCCTCGAGATCCCGCCCGGCGTCGACAGCGTCCCGCAGATGATCGACCTGCTGTGGAAGGGCTTCTCCGGCCCGTTGGCCAAGGCGGCGCTCGAGCTGTGGGTCGCCTCGAGCACCGATCCCGAGCTGCGCGAGCACCTGCTGCCGGTCGACCGCGCCCTCGGCCGGGCGACGTTCGAGCTCTACCGCGAGGCGCTCGGCCCCGACGTCCCCCGCGAGGCGTTCGAGACCGTCTTCTGGCTCACCGTCAACCTCACCCGCGGGCTGGCGCTGGACCGCATGATCGGCGGGGACGACGCGCGCCGCCACGCCCTGCTGGAGGAGTGGAAGCGCACCGCGACGACCATGGTGCAGGCCGGTTAGCCTCCCGGCATGCCCGCCACCGCCTACAAGCTCCAGCCGCGCGACCGCGTCGAGCGCGCCGCCGCCCGTGTCCTGGCCCGCCTCTCGCCCCGCGTCGTGCGGCGGCTGGCCGGCAAGCCGATCGTCGTCGACGGGCTGACCCTCGACCCGCAGATCCAGCTCATGCTCAAGGCGCTGGAGAAGAGCGGCCCGTCGGACTGGGCGTCCCTCGGCGCCGAGAAGGCCCGCGCGGAGGTCAAGCGGGTCTCGCTCGTCAACGCCCTGCCCTTCCCGGACGTCGGGCGCATCACCGACCTGACGATCCCCGGCCCCGACGGCCCCCTGGCGGCCCGCCGCTACGACGCCCGCGCCGAGGCCTCCGGCAGCGGCCCGCAGCCGGCGCTCGTCTTCTTCCACGGCGGCGGCTTCGTCTTCGGCGACCTGGACACCCACGACGAGCTGTGTCGCAACCTCTGCTCGCACGCGGAGGTGACGGTCATCGCGGTCGACTACCGCCTCGCGCCCGAGGCGCCCTTCCCCGCCGCGGTCGACGATGCGCTGGCCGCCTTCCGCTGGGTGCACGCCAACGCGGCGACCCTCGGCCTGGACCCCGACCGGATCGCCGTCGGCGGCGACAGCGCCGGCGGCAACCTCTCGGCCGTCGTCGCCCAGCAGTGCGTCGCGGACGGCACGCCCGGTCCCGCCTTCCAGCTGCTCATCTACCCCGCGACCGACCGCGGCACCCCGACGCGCTCCTACGAGCTCTTCAACAAGGGCTTCTTCCTCGTCGAGGAGGACATGCTCTGGTTCATGGACTCCTACGCGGCGCCGCTGGACGACGTGCGCGCCTCGCCGCTGAAGGCGGCCGACCTCGGCCAGCTGCCGCCGGCCTACGTCACGACCGCCGGCTTCGATCCGCTGCGCGACGAGGGCGAGGCGTACGCGGCGAAGCTCGCCGAGGCCGGCGTGCCCGTCGCGCTGCGCCGCCACGAGGGGCTGATCCACGGCTTCGCGTCGATGACCGCGGTCAGCCGGACGTCCCACGACGCGGTCGTCGAGATGGCCGGCGCCCTGCAGATGGGTCTGCGCGCCGGGACGCCCGCCCCGGTGCGGTCCGCCGTCTGACGCGCCGGGCGGGCGCAGCCCACGACAGGGCCGCGCCCGTCAGACTTTGCGCCGTGAGCCCTTACGACGCCGATGACCTGCTGACCGACGCGACGCTGAACGCCGCCGTCGCGGCCCTGGCCAACCGCAACGCCCACCACCTGCAGGACATGACCGAGGCCGAGCAGATCGAGGCCGCGGGCCACTGGCGCGGGATCGCGATGGACGTCCTCGTGGCGGTCCGTGCGATCGTCACGAACCCCGACGTCCCGCTGAACCCCGCCCTGGAAGGCGGGCCCGGCCGCGCGGTGATCGTCCTCGAGGACGCCGGCGAGGAGGAGATCAACGTCCACGTCGCCTTCAGCCCCGAGCTGCAGGACATGGGCAACGACCAGGTCGCCGGCACCCCCGCGCAGATCACCGCCGTCTCGATGCTCGACACGCTGAGCGATCAGAACGGCGGCGAGGGCGAGGGCGAGGTCCAGGCCGACGAGGCCTGAGCCGGTCGGCCTGCCCGCCCACCGGCGGACAACGCTCGTCCACATCGGCGCCAAGGTCATCACGTCGCTTGGAGGATCGGGCGAGAGGGACGATCATGGATGACATGGACCAGCATCGCTACGAGCGCGTGATCCTCGAGACGCTCCGCCATCGCATCGAGGGCACGGTCACCCTGCAGCGGGACGGCTACCGCTCGCGCCTCTCGGACGTCCTGAACGCCACCGAGCGCGAGTTCCTGTCGCTCACCGACGCGACGGTCACCGAGCTCGACCGGGGGGACGTGACCCCGGCCGTGCACCCGTTCGTCGTCGTGTCCCGTCGCCAGATCGTCCTGGCGATCCCGCTCCAGGAGCAGTCCCCGCGCCCGCCGTCCTCCCCGCCGCCGCTGACCGCGGTCTGAAGCTGACCGGGACCGGCGTCGCGACGGTTGCGCGGCGCCCGCCCGTCCCGGAGGATCGGCCTCCCCGCCACCCACCGCAGAGGACGGTTCCCCATGGTCACCAAGGTCGACTTCGTCGGCATCCCCTCGCGCGACGCCGACCGCGCCCGCGCCTTCTACGTCGACACGCTCGGACTGCGGCCCGATCCGGTCGCGAACTTCGAGGTCTGGGCGGGCGACACGTGCCTGGCCATCTGGGAGCCCGAGCAGCAGGGCATGCGCTTCGCGCCCGTGACGAACCCGCAGGTCGCCTTCCACGTCGACGACGTCCCGGCCGCGCGGGCGCAGCTCGAGGCCGCCGGCGTCGCCTTCATGGGCGACACGATCGACACGAGCGTTTGCCACATGGCCTTCTTCGCCGACCCCGACGGCAACCTGGCCATCCTGCACCACCGCTACGCACCGCGCACCTGAGCCTGGCCACGGGCCGGTCACAGGCGCCCGGCCCGGGTGCCCTACCGTGGTGGAGGTGCACGAGAACGCTCCGGTGACCATCACGATCCCGCTCGAGGGAGCCGTCAACGCCCGCGACGTGGCGGGCGTCCCGCTGGCCGGCGGCGGTGCCGTCGTCTCCGGCGTCCTGCTGCGCTCGGACAACCTGCAGGCCCTCACCGAACGGGACATCGCGACGCTCGTCGAGCAGCACGGCGTGCGCACCGTCGTGGACCTGCGGACGGACACCGAGCGCCTCTCCGAGGGGCCCGCGCCGCTGGACGACGACCCGCGCGTGGTCGTCGAGGCACGCTCGCTGTACCCCGAGACGGGCGGCGGCACAGACCTGGACCTCGACACCGCGGCGATCCGGCCGTGGGTGGACGACGGCCTGGCCGACCGCTGGCCGGACGAGACGCCGACCGTCCGCGCCTACCTCGGCTACCTGCACCGCCGCCCGGACTCGGTCGTGGAGGCGCTGCGGGCGATCACGCGGACCGACGGGGCGACGCTCGTGCACTGCGCCGCGGGCAAGGACCGCACGGGGACGGTCGTCGCGCTCGCCCTGGCGGTCGCCGGCGCGCCCGTCGAGGCGATCGCCGCCGACTACCTCGCCACGACGCAGAACATCGACGCGATCGTCGCCCGCCTGGCCGCGTCCGTCACGTACGCGCAGGAGATCAGCACCGACGACGTGGGCAAGCACCGCCCCGAGCCGGGCGCGATCGAGCGGGTGCTCGAGCTCGTCGCCGAGCAGTACGGGTCCGTCGGCGGCTGGCTGGCCGAGCACGGCTTCGGCGCGGACGAGCAGGAGCGCCTGCGCGCGCGCCTGGCCGGAGCCTGAGCGCCGGCCGTCGTCCTCAGCAGTCGGCGTCGAAGCGGTCGGCCAGCCAGCCGACCAGCCCGTGGAGCCCCGCCTCGGCGGCCACCGCGCGCTGGGCCTCGGTGCCGTTGCGCGCCAGCAGCAGGCGCGCCGCGGTCAGCTCGGCCGTGCAGCCCAGGTCGGCCCCGACGCCGTCCAGCTCGTCCAGCGTCGCCGCGATCGTCTCGCGGGACCCGGTGAGCTCCCCCGTCCGCAGGTCCGCGAGCGTCCCGCCGAGGCCGTGGCGCAGCGCCCGCCAGCGGTTCTCGGCGATGCGCATGTCCGGCGCGACCTCGAGGGCCTCGCCGGCGTCGAACCGTGCCGCCAACCACGCGGCCAGCGACTGGGTGACCGCGGCGATCGCGCCGGTGTCGGCGAGCGTCGAGGGCATGTCCGGCGCCCGCAGCTCGATCGTCCCGTAGACGGGGTGCAGGCGCAGCTCCCACCACAGGTGCTTGGCGTCCGGGATCGCGCCGGTCGCGCGGCCCCAGCGCAGCAGCTCCGCGTAGTCGTCCCACGTCGCCAGCGCCGGGGGGATGCCCTGCCGCGGGAAGGCTTCGGCGAGCTTCGGGCGGACGGAGGCCAGCCCGGTGTCCGCCCCCGCGAGGTAGGGCGCGTTGCCCGCCAGCGCCGCGAGCTGCGGCAGGTAGGAGCGCAGGGCGTTGTAGACCGCGAGCGTCCGGTCCGCACCGCCGACGGCGACGTGGACGTGCAGCCCGAAGGCCATCCCGCGCACGGCGGCCCAGCCGTATTCGGCGACGATCTCCTGGTAGCGGGGGCCGTCGCTCATGACGCCGACCGGCGCGGCGAAGGGGTGCGTCCCGGCGCCCGCGACCCGCAGCTCCGAGCCGACCGCGGCCCGCAGCGTCGCGTGTGCGTCGCGGAGCTCGCCGACGGCGTCCGCGACGCACGGCGCCGGGGCGGTGACGATCTCGAGCTGGGCGGCCGGCAGTTCCGGCTTGAAGCGGGTGTCGCCGTGCAGCCGTGCGAGGACGCGCAGGCAGTCCGGGACGAGGTCGTGCGTCTCGGGGTGCAAGAGCATGAGCTCCTCCTCGATCCCGACGGTGAAGCCTCCGGCACGATCGAACGCGTCGCGGAGGGCGGCGGCATCGACCGGTGGTCGGGCGGCGGTCGACGTGGCCATCGTCTTCAGGGATGCCCCGGCACACGGGGCGGAAAACACGCGGGGTCCGGTCGGGAGGCGTGCCCGTGCGCGCGCCCGGGCGATGGTTTGCCCGAGCACGCCGCGGGCACGAACGACCTCATGGCCACTGCCCCGCTCACGTTGCCCGACTTCGACGACCACCTCCGCCATGCCCTCGCCGATCCTGGCCTGACCGCGCGGCTCGCCGGCGATCCCGGCGCCGCCGAGGCGCTCGTGGGCGGCGCCCGCGCGCTGGCGGACGCCGCCTTCGACGACGGGGACGAGCCGGCCCTCGAGCAGGCCCACCGCTCGCTCTACCTGCTCTACGCCCAGGACGCCTGGTCGCCGCTGAGCGCCCCGCGCGCCAACCAGCACGACCTGACGATCGCCGCCGTCCTCCTCGAGCTCGAGGCCGGCTTCGAGCGCTCGCTCGCGCGTGTCCCGCTGCCGGACGACCTGCCCGAGGACCCCGAGGCCTTCGGGCCGTGGCTGGCGGACCTCGCCCTGCAGCGCGAGCTGCCGCAGCTGCCGCCGACGGGCATGGGCCCGTTCATCCGCGACGAGATCACGCTCGATCAGCTCAGGGAGATCGTCGCCCAGCGCTCGCTCTTCTTCCTCAAGGAGCCGGACCCGTGGGCCATGGTCATCCCGTCGCTGCAGGGCCCGGCGAAGGCCGGCCTCCTGGATCTCCTGCTCGACGAGTACGGCTGGGGCCGCCACGACCACATGCACTCGACGGTGTACGAGGACCTCATGCGCCGCCTGGAGCTCGACACGACCTACGACGCGTACTTCGAGCAGACCTCCTGGCAGTTCCTCGCCTCGCTGAACCTGCAGGGCATGTACGCGCGTCACCGGCGCCTGTGCCGGCGGATGTACGGCTACATCTACCTCGTCGAGGCCGACTCGCCGGCGTCCATGAAGAACTACATCGCCGGCTACCACCGCCTGGGCATCGACGACGAGGACGTCCTGAAGTTCTACGACCTGCACATCACCGCCGACGAAGGCCACCAGGACGTCGCGCTCAACGAGGTCGTCCTGCCCGTGGTGCGCGCCGAGCCCGCCGCCATGGCCGAGGTCGCCCGCGGCGTGCTGGAGGGTCACGTCGTCCACCATCTGTTCTCCTCGCACCTGCACGAGTGCTTCACGGCCGGGCGGACCTCGCTGCGCGAGGCGCGCGCATGAGCACCCAGCGCGCCTTCGTGCCCGTGCTGTCGGCGGACGAGCTGCCTGCCGGCAAGCCGGTCGCCGCCACCGTCGACGGACAGGCCGTCTGCGTCGTGCGGGCCGACGACGGCGTCTACGCCTTCGACGACGTGTGCCCCCACCGCGGCACGCCGCTCTCGGAGGGCCGCGTGCGCGGAACGACGATCACGTGCAGCGCCCACACCTGGGAGTTCGACGTGCGCACCGGTGAGCTGCTGCGCCTGCGCGCCCCCGCCTGCCTGACGATGCGCGAGGCCCGCGAGCACGACGGCATGATCGAGGTCGCCGCGTGAGCTCGCCGACGATCGTCGCCCTGCCCGGCGTCTACCGCCCGCGGTCGGACACCGCGCTGCTGCAGGACGCGCTGGCCGCCGAGGCCGGCCGCGGCGCCGTACGCTGGCTCGACGTCTGCACCGGCACCGGGGCGCTCGCGCTCAGCGCCAGCCGGCTCGGGGCGCCGGACGTCACGGCGGTGGACATCACGCCGCGCGCGGTCCGCAACGCCCGCCTGAACAGCGTCCTGAACCGCGCGCGCCTGCGCGTGCTGCGCGGCGACCTCTTCGCCCCCGTGCGCGGTGAGCGCTTCGACGTCGTGACGTCCAACCCGCCCTACGTGCCGGCGCCCGAGGCCACGCGCGGCAGCGAGGCGTGGGACGCGGGCCCGGACGGGCGCATGGTCCTGGACCGCTTCTGCCGCCAGGTCGCCGACGTCCTGCAACCCGGCGGCGTCGTCCTGCTCGTGCAGTCCTCCCTGGCGGACGCCGATCGCTCGGCGCGGATGCTCGCCGACGAAGGCCTGCGGGTCAGCGAGGTCGGGCGTCAGGACGGACCGCTCGGGCCCATCGCGGCCCGCAGAGAGGCCTATCTGCGCGAGACCGACTGTCTGCACGGTGACGGTCCGGCGGTGGAGTCGCTGGTCGTCCTGCGCGGGGAGAAGCGCGCCGCCTGAGGTGCCTGCTGCGCGCGGGTGGGCGACCGTGCGAGCATGCGCCCATGACCAACGGCCCCACCTGCTTCGTCACCGGCGGCACCGGCTTCCTCGGCCGCTACACCATCGCCGAGCTGCTCAAGCGCGACGCCACCGTCTACGCGATGGTGCGCCCGCAGTCCACGGGCCGCCTGCAGAAGATCGCCACCGACCTCGGGGTCTCCGCCGACCGCCTGATCCCCGTCCCCGGCGACATCGCCCTGGATGCGCTGACGCTCGAGCCGTTCACCGAGCACGTCGACCACCTCTTCCACCTGGCGGCGATCTACGACATGGACGCCGACCCGGAGGAGATGGCGGAGGCGAACGTCGAGGGCACGCGCCGGGTGCTGCGCTTCGCCGAGCAGATCAAGGCCGGGACCTTCCACATGGTCTCGTCCATCGCCGCCGCCGGTGACCTCGTCGGCACCTTCCCCGAGAGCGACCCCCGTCACGGCCAGGGCTTCCCCCACGCCTACCACCGCTCGAAGTTCGAGTCCGAGGTCCTCGTCCGGGACACGGCGGCGATGCCCTACAAGATCTACCGTCCCGGGACGGTCGTGGGGACGACGGACACCGGGCAGACCGACAAGCTCGACGGGGCCTACGCGCTCTTCCCGCTCGCCGCCGCGCTCGGGACGCTGCCGTCGCAGATGGTCGTCCCCGTCCCGCGGATGGGGCGCCTGCCCACCGTCCCGGTCGACCGCTGCGCGCAGGCGATCGCGCACATCGGGCTGAACGCCGGGCCGGAGGCCGGGGACACGTTCGGCCTGTACTCCGGTGAGGACGAGCGCGTGCACCAGGTGCTCGGCGCGCTCGTCCAGCACGCCGGCGGTCCGCGCGTGGCCGCCGTCCTGCCCGAGGTGACGGGGACGATCCCGTTCCTCGCCGCGCAGATCCTCGGGCGGGTGCCCGTCGTCGGCGAGGTCCGCAACCGCGCGCTGACGGGCATCGGGGTCTCCCCCGGCCTCGTCGACGCCGCGCCGTTCCGGTGCCGCTTCGAGACGAAGCGCACGACGGCGGCGCTGCAGGGCAGCGGGATCGACATCCCGCCGCTGCGGGACTACCTCCCGGCCCTGTGGGACGGGTGGCGCAAGATGCGCGCGACCGCCGCCGCCTGAGGCGCGGTGGTCCCTCGCGGGGTCGGTGACGCACACGGGTCGCGGATTGCGCGGCCCCCGTGCCACGCCAGCCCACGCGTGATGCGGCTCGGCACCAGGGTCGCGGGATCCGCGACCCAGGTGCCACGCCGGCCGCTCCTGACCGGCGCTACCAGTGCGTTCCGCGCGTCAAGTGCGCGAACGCGGTGCCGACGGCGCCCGGGTCCTCCGAGAGCGCGGCCTCGTCCTCCGGCGTCAGCTTGTGGTCGGGCGCCTCGGCGGCCAGGTCGGCGGCCGACTTCTTCGCCGCCAGCGAGTCGGGGAACATCTTGAAGCCGCGGTTGCGGATCTCGTCCATGATCGCCGGGCTGACGCTGTCGGCCAGCGCCGCGGCGCTGCCGAAGGGCGGCCCCAGGCGCCGGGAGCGATGGACGATGGCCTGCGCGACGAGGTGCCCCGCGTCCTCGGGCGTCAGCGCGGGGAAGCGGTCGTAGATCTTCGTCGGCGCGATCATCGGCGTGCGCACGAGCGGCATGTGGATCGTCGTGAAGC
>CAZRLR010000119.1:0-11300 GCA_964600395.1 uncultured Conexibacter sp.
CCGTCGTCTGGCGCGGGCCGATGCTCCATAAGGCGCTGACGCAGTTCCTCGAGGACGTCGCCTGGGGCGCGCTGGACTACCTGCTCGTCGACCTGCCGCCCGGCACCGGCGACGTGTCCATGACGCTGAGCCAGCTGCTGCCCCAGGCGCAGTTCGTCATCGTGACGACGCCGCAGGACACGGCGCAGAAGGTCGCGCGCCGCAGCGCCGAGATGGCGAACAAGGTCAGCCTCGACATCGCGGGCGTCATCGAGAACATGTCCGGCTTCACGACCCCGTCCGGCGAGCGCTTCGCGATCTTTGGCGAGGGCGGCGGCAAGGCGCTGGCCGACGAGCTCGACGTCCCGCTGCTCGGGAAGATCCCGCTGACGATGCCGCTGCGCGCCCAGGCCGACGCCGGCACGCCGCTCGTCATCACCGACCCGGACGACCCGGCCGCGCAGAACATCCGGCAGGCCGCGCGCGGCATCATCGCGATGACGCCCGAGCCGCTGCCGATCCTCAACATCGTCCAGGCCGAGGCCCCGCCGCTGCCCGAGGCGCCCGCGCCGACGGGCATCAGCCTCCCGATGGCCTGAGGGCCGGCCTCCGGGCGAGGCTGTCGCGCTCAGCCGGCCGGGACGACGGCGAGGATCAGGTCCTCGGCGACCGTCCAGGCCGGATCGCGCTCGGACGAGAGGGCGATGATCCGGGGGGCGGCCGCCTGGAAGGCCTCGGGCGACTCCCATTCGGCGATGGCGACGAGCCGGTCGCCGAGGGTGTCGCGGTGGGAGCTGATCGAGACGAGGCCCGGCGCGCCCTGTGCCGCACGCTCCACGCGGCGCATGAAGGCCAGGAACGTCTCGACGTGGGCGGGGGCGGGGCTGTGCACCGCGATGGTCCTGAACGTCGTGGTCATGGGCGCATGGTCGGCTCACGCGCGACCGATGGGAAGCAACCGGGGTTGAGCGCCGGGCAACCGGAGGGGGTGGACGGTGCCGGCACGGCCCGGCAGGCTGCGGCCGGTGAGCGCGACCCGCAAGACCAGCGCCGGCCCGGTCGGCGGACACCGGGTGGGCGGACGGTGACCTGGACGTTCCTGGCGACGGCCCTGGTGATCGTCGCGACCCCTGGCACCGGGGTCGTCCTCACCCTCGTGGCCGGCCTCGCCCACGGGCCCCGGGCGAGCGTCGTCGCCGCGTTCGGCTGCACGCTCGGGATCGTGCCGCACATCGTGGCCGCGGTGACCGGCGCGGCCGCGCTGCTGCACGCCAGCGCGCTCGCGTTCCAGGCGCTCAAGCTGGCGGGCGTCGTCTACCTGCTGGGGATGGCGATCGCGATGCTCCGGCAGGGTGGGCCGCTGCGGCTGGACGTCGTCGGTCGGCCCGAGCCACGCCGGGACGCCGACGTCGTGCGCAGTGCGGTGCTGGCCAACGTGCTCAACCCGAAGCTCTCGCTCTTCTTCGTCGCGTTCCTGCCGCAGTTCGTCGACACGGGCCGGGACGGCGCGGTCGTCGAGATGCTGATGCTCAGCTCGGCCTTCATGGCGCTGACGTTCGCGGTCTTCGTGATCTACGGCCTGGCGGCGGCCGCCTTCCGCGACCACGTCCTGGCCCGGCCCCGGGTGCTGACCTGGATGCGGCGATCGTTCGCGGCGGCGTTCGTCGGGCTCGGCGCCAGGCTCGCGACCGAGTCGCGCTGACCGCGGCTGTGCCCTGAGTTGCCCGTCACGAGCAGATGAGCGCGACACCCTCCACCCACTCACCCGAGGCGTTCGTCGAGGTCGCCCTCGGCACCCTGTACCTGGGGTCGCCGGTGGTGCTCGTCTGCTCCTTCAACGCCGACCGCTCGACGAACGTCGCGCCGATCTCGAGCGCGTGGGCGCTGGACCGGACGTGCATGATCGGCCTCGGCGAGGGCGGTCAGACGCTGGACAACCTGCGCTCGCGCGACCGGGTCTGCCTGGCCTTCGTCGACGAGCGGGCGTGGCGTGCGGTCGAGGCGCTCGGCCGGACCACCGGGCATCCGGACCCACCGGCCTGGAAGCGCCCGCTCTACCGGAGCGTCGCGGACAAGTGGGAGGCCTCCGGCCGGGACCCCGTGGAGCTGCGCAACGGCTGGCCGCTGGTGCCCGCCCTAGCCCGCGTCGTCTTCGCCGGCCGCGTCGCCGCCGAGCACCGCCCCGAGACCGCCGACGGCGGGTGGACCTGCCTCGAGGTGGCGGTCGACGGGACCTTCGCCGCCGGTTCGCTCGTCGACGCCGACGGTCGCATCCGCGCCGACGACTGGCACCCCCTGCTGTACCGCTTCCGTCAGTACGTGGCCCGCGGCCGGCATCTGGGCACCTCGTTCCGCGGCGCCGCCTGAACATCGGTGGTGGGCGACCGCGCACCTCGGCAGACTTCACGGCGAATGCGCGTCGTCCGCCACCCAGGGACCTGGGCCGTGCTCGCCGCCGTCACGCAAGTCGCGGCGCTGGCCCACGTGACCGTCGTGCAGACCGCGCTGGCCGTCGTGATGGGCGCGGCCGTGCTCGTCGGCTGGCGCCATCCGCTGCGCGGCCTGGTGCTCGCGTGGGCGGCCTACGCGACGCTCGCGGCGCTCGGCGTCGGCGACGGCGGGCTGGCCGCGACCGTCCTGCTCGCGCGCGCGGCCTGGGGTGACGAGCGTTGGCCGTGGGCGCTGGTCGGCAACCTGCTGGTCCTCGCCGGGTCGACGCTGGCCCAGGGTGACGCAGCGGACGCCGCGCTCGTCGTGCTGGGCCAGACCGCCGTCGCCGGTGTCACGATCGCGATCCGCCAGACCCGGGCGGCCCGCGCCAGCGCGCGGGAGACCGCCCTCGTGCAGGATCGCCTCGACGAGGCACAGCGGCTGGCGGCCGTCGCCCGGGAGGTCCACGACATCGTCGGGCACGGCGTGATGGTCATGCTGCTCGGCGTCCGGGGCGCGCGGGCGGCCTTGCAGGACGCGCCGGCCGACGCGGACGCCGCGCTCGGGGCGGTCGAGGCGGCGGGCGAGCGGGCGATGGCCGAGCTGCGCGACGTGCTCGCCGTGCTGCGCCCGGACGCGCCGGTGCCCGGCTCCGGGACGGTCGACGTCGAGGCCCTCACCGCCGGCGTGCGCGGCGCCGGCCTCCAGGTCGACGCGCAGGTCGACGCGGGTGACCTGCCGCCGCACGTCGCCCTCGTCGTGCAGCGGGTCGGGCAGGAGGCGTTGACGAACGTCATCAAGCATGCGGGGGCCTCGCGCGCGGCCCTCCGGATCGCCCGGGACGGCGATCGCGTGGTCGTGGAGGTCCGCGACGACGGCGACGGTGGCGCCCCCGGCGTCGGACACGGCCCGGGACGCGGCCTGCCGGGGCTGCGCGAGCGGCTGGACGGCGTCGGCGGGACCCTCCAGGCCGGTCCGGCGGAGGGCCGTGGCTGGCTGGTCCGCGCGGAGGTCCCGCTGTGATCCGGGTGGCGATCGTCGACGACCAGGAGCTCGCACGCACCGGCTTCCGCCTCGTCCTCGAACGCGCCGAGGGCATCGAGGTGAGCGTCGAGGCCGAGGACGGGCTGCAGGCGGTGTCGCGCATCGCGCACGTCGGGGCCGACGTCGCGCTCATGGACATCCGGATGCCGCGCATGGACGGGCTGGAGGCCACCCGCCGTCTCGCCGAACGGGTGCCGGACGTCAAGGTGCTCGTCCTGACGACCTTCGACGACGAGGCGACGGTGCACGCGGCGCTGCGCGCCGGGGCCTCGGGCTTCCTGCTCAAGGACGTCGCGGCGGCCGAGCTCGTCCGGGCGATCCGCGTGGTCCACGCCGGGGAGCCGCTGCTGGCCCCGGCCGTCCTGCGGCGGCTCGTGGACGACGCGCTGGCCCGGGGTGCGCCGCCGGTGCCGCCGCCCGAGCTCGACGAGCTGACCGCCCGCGAGCGGGAGGTGTTCGGCCTGCTCGCCCAGGGCGCGACGAACGACGAGATCTCCGCGGCGCTCGTCGTCTCCGCCGGCACCGCGAAGGCCCACGTCTCGCGGACGCTGGCGAAGCTCGGCCTGCGCGACCGGGCGCAGGCGGTCGTCCTGGCCTACGAGCACGGCCTCGTGCGCCCGGGGGAGCGCGGCGTGGACCGGCCGGGCAACCCCGGTTGACCGAGGTGCAACGACGCGCCGATGCGCGGCCGTCGCGGGTGGCGCAGGCTGGAGCGCATGCGCTACGGGATCCCTCGCACGCTGACCAGCCTGGTGCTCGCGACGGCCGTCGCCGCGAGCGCCCCGGCCGCCGGGGCGCGCCCGGCCCGGGCCGAGCAGCCGCAAGGCGTCGGACCCGTCGACGCGGCGACGCTCCAGCGCGCCCTCGACGCTGGGCGCGTCCGCTTCGGCCTGCCGACCGTGCAGGCGGCCGTCGTCCGTGGCCACCGCCTCGTCTGGTCCGGCGCCGCCGGGCCCGCCGCCGCGGGCAGCCGCTACGTCCTGGCCTCGAGCAGCAAGACGATCACCGCAGCGATGGTCCTGCGGCTCGTGGACCGGGGGCGCGTGCAGCTGGATCGGACCGCCGCCGACTACGGCGTCGTCCTCGGCGGCGGACCGAGCCCGACGCTGCGCCAGCTCCTGTCGCACACCGCCGGGCTCGGCGACCACGAGGCCGACCCCGCCTACCGGTCGGCGTCGCGACACGCGCAGCGACGCTGGCGGACGGCGGAGGTGCTGAGGATGATCGGGCGCCGGTCGCGCCGCTTCGCCCCGGGCACCGGCTGGCACTACGCCAACAGCGACTACGTGGTGCTCGGCGCGGTCGTGGCGCGCGTCTGCGGATGCTCGCTGGAGCGCGCGCTGCAGCGCCTCGTCGCCGGGCCGCTGCGCCTGCGCTCGCTCTCCTTCCGCCGGTCCGTCCCGGGCCACCCGCTCGTGGGGTCCCCGCCGACGTGGGCCCTGGGGACGCCCTGGGCCGACGGCGGCATGGCCGCGTCCGCCGCGGACGTCGCACGGGGCGTCGACGCCATCCTGTCGACGGGCTTCCTGCGGCCGGCGACCCGTCGGGCCATGCTCCGTCCGGCCACGCCTCTCGCGGCGGACGGCAGCGGCTACGGCCTCGGCGTCGACCTCGTGCGGCAGCCTGGGCTCGACCTCGCCGGCCATCCCGGGGCCTCCCGGGCCGGGTACATGAGCGCGGCGGCGTGGTGGCGGCAGGGCGGCACGACCGTCGTCGTCCTCACCGACGCGCTGACCCCGGGCGAGCCGACGGAGCACATCGCCGCCGACCTGCGGCGGGCGCTCGGGGAGCCCTTCTGATGCTCGTGCCCGTCGAGGGCCACCGCACGGGCCGGCGGCAGGTGCACGTCGCCGGCATCGGGACCTTCTCGCGGCGCGGCGTCGTCAACCGGGTCGTGCGCGTCGACCTGGACGCGGGCGGCTGGCTGGAGGGGCGGCTCAGGGGTCCGATGGCGAAGGTCGAGCTGCGCGCCGCCGACGGGACGCTCATCGGCCACCAACTCGGAGCCGGCGCCGACAGCCGGCGGGTGCAGCTGCCCGGCGGCGTCTGCTGGTGGGCGCGGTCGGACGCCTTCGGTCGCTACGCGCTGACGGCGCCCGACGGCCGCGTCGTGGCGTCCGGGCGGCCGTCGACCCTCGGCGTGCTCCCGGGGGAGCTGCTGGCCGCCGATCCGGCCGACCCGGTGGTGCTGCTCGCCGTGGCGCTCCTCGCGCGGGCGACCGCCGACGAGCACTCGAGCATGGTGCTCGGCCTCTGAGCGGCACCTGGCGCGTGCCCGCCGGGGGAGCGGCCGCCGTCAGCCGGCGGCGGCGGGGGCGAAGCCCGCGCAGGCCTTCGCGTTCGCGGTGATGTCCGCGGGGGTGTCCGGCAGCTTGATTGCCTGCAGCCGGGGGCCGAGCTTGGAGAGGGCGCCGGCGCCGTCCTTCGTCGCGGCGTCGGCCGTCGTGCGCAGCGTCGAGACGAAGCGGCGGAAGCCTGCGGTCGTCGCCTTCTGGTACTCGGCGTAGGCGTCCGGGACGTCGGCCTGCTGCAACGTGTCGAGCGCCGTCTCGGTCGAGTCGGCGAACTGCTGCAGCGAGTCCGTCACGACCTTCACCACCTGCTTGCGCGTGGCCTGCTTGTCCTGCTGCACGGCGGCGGTGTCGGCGCTGACCTGCTTGGCCGCCTTGGCGACCCCCGCGCAGAAGCGGTCGATCGAGCCGTAGTAGTCCTGCTTGGACGCGCCGCCGTCGTCCCCGCCGCCACAGCCTGCGGACAGCGGGAGGACGGCGAGCGTCGTCAGGAAGGCGATGCGGCGCGCCCACCCGCGGGCGCGAGCGCGGGGCATCGGCCGCCTACTTGGAGGCGGCGAAGTAGTCCGCGTTGATCTGGACGTACTTGCCCCACTCGTCGGGGAGCTGATCCTCGGCGAAGCACGCGTCGACCGGGCAGGCCTCCACGCAGGCATCGCAGTCGATGCACTCTTCGGGATCGATGTAGAGCATCTCGACCTTGTCGTAGTCGGGCTCGTCAGGCGTGGGGTGGATGCAGTCGACCGGGCACACTTCGACACACGAGTTGTCCTTGGTGCCGATGCAAGGCTCTGCGATCACGTAGGCCATACGGGTATTCCTCTAACTCCGGGGACGGGGGACGACGGCGTCATACTACGAGAAACCATGGGCATCACCTCCAAGATCCTCGGAGAACGTGGCCGCCGCCAGGCGCAGACGCAGGGGATCGACCCCGCTCGGGTGCCGGCCGGTCAGTACCTGACCGAGAAGTTCCCGGTCCTCACGTACGGGCGGGTGCCGAAGGCCGACCTGGCGTCGTGGACGCTGTCGGTCGACGGGGCGGTCACCTCGCCGTTCTCGGTCACGTGGGACGAGCTGATGGCGATGGAGCAGGTGACCCAGACCGTGGACATCCACTGCGTCACGCGCTGGTCCAAGCTCGACACGACGTGGACAGGCGTCCCCGTCGCGGCGTTCGTCGAGCGCGCGGGCCTGCACGCGAACGCGACGCACGTCATGGCCCACAGCGACGGCGGCTACACGACGAACATGCCGCTGTCGGTGCTGCTCGACGACGACGTCCTGCTCGCGCACACGTACGACGGCAAGCCGCTGGAGCCCGACCACGGCTACCCGCTGCGCCTGCTCGTCCCCAAGCGCTACTTCTGGAAGTCCGCGAAGTTCCTGCGCCGGCTGGAGTTCATGACCGAGGACAAGCAGGGCTTCTGGGAGCTCAACGGCTACCACAACGACGGCGACCCGTTCAAAGAGGAACGCCACTGGTTCTGACCCCGGGTCGCTAGGTTCTGCCGCGTGCTGCTGCTGACCGGAGCGACCGGGCTGGTGGGGACGCCGCTCCTGCGGCGCCTGGTGGCCGCGCGTGTCCCGGTGCGCTGCCTCGTCCGCGACCCCAAGCGCCTCGGGCCCGAGCGGGTGCGCGTGCAGATCGCCCTCGGCGACCTGACGGACCCGCCGTCCTTCCGCAACGCGCTGCGCGGCGTGAAGACCGTCGTGCACGTCGCGGGCTCCGTCCGCGACCAGCCCGCCGGCTCGATCGAGGAGCTCAACGGCATCGCGACGTGGCGGATGGTGCAGGCCGCCGAGCGGGCGGGCGTCGAGCACTTCGTCTTCGTCAGCTGCCTCGGCGCCGGGCTGCACAACCGCACGCGCTACCTGCGCGCCAAGGCGCTCGCCGAGCAGGCCGTGTCGGACTCGTCCCTGCGCCACACCATCGTCGCCCCGTCGCTCGTCTACGCGCCGCACGACCGCTGGGCCACGCTGCTGGGCCGGGTCGCGCTCGGGCCCGCCGTCCCGTTCCCCGGCAACGGCCGCGCCCGGTCCCAGCCGATCTGGGCCGACGACGTGGCCGAGTGCCTGCTGCGCATCGTGCAGGCGCCGCCCGCCGCCGGCGTCGCGGCGGCCCGCCACGAGCTCGCCGGCCCGGACACGCTGAGCGCCGCCGAGGCGGCGCGGACGATCCTGCGCGCGGCCGGGCGCGACCGGCCGCTGCTGCGCGTCCCCAGCCCGGTGACCTCGCGCGCCCTGCGCCTGGCCGAGACGCTCGCCAAGTCGCGCACCCCGGTGACGTGGGACGAGGTCGAGCTCCTGCAGGTCGCGCTGACGACGCGCCACGGCACCGCGCACGCCGAGGCGCTCAGCGTCGTCCCGCAGCGCATGGCCGTCGTGCTCGGCGCGGGCTGAGGCGCGGCCTCAGCCCGCGAGGGCCGGCCGGCGCGCGGCCCACGGCGCGGCGGCCTCCAGCTGCGCGGCGAGCGCGAGCAGCGGCCCCTCGCCCGCGGGCTGCCCGATGAGCTGGACCCCGAGCGGCAGGCCGACGTCGGCGTCGCCCTCGGGGCGCGCGAAGAGCGGCAGGCTGATCGCCGGCGCGCCGGTGACGTTGTTCAGCGCGGTGTACGGCGTGAACGCGCCGGAGCGCGCGAAGTCGGCCATCGGGTCCGCCGAGCGCGCGTCGATCGTCCCGAGCTTCACCGGTGCCTCGGCCAGCGACGGGGTCAGGACGGCGTCGAAGCCCGCCACCCACTCCACGAGCATGCGCGCCAGGCCCTGCAGCTGCGCGTCGGCGAGCGCGGCGTTCGTCGCGGTCAGCTCCCGGCAGCGCTCCCACATCGCCCAGCTCAACGGCTCCATGCTGTCCTGCGTCACCTCCCGACCGTTGACCATGCCCGCGAACGCCATCTGCATCGTCAGCGCCGGGCCGAAGGACGCGGTGAAGAGGTCCAGCAGGCCGGGGATCTGCCACGGCGCGTCGACCTCGACGACCTCGTGGCCGAGGGACTCCAGCAGCTGCGCCGCGTCGCGGGCGGCCTGGGCGCAGACCGGGTCCAGCGGCGTGTCCGGCAGCGGGGTCGTGAGCGTCAGCGCGATCCGCAGGCGCCCGGGCTCGCGGGCGGCCTGGACGGCGAACGGCTCGGCCGGCGGCGGCGCCCAGGTGGCGTCGCCGAGGACCGGGCCGGCGAGAAGGTCCAGCAGCGCGGCGGTCTCCGCGACGCTGCGCGTGAGGACGCCGTCCTGCACGAGGAACTGGTGGCCGAGCTCCGGGGCGAGGGAGATGCGCCCGCGCTGGGGCTTGAGGCCGACGAGGCCGCAGCAGGCGGCGGGGATGCGCGTGGAGCCGCCGCCGTCGTTGGCGTGCGCGATCGGGACCATCCCGGACGCGACGGCCGCCGCCGAGCCGCCGCTGGACCCGCCCGGGGTACGCGTCGGGTCCCACGGGTTGCGCGTGGCGCCGAAGCGCGCCGTCTCGGTGACGGGCAGGATGCCGTACTCGGGCAGCGTCGTGGAGCCGACGATGACGAAGCCCGCGGCCTTCAGGCGCGCGACGACGTTGTGGTCGCGCGGGGCGACGAAGTCCCCCATGAGCTCGGCCGCGAAGGTCAGGCGCCGGCCGGCGATCGAGCGGTTGTTCTTGATCGCGATCGGGACGCCGGCGAACGGCCGCCCGTCGTCGGGCTCGATCGCGTCGGCCTCGGCCAGCGCGTCCTCGGCGAAGACGTCGACGAACGCGTTGAGCTCGGGGTTCAGCGCGTCGATGCGGTCGACGGAGGTCTGGACGAGCTCGCGGGCGGAGATCGCGCCGTCGCGGACCATCCCCGCGAGCTCGTGGACGGGGCGGAAGAGCAGGTCGGCGGCGGTGGCGTCGGGCATGGGCGCGAGCCTAACCCGGCAGGGCGAGCGCGAGGGCGCGCTCGACGTGCAGCGCCGTCGTGTCGAAGACCGGGACCGGGCTGTCGGGCGCGCCGACGAGCAGGTCGATCTCGGTGCACCCGAGCAGGACGCCC
Organism: uncultured Conexibacter sp.; assembly: GCA_964600395.1. Taxonomy (GTDB): domain Bacteria; phylum Actinomycetota; class Thermoleophilia; order Solirubrobacterales; family Solirubrobacteraceae; genus Paraconexibacter. Next base: position 9,746 of record CAZRLR010000119.1, read on the forward strand.
TGCGCGCCGCGGGCCACGAGCCGGCCGATGACCTCGCGGTAGGCCTGCCGCGAGGCGTCGCGCACGACGCCGACGCAGAGCTCGTCGTAGATGACGCGGTGCACCGTCGCCCGGTCCTCGGCGTCCGGGACGAGGACGTCGAGGCCGTGCTCGTCGCGCAGGCGCCCGACGTAGAAGTCCTGCTCCATCGTGTAGGCCGTGGCGAGCAGGCCGACCCGCGAGAGGCCGGCCGCCTGCACCGCCGTGGCGGTCGCGTCGGCGATGTGGACGAGCGGGATGCCGATCGCGGCCTGGATCTGGGGGGCGACCCTGTGCATCGTGTTCGTGCACAGGACGAGCAGCTGCGCGCCCGCGGTCTCGAGGGTCCGGGCCTCGCCGGCGAGCGCCGCGGCCGCCTCGTCCCAGCGGTCCTCGCGCTGCAGCGGCTCGATCGTCGCGAAGTCGACCGAGCGCAGGACGAGGTCGGCGGAGTGCAGCGCGCCGCGCCGCCGCCGGACGCCCTCGTTGAGGAGGCGGTAGTAGACGGCCGTCGACTCCCAGCTCATGCCGCCGAGCAGGCCGATGCGGCGCATCCCGGTCAGCGGCGCGTCTCGTCGAGGTGCCACAGCTGGGCCCCGGGCGCGAAGCCGACGGCCACGGCGAACGCCCGCGCGTCGTCGTCGGCGGGGTGCAGCTCGGTGCGGACCCCCTGCACGCCCTTGGCGTCCAGACGCGCGGCGGCGTCGGCCAGCAGGGCCCGGCCGGCCCCGCGACGGCGGGCGGCCGGGTGGACGAAGAGCTCGTCGACGACGCCGACCGCGCCGTCCATCGTCGGGTGCACGTCGACGTGGGCGGTGAGGTAGCCCAGCAGGCGGTCCCCCTCGACGGCGCACAGCACGACCGTGCGCGGATGGCGCAGCGAGGAGCGCAGGTGCGCGCCCAGCCGCGCGCGGCGCGGGCTGTCGAGCCCGTCGTGCGCCGCCATCGCCGCGAGCTCCCAGATCGAGAGGATCGCATCCACGTCGTCGGACGTCGCCGGGCGGGTCGTGAGGCTCGCGGTGGTGTCCATCGCCCGCGAGGGTAGACCGTCGTGGCGCCGAGCAGGCGACCATCCGGAGAAGCAGGTGCCCTGGAGCGGGAGCGCGAGCGCCGGAACGGTAGGCTCGGGGGCACCATGAGCACGATCGACACCAGCGACGTACAGAGCGGGCTTGAGGGCGTCGTCGCCTTCGCCACGACCATCGCCGAGCCCGACAAGGAGGGTGGCGCGCTGCGGTATCGCGGCGTCGACATCGAGGACCTGGTGGGCAAGGTCTCCTACGAGAAGGTCTGGGGCCTGCTCGTGGACGGCAGCTTCGAGCCGGGTCTGGCGCCCGCCGAGCCGCACCCGCTCCTCGTCCGCTCGGGTGATCATCGCGTCGACGTGCAGAGCGCGCTGGCGATGCTCGCCCCCGAGTACGGCTACAAGCCCGTCATCGACATCTCCGACGAGCAGGCCCGCGACGATCTCGCCCGCGCCTCCGTCCAGGCGCTGAGCTTCGTCGCGCAGTCCGCGCGCGGCCTCGGGCAGCCGTGG
>CAZRLR010000120.1:0-11292 GCA_964600395.1 uncultured Conexibacter sp.
GCACGACGGCCACGACGCCCCCGCCGACGACCGCCGCGCCGGCCCCCGCCCCGGCCGCGACGACGCCGCCGGCCACCGCGACGGCACCGCCCGCGACGACTGCGCCGCCGGCGACGACCACGGCGCCGGCCGCGCCGACGACCACGACGGGCGCCGCCCCGGACGCCCTCACCCCCGGGACGAGCACCGGGGTGGTCCCGCCCGTCCCGCCGTCCCCCTGACGCGCCGCGCGGCGCTACAGGTGCGAGACGTCGTTGAAGCCCTGCAGGGTGAGGCCGCCGTCCTCCCAGACGACGAGCCGGGTGAAGGAGCCGTTCTCCGGCGAGACGAACGCGAACGGCCGGCTGTCGGTGGCCTGGCGGCACAGCTCGCCGATGACCCCGCCGTGCGCCACGGCCACGGCGCGGCGGCCCAGGCCCGCGGCCGCCGCGACCTTCCGCACCCCGGCGCGCACGCGCGCCGCGAAGTCCTCGTCGCGCTCCCCGCGGGGGATGAGGTCCCAGCGCTGCTCGGTGAGCACGCGCATCGCGATCGGGTCACCGGTCGCCATCCGCACGCGCCACTCCCCCGCCTCCCAGTCGCCGAGGTGCACCTCGCGCAGCTCGGGGACGACGAGGGGCTGCAGCCCGGTCGCGGCGATCAGCGGCGCCGCCGTCTCGTGGGTCCGCACGAGCGTCGTGACCGCCAGCAGGTCGGGCGGGTCCTGCGCCAGGCGCGCGCACGCCGCCGCGGCCTGCTCGTGCCCCAGCGGCGAGAGCGGCGGGTCGCCGTGCCCCTCCTCCGAGAGCGGGAAGGGGACTCCGGGGACGTGGTCGACCGTCGCGCCGTGCCGCACGAGCAGGACCTCGGTGGCGTTCGGGGCCAGCGTGAAGCGCCGCTGGCTGTAGTCGCCGCCCTCGCTCACGGGGTGACCCCGTCCGCGGCGAGCGAGGGCCAGTGGCGCGCGAGGCGCCCGCGCGCCTCGGCGGCGAGCGCGTGGACGTCCGTCGTGGACCGGGCCTCGCCGGCCGGTGCGGGCGGCTCGCGCAGCGCCTCGAGCGTCGCGGTGAGCCCGCGCGTCAGCGCCCCGAGGTCGTAGCCGCCCTCCAGCACGATACCCAGGGGCGCGCCGACGGCCGCCGCGCCGTCCGCCAGCGCCCGGGCCATCCGCGCGTAGCCCGCGTCGGTCACCTCGCAGTCGGCCAGCGGGTCGTCGGCGTGCGCGTCGAAGCCGGCGCTCACGAGCACGAGCCCGGGCGCGAAGGACGCGAAGAGCGGCACGACGACGTGCTCGACGAGCGAGACGAACGTCTCGTCCCCCGAGCCCGCGGGCACCGGCAGGTTGACGGTGTGGCCCAGCCCGGCGCCGGACCCGACGTCGGACGCCGGCCCCGTCCCGGGGTACAGCGGCGACTCGTGGACCGAGCAGAAGAGCACGCGGTCGTCGGCGTGGAAGATGTCGTTCGTCCCGTTGCCGTGGTGCACGTCCCAGTCGAAGACGAGGACCCGCACCCCGTGGGCGTCCACGGCGTGCTGCGCGGCGACCGCCACGGCGTTCAGCAGGCAGAACCCCATCGCCCGCGCCTTCTCCGCGTGGTGCCCCGGCGGCCGGTGCAGCGACGCGCCCACCCGGGCCTCGCCGCCGAGCAGCGCGTCGACGAGCGCGCAGGCGCCGCCCGCGGCGTGCTCGGCCGCCCGGTAGGAGTCCGCGGAGGTGACGGTGTCGCCGTCGATCCAGCCGCCGCCGTCGGCGCACAGCGCCTGCAGCGCGTCGGTGTAGCGCGGCGGGTGCACCGCGGCGACCTGCTCGGCCGTGGCCGCCGGCGACTCGCGCACCGCGTAGCCGAGCCACCCGAGCGCGTCGAGGGCGTCGGTCAGCGCGACGATGCGGGCGCGCCGCTCCGGATGGCCCGAGCCCGTGTCGTGCAGGAGCGAGGAGTCGTGGCGGAAGAGGACGCCGGAGGTCACAGGGCTACGCTACCGCCATCACCTCCCGGGACGACACCCCAGCGCAGTGCGACATCGTCGTCGTCGGCGCGGGCGGCGCGGGCCTCTACGCCGCCCTCACCGCGGCGGCCGACGGGGCCCGGGTCATCCTCGTCGCGGCCACCCCGCTGGCGCAGACGGCGAGCTACTGGGCACAGGGCGGCCTGGCGGCCGCGCTGGCCGAGGACGACTCGCCGGACATCCACCGCCACGACACCGAGGTCGCCGGCCGCGGGGCCGTCCGCCTGAGCGCGGCGAACGTCCTCGTGCGCGAGGCGCCCCACGCGGTGACCGACCTCGAGCGCCTCGGCGTCCGCTTCGACGCCGACCGCTACGGCCGCATGGCCCTCAGCCTGGAGGGCGGCCACTCCCGCCGCCGCGTCGCCCACGCGGGCGGCAGCGCGACGGGACGGCGTGTCGTGCGCCAGCTCAGCGCGGTCGTCGCCGAGGATCCGCGCATCACCGTCCTGGAGCCCGCGCGCGCCGCGGGCGTGTGGACCTCGGGCGGGCGCTGCCTCGGCGTCGTGCTCGAGGACGGCCGGGCGATCCGCGCCCGTGCGACGATCCTGGCGACGGGCGGCGCCGCGGCGCTGTGGGCGCGCACGACGAACCCGCCGGGCTCGCTGGGCATCGGGATGCTGCTCGCCCACGCGGCGGGCGCCGCGCTGGCGGACCTCGAGTTCGTCCAGTTCCACCCGACCGCGGTGACCGGCATCAAGGGCCGCGAGGGCTTTCTCGTCACGGAGGCCATCCGCGGGGACGGCGCCACCCTCCACGACGCCAACGGCGAGCGCTTCGTCGAGGAGCTCGCGCCGCGCGACGAGGTCTCGCGCGCGGTCTTCGAGAAGATGCGCGAGCAGGGGACGACCCACGTCGACCTCGACATGACCGGCGTGGACATGGCGAACTTCCCGAACGTCGTCGGCGCCCAGCGCGAGTCGGGCCTGGACCCGGCGACGACGCGCATCCCCGTCGCCCCGGCCGCGCACTACGTCATGGGCGGCATCGTCGCCGACCTGGACGGCGCCACGTCCGTCCCCGGGCTCTACGCGGTGGGCGAGTCCTCGTGCACCGGCCTGCACGGCGCCAACCGCCTGGCCTCCAACTCGCTGAGCGAGTGCTTCGTCTGGGGCCGGCGCGCCGCCGTGGCCGGCCTGCGCGAGCCGGACGCCGACGCGACCGTGGCGCCCCCGGCCGCGCAGCCGATCCAGCGCCCGTCGCGGGCCTCGCAGGAGTCGCTGTGGCGGTACGCCGGCATCGAACGCACTCGCGACGGCCTCCAGACGCTGCTCGACGACGAGCATCCGCTCGTCCGGCTGGTGGCGCGCTGCGCGCTGCTGCGCGAGGAGACCCGCGGGTCCCACCGCCGCAGCGACTTCCCCGAGACGGACCCGGCCCTCGACGGCCGGCACGCGGTGGTGCGGGGCGAGGACCCCCCGGCCTCCGAGCTCTGGCGCTGACAGACCGCGCCAGGGGCCGTGACGCAGGTCCGTGGGATCCCTGCCGATGGGTGATCCATCTCACACGTTAACGCGAACTCAACATTCGCATCGTTGAGGCATTCACACAGGGTCCGAATACTCCGCACGAGTCGGGCAACCCTGGGCAGGGAGGCTTCGGTGAGATGATTCCACGAGGGAGGGTCACGTCATGTACCAGTTCAGCAGGGCGATCTACCGGGAGTTGGCGCGGGACATCAGCGATGTCTCCCCCGCCGGGCGCAACGGCCACCAGGCGGTGCTGAAGGCCTGCGAGGCGACGATGGAGCGGCTGTCCACCGACCGTCACTACTTCGCCAAGCCGGCACGCACGCTGTTCGCCGACATCCGCCCGTTCTTCCCGATGAGCGCGCAGGCCCGGGTCTGGCTCGTCGTCCAGCGCTACGTCGGCTGCGCCGAGGAGTGGCTCGAGCGCCAGCCGCGCCACGGCTACGACGCCAACGGCAACCCGCTGCAGTGCCGCGCGACGACGCGCCGCGGGACGGCCTGCCAGCGCGAGCCGCTGCCGCGCAACGGCTACTGCCCCTCGCACCAGCACCTCGCCGAGACCGAGGCCTGCGAGGTCACGGCCATCGCCGCCTGACGCACGCGGCGGACGAGGACCGCGCGCCGGCGGGGGTACGCTGGCGCGCTCATGCTGCTCGGAGTCGATGTCGGCGGGACGTTCACCGACGCGGTGCTCGTCGCCGACGGTCACGTCTGGACGGCGAAGGCGCCCAGCACCCCCGAGGACCAGTCGACCGGGGTGCTCGCGGCGATCGACGCGGTCCTGACCCTGGCGGGGGCCGGGCCCGGGGACGTCACCGCGTTCGCCCACGGGATGACCGTGGCGACGAACGCCCTGCTGGAGGGCGCCGGCGCCCGCACGGCGCTCGTCGCCACCGAGGGCTTCACCGACGTCGTGGCCCTCGGCCGCCAGGCCCGGCCGTCGCTCTACCGCCTGCAGGCCGACCGGCCCGCGCCGCTCGTCCCGCCCGCCCGCCGGGTGCCGGTGGCCGAGCGCATGGGCCCGGACGGGGTGCTGCTCGCGCTGACGGACGCCGTCGCCCGCACGGCCGCCGAGGCCGTCGCCGCGCTCGGGGTCCAGGCCGTCGCCGTCTGCCTGCTGCACGCCGACCGCCACCCCGCGCACGAGCAGGCGCTCGGCCGGGCGCTGCGGGCGCGACTGGGCGACGACGTGCACCTCTCGCTCTCGCACGAGACGGTCGGGACCTTCCGCGAGGCCGAGCGCTTCACGACAACCGAGGTCGACGCCGCCCTCTCCCCCCTGCTGGCCGCCTATCTGGGCGCGCTGGGGCGGCGCAGCCGCGGGCGCGGCCTGCCCGAGCCGTCGATCATGCAGTCCAGCGGCGGGCTGACGGACGCAGCGACCGCCGCTGCGCACGCGGTCTTCACCGTCCTCAGCGGTCCGGCCGGTGGCGCGGCGGCCGCCCAGCTGCTGGCCCGCGAGAGCGGCCTGACCGACCTCGTCTGCTTCGACATGGGCGGCACCTCCTGCGACGTGTGCGTCGTGCAGGACGGGCAGGTCCGCCAGGCCCCCGGCCGCGAGGTCGCCGGGCGCCACCTCGCGCTGCCGATGGTCGACATCCACCCCGTCGGCGCCGGCGGAGGATCGATCGCGTGGGTGGATCCGGGCGGCGCGTTGCGCGTCGGCCCCCGGAGCGCCGGCGCCCGACCCGGACCGGCGTGCTTCGGCCGCGGCGGGAGCGCCCCGACGGTGACCGACGCGCACGCCGTGCTGGGCTCCGTGGGCGGGGAGCTGCCCGGCGGGATCCCCGTCGACGTGGCGGCCGCCCGCACCGCCGTCGCGACGCTCTGCGCCCCGCTCGGGATGGACGACGTGAACGCCGTCGCCCGCGGCATCGTCGCCGTCGCCGACGCCGAGATGCTCGGCGCGCTGCGCGTCATGACCGTCCAGCAGGGCGTGGACCCGCGGACCTTCACGCTCCTGGCCTTCGGCGGAGGCGGCGGCCTGCACGCCTGCGCGCTGGCCACCGCGCTCGGCATGCGGCGCGTCATGGTCCCGACCGCCGCGGGTGTCCTCAGCGCGCTCGGGCTGGCGGCCGCCGACCACCGCCGCGACGAGGCCCGGACGGTGATGCTCCGCGGCGACGACCTGACCGCCGCCGCCCTGCGCGACGCGGCCGACCCCGACGGCGGCTGGCACGAGGTCGTCTGGTCCGCGCGCTACCGCGGCCAGTCGCACGAGCTCGAGCTCGCGGGCGTCCCGCCCGAGCCGGCCGCCGTCGCGCAGGCGCTGCGGACGGCGCACGCCGAGCGCTACGGCTTCGCGCCCGAGGACGACACCGGCGTGGAGGTCGTCACCGTCCGCCGTACCCGCCGCACCCCCGGCCCCGGCGTCACGCTCGCCGACGGGCCCGGCGGGGACGGTCCGCGCGCCGGCACGGTCGGCCCGGCGACGATCCGGCTGGACGGCGCGACGTTCGCGCTGGCGGCGGGGTGGCGCGTGACGCACGACACCGGTGGCTGGCTGCTGGCCGAGCGCGGCGACGACACGGAGGCCCCGGCATGAGCGACGTGGACCCGATCGTCCTGCAGGTGACCGTCGGCGCGCTGCGCGCGGCGTGCGAGGAGATGGGGGCGGTCCTCATCCGCGCCGCACACTCGGCGAACATCAAGGAGCGCCACGACTGCTCCACCGCGCTCTTCGACCCCGACGGGCAGATGGTCATGCAGGCCGAGCACATCCCGGTGCACCTCGGGGCGATGCCGGCCTCGGTCGCCGCCGTGCGGGACCGCCCGCAGGCCCCAGGCCGCGCGTGGATCCTCAACGACCCGTACGCCGGCGGCACCCACCTGCCGGACATCACCGTCGTCACGCCGGTCTTCGCGACGGACGACGCGGACGCCCGCCTGCTCGGCTTCGCCGCCACGCGCGCGCATCACGCCGACGTCGGCGCGCTCGTCCCCGGCTCGATGCCGGCGGACTCCACGACGCTGCACGAGGAGGGGGTCGTCATCCCCCCGAGCGAGCTGACCGAGGCGCTCGTCGACGACCTCGCCGCCCGGATGCGCCAGCCGGAGCAGCGCCGGGCCGACCTCGCCGCCCAGCTGGCGGCCAACCGGACCGGTGCGCGGCGCCTGCGCGAGCTCGCCGCCGCCCTGGGCGCCGACACGCTGCGGGCCGTGACCGACGCGGTGCAGGACTACGCCGAGCGTCGCACCCGTGCCCGCCTGGCGGCCCTTCCGGACGGCGTGCGGCAGGCCGAGGACGTCCTGGAGGCCCGGTCCGGCGACGACCTCGTCCTGCGGCTGGCCGCGACCGTCCGCGGCGACGAGCTGACGCTCGACTTCAGCGGGTCGGCCCGGCAGGACGCCGGCAACCTCAACTGCCCGCGGGCGGTCACCGTGTCGGCCTGCCTACTGGCGCTGCGGGTCATCACGGATCCGGACATCCCGCCGTGCGCCGGCGTCCTGCGGCCGCTGCGCGTCGTCACCGAGCCCGGGACGCTGCTGGACGCCCACGCCCCCGCGGCGGTCGCGGCCGGCAACGTCGAGACGTCCTCCCGCGTCGCCGACCTCGTCCTGGGCGCCTTCGGCCACGCCGCGGGCCAGGGGACGATGAACAACCTCACGCTCGGCGACGAGACCTTCACGTACTACGAGACCGTCGGCGGCGGGCAGGGCGCGAGCGCCGACGCCGACGGGCCGTCCGGCCTGCACGTGGCGATGTCGAACACGCTCAACACGCCGGTCGAGGCGCTCGAGCTCGAGTTCCCGGTGCGGGTGACGCGCTACGCGCTGCGCCCCGGCAGCGGCGGGGCGGGTGCCCACCGGGGCGGGGACGGCGTCGTGCGCGAGCTGCAGGCGCTGCGCGACATGACGTTCAGCGTCATCGGGGAGCGGCGCCGGCACGCGCCGCCGGGGGCCGCCGGGGGCGCGGACGGCACGCCCGGGCGGACCGTCCTGACCGGCGCCGACGGCCGCGAGACGGTGCTCGACGGCAAGGCCACGGGGCCGCTGCGGGCGGGCGAACGCCTACGACAGGAGACGCCCGGCGGCGGCGGCTACGGCCCCGACACGGGCGGGTAAGGCCTCCCGGTCCGGGAGGTCCCGGCGGGTAAGGGGTCGCGGGTCGCAGGAGGCTGCGAGTGCCCGATGTGCGCGGACCGACGGAGGCGCACCATGGAGTCCGTGCCGTCCACCCCCCGCGAAAGGACCCCCGCATGCACTCCGACCTCCACCTCCACCTCGCCGCCGCCCGCGCCGACGACGCGCTCCGCCGCGCGGCCGAGCACGCCGCCCCGCACGGCCCACGCCGTCGGCTCGGCCAGCGATACTGGCGACGTGGCAACGCGCATGATGGCCCGCTCGCTCGTGGGCCGCGACACGCAGCTCGCGCAGCTTGAGGCCGCGCTGCAGGACGCGGCCCACGGCCGCCCGTCGTTCGTCTTCCTCGCGGGCGAGCCCGGCCTGGGCAAGACGCGCCTGCTCGACGAGCTCATCCGGCGCGTCCGGGCGGACGGCCGGGCGCGCGTCCTGGCCGGGGACTGCCTGGCCCTCGGCGAGGGCGAGCTGCCCTACGCCCCGCTCGTCGGCGCGCTGCGCCCCATGGCCCGCGCCGGGGACCCGGTCCTCGACGCGCTGCCGGCCACGACGCGCGACGCGCTGGCGGCGCTGGCGCCGTCGCTGGCGCGTGGTCACCGCGCCAGCCTCGACGACGCGACGGGCGGCCCGTCGGCGCCCTCCCCGCAGGCCCGTGTCTTCGAGGCCCTGCTCGAGCTCGTCGACGTCCTGGCGGCGACCGTCCCGGTCATCCTCATCCTCGAGGACCTGCACTGGGCCGACACCTCGACGCGTGCCTTCCTGCGCTTCCTCTCGGTCAACCTGTGCCGCGAGCGCGTGCTCGTCGTCGGGAGCTTCCGCCCCGACGAGCTGCACCGCCGCCACCCGCTGCGCCCGCTGCTGGCCGAGCTCGAACGCGACACCCGCACGACGCGGATCGAGCTCGAGCCACTGCACCGGGACGAGCTGGCCCTGCAGCTCGCCGACATCCTCGGCGCGCCGCCCGACGACGACCTGCTGACGCGGATGCACCGCCGGACCGAGGGCAACCCGCTCTTCACCGAGGAGCTGCTGGCGGCCGGCCCGGACGGGCGCGGCGGGCTGCCGCCGACGCTGCGCGACGCCCTCATGGTCCGCGTCCAGCGTCTGTCGGAGGACGCGCAGGAGCTGCTGCGACTCGTCGCGGTGGCGCGCAGCGTGGACCACCAGACCCTCGCGGCGTGCGCCGCCGTCTCCGGACGCGAGATGCACAGCGCGCTGCGCGAGGCGATCGCCGCGCAGATCCTGACCGTCGACGACGACGAGCGCTACCGCTTCCGCCACGCGCTGCTGCGTGAGGCGGTCGGGGACGACCTGCTGCCGGGCGAGCGCGCGGACCTGCACCTCACGCTCGCGCAGGCGCTGCAGGCGGGCGAGACCTCCGGCAACCGCGCCTTCCGCACCGCGGCCGTCGCCCACCACTTCCGGCAGGCCGGCGACCAGCCCGCGGCGCTGCGGGCGGCCGTCCGCGCCGCCGACGCGGCCGAGGAGGTCCACGCCTCCGGCGAGGCGATGCGCCTCCTCGAGCACGCGCTGGAGCTCTGGGACCGGGTCCCGGACGCCGCGCAGCTCGTCGGCACGACGCAGCCCGAGCTGCTGTGGCGCACGGCCCGGGCCGCGATCAGCGTCGGGGACAACGCCCGCGCCGGCACGCTGCTGGCGAGGGCCCTCGAGCTCGTCGGCGACAGCGATCCGGTGCTCGCCTCGCACCTGACCGCCCAGCTCGCCCGCGCCCGCTGGAACCTCAACGAGCAGCGCGACACGCTGAGCCTGCTCGAGTCCTCGATGGCCCTCCTGCCGCCCGGCCCGTCCGCGCACCGGGCCTGGCGCCTGGCGCTGAAGGCGCGCTTCCTCATGCTCATGGGGCGCTACCGCGAGGCCGCCGAGGCCGGCGAGGCGGCGGCCCTGCTGGCCCGGGAGACCGACACCCCACGGGCCGAGGCCAGCGCCCTGAACGCGGTCGGCGTCGCCCGGGCCGCGCTCGGCGACGTCGAGGCCGGTGCGCGGGCGCTGCGCGAGGCCGAGGCGATCGGCCGGGCGAGCGGCAAGGTCGGCGACCTGGCCCGGGCCGCGGTCAACCTCGCGGACGTCCTGCACCTGGCCGGGCGCAGCGACGAGGCCATCGCCGTCACCGAGGCCGCGCTGCAGGAAGGCGAAGCCCTCGGCCAGCACTGGTCGTGGCTCATGACGAGCGACGCGGAGGTGAAGATCGCCACCGGGCGCTGGGCCGAGGCCGAGGCCCGCCTGCAGGAGCTGGGGCTGCGCCACCAGGGCACCGCGCTGCTGAACGTGCGCCTGCGCCACGCCGAGCTCGCGCTCGTCCGCGGCCGCTACGACGTCGCCGCCGAGCACCTGGACCGGGCCGTCCGCAGCGCCCGCGACTCCCAGGAGCCCCAGTTCATCGCGGTCCTCTACGCGCTGCTGGCGGACACCGCGATCGCCCGTGGCGATCTGCCGGCGGCCCGCGCCGCCGTCGTCGAGGGCCTGGACCGGATCGAGTTCTGCACGGACGACGTGCACCGCATCGTCCTGCTGGCCGCCACCGGCGTCCGCGTCGAGGCCGAGCTCGCCCAGCACGCCCGCGACCTGCACCAGCCGCTGGAGGCCGCCGAGGCGATGGAGCGCGCCGGATCGCTGCTGGAGCGCATCACCGCGGCCGTCGAGGACGAGGACGGCGGCGGGCGCCCGGTCGAGCGCGCGCACTGGCTCACCGCCGGGGCGGAGTACGGCCGCGCCATCCGCGCCGACGACCCCGCCGCCTGGGACCAGGCGGCGGCGGCATGGCAGGCCGTGGGCCGCCCCTACCCGGCCGCGCAGTGCGCCCTGCGGGCGATCGAGGCCCGGGTGCTGTCCGGGGACCGCGAGCGGGCCGCGCGCGACGCCAGCGCGCTGCTGGAGGCCGTGGAGGGCCTCGGCGCCGTGCCCGTCGCGACCGAGCTGCGGTCGCTCATCGCCCGCGCCCGCCTGCGGACGGACACGGCGAGCCCCGGCCCCGAGGACGCCGCGCCTGCCCCCGCCGACGACGACGGCGCCGCACCGGACGCGGCGGAGGATCCGTTCGGGCTGACCGAGCGCGAGCGCCAGGTGCTCGCGCTCGTCGCCGCCGGGGCCACGAACCGCGAGGTCGGCGCGACGCTCTTCATGGCCGAGAAGACCGCGAGCGTCCACGTGTCGCGGATCCTCGCCAAGCTCGACGTGCGCAGCCGCACCGAGGCAGCGGGCGTCGCCCACCGCCTCGGCCTCGACGAGGCCGTGGTCTAGGGCGTCCTAGAAGCCGCGGCGCTCGCGGTCGGACTGCCGGGCGTGCTGGGCGCCGGGCGCCTCGGCGTGCGCGGCGTTCCAGACGCGGTGGCCGAGCAGCACCACCGCGCTGAAGACGAGGACGCCGACGAGCACGGGGCTGTCGAGCGGGTTGAGGCCGCCGATGACGGCCGCCGCCGCGACGAGCGCGAGGACGAGCAGGTCGGTGACGTAGACGAACTCGCCCAGCCAGGCCGCGACACGGCCGGGGGCGTGCTGGTGGGTGGGGGTCAGGTCGGGCGTGCTCATGGACGGAGCATCGACACGCGGCGCCCGCCCGCCATCCGGGGCCACTGCGCGTCGCGCTCCGCAATTCCCCGCGGGGGCGTCGTAGGCTCAGGCGATGACCGTCGCCTTCATCGGACTCGGGATCAAGGGCTCGCGCATGGCCGCCAACCTGGCGCGCGCGGGCCACGAGCTGCGGGTGTGGACGCGCACGTCCGCCAAGGCCCAGGCCTTCGCC
>CAZRLR010000121.1:0-11094 GCA_964600395.1 uncultured Conexibacter sp.
CATCGTCGGCTTCATCGTCATCTCGATGTACCTGCCGCTCTTCAAGGTCTACGACGCGATCAAGTAGCCGCCGCCGCCCGGGCTAGGACGCCGTGAGCGCGAGCTGCACGGCCAGGGCGACGCCGAGCGCCGCGATGAGGCGGCGCAGCAGGACGGGCGACAGCCGCCGCGCGACGCGGGGGCCGCAGGCGCTGCCGGCGAGCATGCCGGCGGCCAGCGGCACGACGGCCGGCCAGGTCGTCGAGCCCGAGCAGGCGAAGATCGCGGCCGAGACGAGCGACGCGGCGCCGACGAGCATGTTCTTCAGCGCGTTGGCCCTCGGCAGGTCGGGATCCTCGAGCAGGAGGAGCAGCGTCAGCATCATCACCCCGGCGCCCGCCCCGAAGTAGCCGTTGTAGAGCGAGAGCGGCAGGACCCCGGCCGCCAGCAGCGGGGTGCCGGCATCCTGCCGCGGGCGGCGCCGCCGGCGACGCTGCAGCCGCGGTTCGGCCATCAGGCCCAGGGACGCCGCGAGCACGAGCAGGGGCACGACGCGCTCGAAGACGCCCGGCGGCGTCACGAGCAGCAGGGCCGCGCCGGCACCGCCGCCGACGGCCGCCAGCAGCGCCCACCGGCGCAGCCATGCCGAGCGGCCGCGCAGCTCCGGCCGGGACGCCAGCGCCGAGCCCGGCCAGCAGGCGAGCACCGCGACGCTGTTGGTCACGCTGGCGCCGAGAGGAGGGAGGCCCACCGCCAGGAGCGCGGGGTAGGACACCATCGAGGTGATCCCCCCGGCGCTGCCGACCGTGCCGGCGACGACCCCGCCGACGAGGAGCGCGACGGCGTCGAGGGCCGAGATCACCGCGGGACCCGCGAGCCGGACGTTACGACGGGGCGGCGGCGGGCACGGACCGCGGACCCTGTGGCCCCCGGGAGCTCGTGGCAGGCCCGGCAGCGCGCCTCGTACGTCTCGGCGGCGCCGACGACGATGAGCGGCTCGTCCTGCCACGGGGCGGGGGCGCCGTCGCGCAGCAGCTGGGTGCGGCAGGCGTCCTGCCCGCAGCGGACGCAGACGGCGCTGAGCTTCGTGATGCGCTCGGCGTCGCAGATGAGCGCGGGCATCGGCCCGAACGGCCGGGCGAGGGCATCCAGGTCCAGCCCGGCGCAGATGACCACCGTGCCGCGCGCCGCCAGGTGTCGGACGAGCTCGGGCAGGTCGTCCCCGAGGAACTGCGCCTCCTCGATGCCGAGGACCTGCGGGCGGTGCTCGGCGGCGAGGGCCGCGATGTCACCGGCGCTGCGGACGTTCGCGCACGGCCAGGTGCGTCCCGCGTGCGAGGCGATGGCGTCGGTCTCGTAGCGGTCGTCGATCGCCGGCTTGACGGCCAGGACCCGCATGCGCGCGTAGTCGGCGCGGATCAGGCGGCGGATGAGCTCCTCGGACTTGCCGGAGAACATGCAGCCGCAGATGACCTCGAGGCGGCCCGGGCCGGTGCCCCGTCCCCCCGGCGGATCGAAGAGGACGCTCTGGCTGCTGGTCGACCAATGCACGACGTGAGCGATCATCGCAGCGTGAGCGGCGGACCGTCGCGGCAGCGCGCCGGTCGCCGTCGACGCCTAGCCTGTGCTGGCCCATGCTCGAGCCGCCGCCCGTCCTGCCGACGCCGACGCCGTGTCCGTGCGCGCACCCGGGGGAGCGATCGTGAGCGGCGGTCTGGCCGCCCTGCTGGACGACGTCGCCGTCCTCGCGCGCGCCGCGGCCGCGTCGGTCGACGACGTGGCCGCCGGGGCGGGCCGGGCGGGGGTCAAGGCCGCGGGCGTCGTCGTCGACGACGCCGCGGTCACCCCGCGGTACGTCCAGGGCTTCCGCCCCGAGCGGGAGCTGCCGATGATCCGCCGCATCGCCCGCGGCTCGCTGCGCAACAAGCTCCTGCTCATCCTGCCCGCCGCGCTGCTGCTCAGCGAGCTGCTGCCCGGGCTCCTCACGCCGCTGCTCATGGCCGGTGGCGTGTACCTCTGCTACGAGGGCGCCGAGAAGCTGTGGGAACGCGTGGGGCACCACGAGCACGCCGGGGCCGAGGCCGCCGAGCCGGAGCCGCCGGACGAGGAGCAGCTCGTCGCGGGGGCCATCCGCACCGACTTCATCCTCTCGGCCGAGATCATGGTCATCGCGCTGAACGAGGTCTCCGACGAGGCGCTGCTCTCGCGGGCCGTCATCCTCGCCCTCGTCGCGGTCGCCATCACCGCGCTCGTCTACGGGGCCGTCGCGCTGATCGTGAAGATGGACGACGTCGGTCTGACGCTCGCCCGGGGGACAGGCGGATCGGCGGCGTTCGGCCGGCGGCTCGTACGCGCGATGCCGGTCGTCCTCGGCGTGCTGTCGACCGTCGGCATCGCGGCGATGCTGTGGGTGGGTGGGCACATCCTGCTCGTCGGACTCGACGACCTCGGCGTGTCCGCCCCGTACGACGCCGTGCATCACCTGGAGGAGGACGTGCACGACGCCCTCGGCGGCGTCGGCGGCGTGGCCGCCTGGCTCACGAACACCGGGGCCTCCGCGCTCCTGGGCGTCACCGTCGGCGCGGTCGTCGTCGCGATCGCCCACCGGCGGGGGGCAGCGGCCGGCCACTGAGGCGGTGGCACGGCGTACGGTGTGGGGATGAGCGACCCCGCGTCCCCCGAGCAGATCGAGCCCGCGAGCGGGAGCGTCTTCCTCGCCTGCCCGTCGTGCAGCTACGTGACGACGGTGCCGAGCTCGCGGCTGGGCGACGACCGCGGCCAGGACCCGCACTGCGAGCACACGGACGGTCCGCCGCGGTGGGGCAAGCACGGGCGCTACGCCGACCGCATGCTGCGGGTGACGCTGCACGTCGTGCCCTGAGCGCTCGGTCAGGCCGTGCACGGCCGGCGCCGCAGGCCGGGATCCCGTCGGCCCATGAGCACGCGGATCGCCAAAAGCCCCTGCGTTCTCACGGTGTTCTCACGCTTGCGCTCTCACGGTTTCCTCACGAAACCCGGCCTGGCGAGGGGCATAGTCCTAGGTAACCAATCTCTAGGAGAGATCATGCGCAAGGCCGTACTCATCAGCACCGCTGCTGCCGCCACCATCGGGCTCGGCGGCGCCACGATCGCTCAAGCGATCGACGTCAACCAGGGCCTCACCGTCAAGACGACGGGCTCCAAGGGCACGAAGGCCAAGCCCAAGGCGATCAAGCTCGCGGTGACGACCACCACGAACGCCAAGGACCCGGCGCTCGACGGGACCTACGGCACGACGAAGGCCGTCATCCACTTCGACAAGAACCTCAAGTTCAACAACGCGAAGTTCCCGACCTGCACCGTCGCGGTCGTCAACGCGACGCCGAAGGGCACGGGCTGCGCCAAGGGCTCGAAGGTCAGCATCGACAAGGGCTCGGCCGCCAAGGCCCAGGGCGGCACCGGGGCGTCGGCGATCAAGGCCAACCCGGCGATCATCGCCTTCAACGGCCCGAGCAACACGCTCATCCTGAAGCTCGTCTCGCCCGCCGGCGAGTTCGACGCGACCGGCACGATCGTCGCCAAGCTCTCGTCCGACAAGGGCAAGTACGGCAAGAAGCTCGTCGTGCCGATCCCGAAGAAGTACTACGACCAGTTCGGCATCAAGATCACGCTGCAGAAGTTCGCGACCGTCGTGAGCGCCACGTACAAGAAGACCCCGTACGTCGTCTCGACCGGCTGCACCCGTGGCAAGTACCAGTTCGCCGGCGACTTCACCTTCACCGACGGCACCAAGGCCTCGGCGAAGAGCACGAGCAAGTGCTGAGGGGCTGAGGCACCCGCCTCGGCAACCGAGCAGCAGGTCCGCGGCCCGGGGAGCGATCCCCGGGCCGCCGCCGTGCGGGATACGGTCCTGCGATGTCAGAACCCGCCGCGCGCGTCGCGCATGAGCGCATCGAGGAGATCCACGCGCACGAGGGCCATGGGCACGTGACCCTCGGCGCCCGTGCGAAGTGGACGGCGATCCTCATCGCGGTCCTCGCGGCGATCCTCGCGATCGCCGACCTCAGCGCCCACCGGGCGACGAAGACGATCATCACGACCGAGAGCGCCTCGGCGTCCGTCCAGACGCGCTACCAGTCGCTCGACAACCACCGCACGACGCTCGAGAACGACGGGATCCTCCTCGACGCTCTGGGCGCCGACCAGACCAGCCCGGCGGCGCGGCAGGCGCGGGAGGCCGCCAAGTCCTCTGCCGCCCGCGAGGCGGCCCAGCTGGCCGCCGACGAGCGCGAGCTCGCGCGCAAGCAGCAGAAGCTCGAGCAGAAGGTCGCCCACGCCGACGACCGCTACTCGAACCTCGAGATCGGGATCGGCGCGCTGCAGATCGCGATCGTGCTGGCCTCGGTGTCGATCGTCGCCGGTGCGAACTGGCTGCTCGGCGGCGGCGTGGGGGCCGGGGTCCTCGGACTCTGCTTCACGCTGTACGCCATCGCCTTCGTCTGACGCACCGGTGCGGGCGCGCACCCGGGGGCTCCAGCCGCCGCGTGCGCCGCCGAGGACAGGAGGGCGCGTGGTCCGCCGCTCGCTCGCCGCCATGCCGTTCGATCTCCTGCACCGGACGCCCGGCCGGCTTGGCCGGCGCGCCGCCGTCCTCGTCCTGACCCCGGTCCTGCTCGCCGTCGGCGGTCCCACGGGAGGCGCTGCCGCGGCAGCGAC
Organism: uncultured Conexibacter sp.; assembly: GCA_964600395.1. Classification (GTDB taxonomy): domain Bacteria; phylum Actinomycetota; class Thermoleophilia; order Solirubrobacterales; family Solirubrobacteraceae; genus Paraconexibacter. The sequence goes on from CAZRLR010000121.1 coordinate 4,675, forward strand.
GCGGCGTCCCCCGTCGGCGGCTGGGCCGATCATCGCGCGCATCGCCACCGCGGAGCTGCGACGCGGCAGCGGCGAGGCCCCCCGGGGATCGAACGGCGGGCCGGACGTCGGGCGCTACCGCACCGCGACGACGGGCGCCGTCGCCGGCAGCCCGTGGTGTGCGTACTTCGCCTCCTGGGTGCAGCGCGCCGCCGGTCACCCGATCGGCCCCGGCGGCCGTGGCGTCTCCTCCGCAGGCGAGCTGGCCCGCTGGGCCCGCGAGGTCCACCGCTGGTCCGGGCGGCCGCAGGTCGGCGGGCTGCTCGTCCTCCCCGAGCACGTCGGCGTGGTCGTCGCCATCCACGGGGCCACGGTCACCTCGATCGACGGCAACTGGTCGGACCGGGTGACCCGGGTCACCCGCCCGGTCCACGAAGCCGCGGGCTACGTGTCCGCGCCGGAGCCCCGGATCTTGCTCATGGACGCGTTCGTGCGCGGCCCGCTCGCGGGCTGAAGGCGGCGCCCCGCCGCGCCCGGCGGACGAGGCCGTCACGTAGGCTTCCGGCCACATGGAGGGTGTCGTCGACGAGGGGGGAGAGTCGGTCGGGCGGTTCCGGCGCCGGCGCCCGGCGGTCGCCGGCACGGTCCCGGTGCTGCGGCGTGAGCTGACGGAATGGGCGCAGGTCGTCGGCGTCGGCGACGTGCCCCTGCAGGCTGTCCGCCTGGCCGTCAGCGAGGCCCTGACGAACGCGGTCGTGCACGCCTTCGTCGGCCGCGAGGCCGGCACGGTCGAGCTCGTCGCGACGACGGATGCCGACGCCCTGGAGGTCCGCGTCATCGACGACGGCAGGGGCATGGGACCGCGCCCGGACTCGCCCGGCCTGGGGATGGGCGTCCCGATGATCGGCAAGCTCTGCTCGACGGTCGACCTCGGCGAAGGGCCGGGCGGCGCGGGCACCGAGGTGCGGATGGTGTTCGCCGTCCCCGGCCTCACAGCGCCCGTCGGCAGCCGCCACGAGGACCTGGACGAGATCCTCGACGCGCTGGCCGAGCTCGGCGCCGACGCCGGCTTCGCCGGCAGCGACATCGGCGGGCTGGCCCGCCTGCTCGTCCCGCGCCTGGCCGACCTGTGCAGCGTGACGCTGCTGGACGCCGACGGCACCGGCCGGCGCGTCGGCGCGCTCGTCGCCCGCCCGGACGGCACGGTCGACGAGGATGCGACGGCCTGGGTCATGGACTTCCCGCTGACGCAGTCCAGCTCGCCGTCGGTGCAGGCGGCGGTGGACGGTCGCGTGCAGGTGACGGTCGTCGACGAGGCGTGGGCGCGCAGCGTGTCCCCGGACGAGGGCCGCGCCGCGCAGCTGCTGGGGCTCGGCCTGCACTGGTGGGTCGCCGTCCCGCTGCGCTCGGGCGGACGGACCGTCGGATCGGTCGCGGTGGCCGGGCGTCACGGCGATCCCGAGGCCATCGTCCCCACCCTGGAGCGCGTCGCGGCCCAGGCCGGCGGCCTCGTGGCCACCGCACGGCTCGTGGACGACCTGCGGCGCACGCAGTCGCGCCTGGCGCAGATCCTCGGGGCGCTGTCGGAGGCGGTCACCGTCGCCGACCGCGACGGGCGCTTCGTCTACGCCAACGCGGCGGCGGCCCGGCTCATGGGGGTCGAGGACCCTGCGGTCATCCTGCGGTCGGCTCCCGGCGAGCTGGCCCGGCGCTTCCACGTGGCCGACGAGGACGGCCGCCCCGTCGACCTCGACGAGCTGCCCCACCGCCAGGTGCTGCGCGGCGCCGACGGCGGGACGCGCCTCACGCGCACCGTCGACCGGGCGACCGGGCGCACGATGTGGCTGCGCACGACGTCCACGCCGCTGGACGACGGCCGCCTGGCCGTGAGCGTCGTGCAGGACCTGACCGCCGAGAAGCAGGCCGAGGTCCAGCAGCGGATCCTCGCCCAGGCCGGCCAGACGCTGACCGACGGCCTCGGGCAGGCCGACAGCTTCGAGCGCATCGCCCGGCTGGCGGTGCCCGCGCTCGCCGACGGCTGCGTGCTCGAGGAGCTCGACGCCGACGGCCGGCTGCAGCTGCGCCTCGTGGAGCACGTCGACCCCGACCGGGCCGCCGCGCTGCGGTCGATCCGGACCGCGTACCCGCCCGCCTCGGACGACCTCGGCGGGGCCGGGCGCGCGCTGCGCGACGGCACGCCGCACGTCCTGCCGGCCGTCACCGACGAGCTGCTGCAGGTCGACGCCGTCGACGACGAGCACCTGGCGGCCCTGCGGGCCCTTGCCCTGCGGTCGACGGCCAGCCTGCCGCTGACCGTGCAGGGCCGCCCGCTCGGCGTCCTCACGCTCGTGACGGACGTCAGCTCGCGTGCGCTGGCCCCGGCCGACGTCGAGCTCGCGCAGGAGCTCGCCCAGCGGGCGGCGGTGGCCATCGACAACGCGCGCATGCACGCCGAGCGTGAGCGGACCCACCGGGAGCTGGAGGAGCCGCTGCGCCGGCTGCAGGTGCTCGCCGACGCCGGCTTCGGTGGCCTGATCCGGGGCACCGGCGAGCGGATCCTCGACGCGAACGACACCTTCCTGCGGATGGTCGGCTACGACAGCGTCGACGAGATGCCGCCGTGGCCGCAGATGACGCCCCCCGAGTGGGCGCCCGTCGACGCCGCCGCCGTGGCGCAGATGCGCGAGCGCGGCACCGCCGACCTCTTCGAGAAGGAGTACCTGCGGCGGGACGGGACGCGCGTCCGCGTGCTGATCGGCGCGACGGTGGCCGACCCGGCCGCGTTCGAGTGGATCTGCGTCGTCGTGGACCTCAGCGCCCGCCGCTCGACCGACGCGGTCCAGGACGCCGGTCTGGACCGCCTCGCCGGCGGAGTCCGGGGAGCCGACGGCCGGGCGGGGGACGAGGTCGCGGCGGTCGTCGGCGCGCTGTCGACGGCGGTGCTCATCCAGCGCCCGGGGCACGGCGTCGTCTACGCCAACCAGGCGGCCGCGGACGCGCTGGGGGTCGCCTCGCCGCAGGAGGTCGTCGCGGCGAGCCCGGGCGAGCTGCTGCGCGACTGGGACGTCTTCGGCGAGGACGGCCGGCCGATCCCGCTGGACCGCTACCCCAACCGCCGGCTGATGGCCGGGGCGCGGTCGGCCGAGCCCCTGACGCTGCGGTCGATCAACCGCCGCACCGGCCGCGAGTACTGGCGGATCACGAGTGCCTGGCCGGTCTTCGACCCGGACGGCTCGCTGGCCATGGTCGTCGTCATGACCGAGGACATCACCGAGACGCGCCGGGCGCAGCTCGTCCAGCGGCTCTTCTCCGAGGCGGGCGAGATCCTCTCCTCGTCCACGGACTACCCGCGGACGCTCGGCGAGCTGGCCGCGAAGCTCGTCCCCGAGCTCGCCGACTGGTGCTCGATCGTGATGCCCGACCAGCACGGCTACATCCGGCAGGTCGCCGTCGCCCACGTCGATCCGGCGAAGGTGCGCTTCGCCCGCGAGTACGACGAGCGCTACGCGCAGCGGACCGACGCCACGGGGGGCAACGCCGACATCCTGCGCGGCGGGCCCGGGCTGCTGACGCCCGACATCCCCGACGAGCTGCTGCAGGAGGCGATCACCGACCCCGAGCAGCTGCAGCTCCTGCGCTCCCTCGGGCTGCGCTCCGCGATCCAGGTGCCGCTGGCCCCGACCGGCGCGAAGCCGATCGGGGTCCTGACGCTCGTCAACGCGGAGTCCGGCCGCGTGTTCACCGCGGCCGACCTCGAGGTCGCCACGGAGCTCGGGCGCCGCGCGGGCACCGCGGTGCAGAACGCCCGGCTGCACGGGGAACGAGCCCACATCGCCGCGACGCTGCAGGCGAGCCTGCTGCCCGACGAGCTGCCGGACGTCCCGGGCTTCGCGATGGCGGCGATGTACCGCGCGGCCGGCGAGCAGAACTGGGTCGGCGGGGACTTCTACGACGCGTTCGCCGTCCCGGGCGGCTGGATGGTCATCGTGGGGGACGTCGCCGGTCACGGCGCGGAGGCCGCAGCCCTGACCGCCCAGGCCCGCCACACGCTGCGCGCGATCGGGGAGGCGTTCGGCGACCCGGTGCGCGCGGTCGCCCACCTGAACCGGCTGCTCGTCCCGCGCAGCGAGCCGGCCCTGTGCACGGTCTGCGTCGTGCTGCTGCAGGAGGACGGCCGGGGCGGCGCGTCGGCGTCGATCACCTGTGCGGGGCACCCGCAGCCGTATCTGCGACGGGACGGCGAGGTGACCGCGGTCGGGCGCTGGGGGCCGCTCCTGGGCGCGTGGGAGTCCACCTTCACCGCCGAGCAGGTGCCGCTGCATGACGGCGACGTGCTCGTCGTCTACACCGACGGCGTCCTGGACGCCCGCGCGGGCGCCGACCGCTTCGGCGAGGGACGGCTGGAGGGCGCGCTGGCCCCCGCGACGGGCGCCGCCTTCGCCGTCTCGGCGATCCGGGCGGCGCTCGACGACTTCCAGACGGGCGAGCAGGCCGACGACACGGCCGTGCTCGCCATCGAGCGCCGCGTCCGGGCGGGTTAGGGGCGGTTGCGGCCGAAGAGGTCGTGCGCCTGCACCCATTCCTCGGCGACGATCGCCGAGCCGAGCGACAGCTCCCCGCAGAGGACCGTCGCGGCGATGATCTCGGTGAGCTTGCGGACCTTGCCCGCGCCGTAGCAGCCCATGAGCTCCAGGCACTCGCGCTGGGTGGCCAGCCCGGTGCCGCCGCCGTAGGAGGCGACGATGAGCGACGGGATCGTGATCGAGAAGTAGTAGTCGCCGTTGTCGCGCAGCTCGGCGTACACGAAGGCGGCGGACGACTCGGCGACGTTCGCGGCGTCCTGGCCGGTGGCGATGAAGATCGCGGTGATGCCGTTGGCCGAGTGCGCGCCGTTGTTGTTGACGCCGGACATGAACCCGCCGAGGTTGGACACCTGCCGCGCGCGGTACATGAGCGCGCTGTCGGAGCGCATGACGCGGTTGAAGAGCTCGTTCGGGATCGTCGCCTCCGCGATGACCCGCTTGCCGCGCGTGCGCAGCATGTTGATCTGCGAGCTCTTCTTGTCCGTCGCGAAGTTCGACTCGAGGAAGTGGTGGTCGATCGTGCTGTTGTTCGCGCGGATCCACTGGCAGGCGGCCTGCGTCGCCTTGCCGGTGAGGTTCTGGCCCGCGGCGTCCCCGGTCGTGTAGTTGAAGCGCGTGTAGAGCATGCGCCCGGCCGAGTACTGCTCGATCTCCTGCAGCTTGCCGGTGGTGGTCGTCGTCTCCGCGGCGGCCTTGATCTCGTCGAAGTGCTCGACGAGCCACTCGCCGAAGGCCCGCGCCTCGCGGGCGCTGGGGAAGAGGAAGGCCGGGGCGCGCTGCATGTGATCGGCCATGATCGTCGTCGTCACGCCGCCGGCCTCGTGCAGCAGGCGCATCCCGCGGTTGTAGCTGGCCACGAGCGTCCCCTCCGCGGTCGCGAGCGGGACGTAGAACTCTCCCTGGGCGTGCTCGCCGTTGACGAGCAGCGGACCGGCCAGGCCGATCGGGACCTGCGCGACGCCCATGAAGTGCTCGACGTTGCCGCTGAGGATCGCCGGGTCGAACGAGTAGCTGCCGACATGCTGCAGGTCCGCGCCGGACCGCTCGGTCGCGAAGGCGCGCCGCTGCTCGGCCGCCTCGCGGGTGTAGTCGGCGTCCTTGACGCGGGGGACGGAGACGCGGGTGGGCTTGTCGCTGGAGGCCATGGTCCCCGGACGCTATCCGCGACCCGGCCGCCGGTGCGCCTCTACGCTGCGGGCGTGCCCGATCTGACGCGTGCGGAGGGCCTGCTCTTCGCCTACGGCTCGCTCGTGGCCGGGGCGCGCGACGGCGTCCCCGCGGTGCTCCGCGGCCACCGGCGTGCCTGGACGGTCGCGATGGACAACCGGCAGGTCGTCCCGGGGTACAAGCGCTACCGCGACCCGCGCGACGGCGCCTTCCCGCCGGTGCACGTCGCCTTCCTCGATGTCGTGCCGGACCCGGACGGCGCGGTGACCGGGCTCTGCCTGCCGGTGACCGCCGCGCAGCTCCGGACGCTGGACGCGCGCGAGCGCAACTACGACCGCGTCGACGTGACCGCCCGCGTCGACGGCTCCCGTGGCGCTCGGGTCTGGACCTATCGCGGCAGCGCGGACGGACGGGCCCGCGCGGCGGCGGGCCACGCCGGCGGCACGCTCGTCGTCGTGCGCGCCTACCTCGAGGCCGTGCGCGCGGCCCTGCAGGCGCGCGGCGGCGATGCCCTCGTCGCGCCGCCCTGCCCGGTCGTCGAGCTGCAGCGCGTGGACCTGCCGCCGGCCGAACCCGGCCGGCGGAGCGGCACCTAAAGGTCGGCGACCGTCACCGTGAAGCTCGCGTTCAGCGCCTGGCCGGGCAGGACGTGGCGCAGGCCGTCCCGGCTGACGAGGGCGTTCGTCGGGGC
>CAZRLR010000122.1:0-11059 GCA_964600395.1 uncultured Conexibacter sp.
CGCCGGCCCGGCCCGCGCGGCGGCGGAGGGCGCCCGCAGCCAGCAGCGCCTCAGCCCGCGACAGCGGCAGGTCGACGTCGACGAGAAGCGCGGCCGCCTCGTCGAACCCCCGCCCCGCCGCGTCGACCCGGCCGGCGCGCTCGTCGATCCGCGCGCGCGAGAGCGCGACGGCGTGGCGCGGCCAGCGCCCCGGATGGCCGGGGGCGACGGCCTCGAGCGCCCAGAGGACGCGGTGGGCGTCCCCGTCGCGGCCGGCCAGCAGGTGCGCGGCGACCGCGTGCGCGGCGAAGGGGGTGTGGTTCGGCTCACGGACACCAGCGGCCGCGAGGATCCCCTCGAGCTCGAGAAAGGCGTCGGAAGCCGCCGGGTCGCCCGACCAGAGCGCGCGCAGCCCGTCGGCCCAGGACAGCCAGCTGCGAATGGGCCAGGCGACCTGCCCGCCGCCGAGCGCCTCCTCACGCGCCCGGCGCGCCTCGGCGTCCCGGCCCATCCAGGTGTGGACGAGGCAGCGCAGGGCCGCCGCCACCGGAACGACGACCGGCGTGAACTCCGCGTGCCGCTCGGCGCGGCCGACCGCCGCGAGGGCCGCATGCAGGCGGCCGCGGCGCACGAGGAGGTTGCTGCGGAAGATCTCGACGACCGCGCAGGCGTCAGCGGCGCCCGCGCCGGCCAGGCGCGCAGCGGCGAGGTCGAAAGCCGCCTGCGCCACGTCGAGCTCCTCCGCGTACAGGGCGCAGTGGGCGAACGGGTAGATGGGCGACAGCGGGGAGACGAGGTCGGCGATCGGCAGCGTCGCCCCCCGCGACGGGCTCGTCAGCCACCGGGCACCCGGTTGCGCGGCGGCGCGGCCGCCGACGAGGTCACCCGTCTCCGCGGCCAGGTCGCTCCACGCGAGCTCGGCTGCCTCGCGCAGGGCCGGGTCGCCGCTGCGGGCCGCGATCGCTCGTGCGCGCACGGCGAGCGGGAGCGCGTGCCCGGGCCCCGAGGCCATCCACGTGCTGACGATCTGTTCGAGGAGCGGGCGGAACGCGGCGGTCTCGTCGTGGCTCGCGGCGAGCTCGACCGCACGGTGGAGCTCCGTCGTGCCACGGTCCGGCTCGCCCTCAAGGTAGGCGCAGCGGCCGAGCAGCACGAGCGCGTCAACCTGCGCCCGCCAGTCGACGCCCGGCCGCGCGAGGACCTCACGGCAGCGCGCGGCGGCGACCTCGACCCGGCCGAGCGCGCAGAGCGTCTCCGCGAGGAAGAGGAGCAACGGCGGCCCCGCCCGGTCGCCGAGGAACCGTGCGGCGACCTCCAGGCGCTCAGCCCCCACCTCGAGGCCCCCGGCGGCGACGGCGGCGCGCCCGACGCGCTCGAGCACGTCGGCGGCCCCGGCGTCGCCGGTGAGGTCGGCGCGCAGGGCGTGCTCGGCCGCCTCCGCGGAGCGCCCCCGCCGGACGAGCTCCGCGAAGGCCTCGGCGTGCAGGCGCCGGCGGACGGCCGTCGTGAGGTCGTCGTACAGGGCGCGGCGGAGCAGCGGGTGGGCGAAGCGGAGCCGCTCCGGGTCTTCCTCCGCGGTCACGACCACCCCGCTGCCGATCAGCGCGTCGAGGGCGCCCACGACCCGCTCGCCTGGCGTGCGCGCGAGCGCGACGGCGACGCCGGGGTCGAAGCTCCCGCCGAGCACCGCGGCCGCGCGCGCGAGCGTGAGCGCGTCGCCGTCGAGGTCCGCGAAACGCCGCAGCAGCAGGCGCCCGCGGTCGGCCGGGGCCAGGAGCGCGTCGACCGGGTCCTGCCCCCGCCCGAGCGCCGCGGCCACGTGGACGAGCAGCAGCGGGTTGCCCGCGCACGAGGTGTAGGCGCGCCGCGCGAGCTCCTCGGGGACCTCCGCGCCGGCCGCGCGGGTGCGCAGAAGGGCGTGCCCGGCGGCCGGGGAGAGCGGCCCGAGCTCGTGCACCGCCGCGTGGCCCGCCGCCGCGATGGCCCGCACCGGGCCCGCCGCCGACGCCGGCCACGGACGCACGCCGACGAGGAGCAGCACCGGCAGGTCCTCGAGCCGCCGGGCCAGGAACACGACCGCCGTCAGCGAGTCCGCGTCGGCCCAGTGCAGGTCGTCGAGGACGAGGAGCAGCGGCTCCGACGCCCGGCGCCGGAGCCGCTCGAGCGCGCGGAGGTGCGGGACGGACCGCTCGACCGCCGGCTCCTGAGGGGCGCCGGGCGCCGGGCCGCCGTCCGGGTCGAGCGCCGTGAGCAGGCGCTCGAGCACGGCGAAGGACAGCCCGGTCTCCATCTCCTCGCCGCAGACCCGCACGACGGTGAAGCCGTCCGCGAGGGCCGCCGCGGCGTCGAGGACGCTCGTCTTGCCCGCCCCGGCCTCACCGCGGACCACGAGCACGCCGCCCTGCCCGGACGCCGCGGCCCCGAGTGCCCGTGCGGCGGCGTCGAGCACGGCGTCGCGCTCCAGCAGTTCCCCCTGCATGTGGCCCGAAGCGTAGCCGCTGCCCGCGACGGGCCCGTTTCGGCGGCCGCCGCGGTCGAGTGCGTCGGAAGCCGCCGGCGGCTTCCCGGCGCACCCGCATCCGGTAGAACACGCACCGGATGGCAGGCACCTTCGTCGCGACGCGGATCCGCCCGGAGTGGGTGCTCGCCGTCGGCATCCTCGACTTCTCCCTCGAGCAGGCGGTCATCGCCCCCGCGCTGCCGCTCGTCGCCCAGCGCTACGACGCCTCCCCGACCGACGTCGTGTGGCTCATCACCGCCTTTCTCCTCACGGCCGCAATTGCCACGCCGCTCGCCGGTCGGCTCGGGGACCAGTACGGGCGCCGCCGACTGCTGCTGTGCTCGGTGGGCGCGTTCGTCGTCGGCTCGCTCGTGTGTGCCGTCGCGGGCTCCCTCGGCGTCATCGTCGCGGGCCGGGCCGTGCAGGGGCTCGGCGCCGGGACGGCGCCGCTGGCCCTGGCGCTCGTCCGCGACCACGTTGAGCCGGCGCGGGTCTCGCGGGCGGTCGGACTGCTCGTCGGCGCCGCCGGCGGCGGCTCGATCCTCGGGGAGCTCGGCGGCTCGCTGCTCATCGACGCCGGGTCGTTCTCCGCGCTCTTCTGGGTGCTCGCCGCGTTCGCCGCGCTGGCGTTCGTGGCCATCGCGGTGGCGATGCCCGAGTCGGCCGTCCGCTCGACGGTCGCCGTGGACTGGGTGGGCGGGGTGCTGCTCGGCACGGGGCTCGTGACGCTGCTGCTCGCGGTGTCCAAGGGCAACGACTGGGGGTGGGGCTCCGAGCGCATCCTCGGGCTGCTCGCGGTCGCGGCCGCCGGGCTCGCGGCGTTCGTCCTGCGTCAGCGCACCGCCGCCTCCCCCCTCTACGACCGGGCGCTGCTGAAGCGGCGCCCGGTGTGGAGTGGGCAGGTCCTGACCTTTCTCGCAGGCTTCGTCGCCTTCTCGCACCTCGCGGCGTTGCCGCTGCTCGCCGGGCTCCCGGAGAGCACGGGCTTCGGGCTCGGTCTGAGCCCGACCGAGATCGGCGCGGTGCTCGTCCCGAGCTCGGTGGCGGCGCTCGTCTCCGGCCCGCTGGCCGGACGGCTCGCCCCGCGCGTCGGGACGCGGGCGCTCGTCGCGGCCGGGCTGCTGCTCGTCGCGCTCGGCAACGTCATCCTCGTGGTCGTTCCGGTCACCGTCACCACCATCCTCGTCTCCGGCGTGCCCTTCGGCCTGTCCTTCGGGCTCACGATCGGGGCGACGCTCGACCTCGTGCTGGCCGGCGCCGACCACGAGGAGAGCGGCGCCGCCCTCGGCCTGACGAACGAGGTCCGCACGGTCGGTTCCGCGCTCGGCGCCACCGTCGCCGCGGCCATCCTCGTCGCGGCGGACGAGCTCGCGCCGGGCGTCCCGGTGGCCGGCGGCTTCGACCGCGTCTTCCTCACCTTCGCCGTGGCGTCGGCCCTCGCCGCGGTCTCCGTGCCGCTGCTCCCGCGCGGCGGCCCGGTACACGTCGCGGCGGTCGCGTCCCGGATCTAGCGTCGCAGCCCGTCAGCCCGGACGGTGCTGGGTGACCGTCAGCGAGCTCTCGGCCGCCACGGGTCCGCGGGCGATGACGAACGGTCGCGGCGCCATGTCCGAGAGCGCCTCGCGGAGCGTCGGCCGTCCCAGCAGCGAGACGAGGTCGGCGGAGCGACCCCCTTCGTGCCCTAGCGCTCGCGAAGCGCAAGCGACCGAGAGCGTCCCAGGTCGCTGCCGCGGACTGGTGTTCGTCGCGCGAAGCGACAGCGGGCTGAGACGTGCCTCCGTGCGGCGTGGAGCACGAGATACATGCTCCACCACGTCTCACGCAGACGCCGACCCTGAGGTCTGGCGCACCCATGCGGTGCATCACACCTCAAGGTCCCCGCTTCTCCTCTCGCGCCCCGGCTCCTTCCGCGTGGTCGCGAGAGCGGAGCTCCGGGATCGGGAGCCCTCGCGTCTCCCCAGGTCGCATGACCGGTCGCAGCAGCCCCGTCGGTACGCACCAGATGGCGAAGGCCGTTGGACCGGGCTCGGCCTGAGCGCATCGAGGAGCTGCACTGACGCTCAAGGCCTCGGGAAGCCGCAGCAACAGCTTTCGTTCCCGAGTTCACCTTCGATCCGTTTCAGTGCTGTGTGACGCGAACGACGATTGAGACACCGAGTTGCACCTGAGCACGTAGGGTGATCGGATGCCCAGGATCGTCCGCGCGGTGCTCGTCCTCGTCGCCCTCATGGCTTCAGCCGCGGTCGCTCCGGCAGCCCGGGCGGCATCGGCGTTCGTCACGTCGGGTTCCATGAGCATCGTCCGCGAGCAGGGCACCGCCACGACACTGCCCGACGGAACCGTGCTCCTGGCGGGCGGCCGCACCGGGACGATCTACCCGACGGGCACGGCCGAGCGCTACGACCCGGCCACCGGCGCGTTCCGCGCACCGACCGCCCTGCAGTCCTCCCGCTATGCCTTCACCGCGACGCTGCTGCCCGGCGGGAAGGTCCTCCTGGCGGGCGGTCGCGACGCCTCGAACACGCCGTCGCGGACCGCCGAGCTCTACGACCCGACCACGGGAACGTCGACGGCCACCCCGCTGATGGTGGGCGCGCACGCCAGCCACACCGCCACGCTGCTGCCGAACGGGCGCGTGCTCATCGCGGGTGGCGGCGGGTCGAGCGCCGCGGAGCTCTACGACCCCGTCGCGAACACCTGGACGGCCACGGGCTCGATGAGCACGGCCCGCGACGCCGGCGCCGCGGTCCTGCTGCCGAGCGGGAAGGTCCTGGTCACCGGCGGCGTCACCGTGCAGCCGAACCCCGTCGCCACCGCCGAGCTCTACGACCCGGCGACGGGGACGTTCTCGCCCACGGGCACGATGCTCGGTGCCCGCAGCACCCACACGGCGACCCTCCTCAGCACGGGGAAGGTCCTGCTCGCCGGCGGCCAGGACGAGCGCCTCGAGCTCTACGACCCGGCCTCCGGCACGTTCGCCGAGGCGGGCACCCTCGGTGTGCGCCGCTCGCCGACGGCGACGACGCTGCCGGACGGCAAGGTCCTCGTCGTCGGCGGCGCCCCGAGCCTGCTGACCGACCGCGCGGACGTCTACAACCCGGCAACGGGCCTCCTCGCCGCCACGGCTCGTCTGCGCACGGCCCGCGCCAACCACCAGGCGGCGCTGCTGGCGGGTGGGGAGGTCCTGATCGCCGGCGGACGCAGCACGGACGGGTCCGGGACGGAGCGCCTGACGACGCTGACCGCCGCGCTGGCCGCCACGCCTGCCGCGCCCGACGGTGCCGCGGGGAGCTACGCGACCGCGCCCACAGCCTCGATCACAACGAACGGGCTCGACGCGTCGATCCGCTGCGAAGACACCCCCACCGGCCCGGTCCCGTCCGCCGACGCGCTGCCGACCGGCCCCTGCGCCTACGCCGATCCGGGCGCGAGCGTGCCGGAGGGGTCGCGCCGGATCTGCTTCGCGGCCGCCAACGCGTCGGGTGCCACCGCCGTCGACTGCGCTGCGTTCGTCGTCGACACCCTGCCACCGACCGTCACCTGCCCGACGCCGCCGACCTTCGTCCAGGGCTCCTCCGCCACCCTGACCGGCACGGTCACCGACGCGGGCGCCGGCCCCGAGTCCGCGACGGCCGGTGCCGCCGCCGACACGGCCTCGCCGGGTCCGGGCAGCGTCCAGGTGACGGGGCGGGACCGGGTCGGCCGCTCCACCACCGTGGCGTGCGCCTTCGACGTCCAGGCGGCCCCCGCGGTCGGCCCGGCCGGGCCGGCGGCACCGCCGGTGCCGCCGGTGAGGCCTCCGGCCGCGCTCTGCGGCGCGCCGCTGACGCTCACGAGCATCGTCCTCTCGGGCAACCGCGTGCGCCTCGCGGGTTTCGGGCGCCCGGCGCTGGCCGGCCGGTCCGTGACCGTCGTGTCGGGCGGCCGCGCCGTGGGGACCGCGGTGCTCGCCGCGGACGGCGCGTTCTCGACGAGCGTCAAGGCACCGTCGCGCCGCGCGCGCGGGACCGTCCGCTACCAGGCGGTGCTCGCCGGCGACCGCTCACGAGCGCTCAAGCTTGAACGGCGCCTCACGATCACGAGCCTGCGCGGCACCCGCGTCACCGGCCGGGTCAGCGCCCCGCGCCGCTTGCTGCCCACCCGCGTGACGTTCTACCGCCAGCTCACCTGCTCCCAGCGGCGCGTCGTCGCGAGCGCCCGGCTGCGACGCGACGGCACGTTCTCCGTCACGCTCGCCCGCCCGATGGCCCCGGAGCCCGTCGCCATCTACCGCGTCTCCGCCGCTCTGAAGCGCGGAAGCACCTACACCCTGCCGATCGCCATCCGCTGAGCTTCCGCCGCACGCACGCCGACCCGACATGCCACCGCTCACGCCCGGGCGCGTCGGGCGGCGCCTCGTCGGGCATGCAGCGAAGACGAGGCCGCCCAGCCGGACGGGCGCCGCGCCCACCGACCGGAGAGCTTGAGCATGCGCGCACCCCAGACGGAGTCCATGACCGTCGCCCAGTCGCCTGACCCCCTGTTCGGCGCGGCATTGGGCGTCGTGCAGAACACGAAGGGCCTGGTGGTCCTGGCGGTCCACCACGCCGGCCGGAGGCTCGTCGCGCGGGAGAAGGGCAAGTTCTCGAACCCGAAGTTCTACGAGATCCGGGTCCTCGGCGGCTTCGAATCGGCTGAGCTGCACATCGTGGTCGGCACCGACCCTCGATCGCCGAAGGCACTGCTGGACGGCAAGTTCAACGCGAAGGCGCTCAAGAACTACCTGGAGCGTCTGCGCGGGGCACTGGACGGCAGCGCGCCGGCGCCGGCGTCGCCGGTCGACGATCATTTTCTGCAGGGGAAGACAGCAGTTCCGTGGAGCGACCCCGACCAGGATCCCGAGATCGAGCTCGACGGGCACCTGCTCGCGATGTACGGCCGCTGAAGCTCGGCCGCCACCGGCTTTAGCGTTCGCGTCGACCGGATCCGCGACGCGCTGTAGCCTGTCGCGGGTGCGCGTGCTCACCCCGCTCGCGGTCTCGCTGGTGCTCCTCCTCGCCCCCGGCGCTGCGTCCGCTGCCACCTTCGCGGTCACCCAGACCGACGACACCACGGCCGGGACGGGCAGCTGTCCGGGGACGTGCTCGCTGCGCGCCGCCGTCGAGGCGGCCGACGCGATGCCCGGCGCCGATGTCGTCGATGTCCCGGCAGGCAGCTACACGCTCAAGAACGGCCAGCTGGCGGTCACCGAGGCGCTCACCGTCATCGGAGCGGGCCGCGACGCGGTGACGCTCGGCGCCGTCTACACCAGCGGACAGTTCTCGCGGGTCTTCAACGTGTCCCCGGGCGGCGCGCTCACGTTGCGCGACCTCACGATCTACGGGGCGCGGTTCGACAACCTCAACGGCACGACGGGCACCGGCGGCGGCGCGATCCTGGCCGCCGGACCGCTGGCCATCGAGCGGGTCAAGCTCAGCGGTGCGGCCGCCGTGGCTCCCAACACGCGCGGCGGCGCGATCCAGGCCACCGGCGGGCTCTCGATCGTCGACTCCGACATCAGCGGCAACACGACCGGCTACACCAACACCACGAGCTACGGCGGCGGCGTGGCGATCGGCGGGTCCGCCCCCGCGACGATCGTGCGGTCGCGGATCAGCGGGGCCGCCTTCGGCCGCTACAAGGCCTTCGGCGGCGCCCTGTGGATCGAAGGGAGCGGCCCGGTGACCGTCACCGACCCGCGCGTGACGCAGGGCCAGGTGACCGGCCAGCAGGCCGTCGGCGCCGGGATCGCGACGGACCCGAACGGCAGCGTGACGCTCACCCTGCGCCGCACGTCGATCGACGGCAACTACGCCAGCGGCGTCCGCCCGCCGGAGAACCCGTCGGCCTACGCCAACGGCGGCGGTGCGGCCTTCTTCGGTGGGACGGTCACGCTCGACGCCTCCTCGGTGGTCGACAACGTCGCGAGCGTCGCCGGCTCCAGCGGCGGGGCCGCCGGCGGCGGCCTGGTCGCGCAAGGCACCGCCCTCTCGGTGACGAGCTCGACGATCGCCGGCAACAGCGTCAGCGGGCAGTCCGCCGCCGTCCAGCTCGGCGCCACCGCGCTCGCCTCCGGGGCGTTCACGACGCTGACGTCGAGCATCGTGGCCGGCGGCCCGGCGGCGGCGCCCGCGTGCGTCTTCGCCGCCGGGACGCTGACCTCCGGCGGCGGCAACGTCCTGGCACCAGGCTGCGTGGCCACGCCGATGGCGAGCGACGCGGTCACCGACGACCCGCGGCTCGCTCCGACGTCCGGTGACGGGCTCGCGCGGGTGCGCCTGCCGCTCGTCGACGGCCCGGCGGTCGACCGGGCCGGGACCGCCTGCGGCGCCCTGGACCAGCGCGGGCTGCTGCGGCCGGTCGGCCTGGGCTGCGACGCGGGCTCCGTCGAGCTGCAGGCCGACGAGCGACCGGCCCCGCCCGCGCCGCCCACGCCCGAGCCGACGTCGCCGACGCCCGACCCGACGCCGACCGCGCCCGACCCGAAGCCGATCGCCCCACCGGCGGAGCCGCCCGCCCCGCCCATCGCCCAGGTCCTCGCCTGCAGCGGCCGGAAGGTCGCGCTGGTCGACCTGCGCACGCGCGGGCGCAGCGTCGACGTGCGAGGCGTCGCAGTCCGCGCGTTCGCCGGCAAGACGGTCTCCGTGCGCGTCGGGCGCAAGGAGGTCGGCCGCGGGATCGTCGGCCCGACCGGGACCTTCACCGCCAAGGCGACGCTGCCGCGCACGGACGGGCGCCGGCAGCTCGTCGCCGTCATCGACCGCACGTCGAGCCTTGCGTTCTTCGTCGAGCGCCGCGTCGAGATCACCGGCCGCAAGCTGGTGGCCGGCAAGGTCCGCGTCACCGGTCGCGTCCTGCGCGGCAAGCCCGGCAGCCGTATCACGCTCACGCGCCAGGCCTCCTGCGCCAGGCCGACGAGGAGCGGCAGCGCCAAGCTCGTCGGCGGCGGGCGCTTCACCGTCGACCTCGGGCGCCCCGACACCGCGACCGGCCTGTTCCTCTACCGCCTCCGCGTCCCCGTCGGCACGGGCTCCACCTACACCCTCCCCATCGCCGTGACCCCGCAGGGCTGACGGGCGCGCCGGGTCGGGCCCGGATCCGCCGGTCGATCAGCACCGCTCAGCCGTTGACGGGCAACCAGAGCAGTGCCATCAGTCCGACGCCAGCGGCGGCCACGACGAACGCGCCTGACGCACGGACCGGGTCGTCCCGGATCGCGGGTCGGGACAGCGCGAGACCGTAGAGACAAGGCCAGCCCAGCGCTGAGAGTGCGAGCAGCCATCCGCGGTCGCACCGCGGCGCGGACGCGCCCGACGCCAGACCACACCCGAGGTTCACGCCGAGCACGAGTCCCAGCGCTCCGCCTGCAAGGACGACGAAGGTGACGATGGCTGCCCACCTAGGCATGGGCGGAGCATCGCGCCTCAGCGTCGCCTTCGCGAACTCCCGGTCTGGAGGCTCACCGCGCCCCGCACCGCCGCGACGCTCCGCTCCCACCTCGCTCATGATTTCGGCGCATCGCAATCGAGACGGGCTGTCGGCCGGACCCGCGCGGGCAAGCGTGCAACCCCCTCCGGGCGGGTAACGTCCGGGCGTGCGTCGCCCGTCCGTTTTCTCCGTCGCCGTCGCGAGCCTGCTTCTGGCGGGAATCGCGCTCGTCGGGTGCGGGTCGACGGACGACAAGACGGCGCAGCTTCCCGAGCGGCAGTTCCGACTGGATGACCTGGCGCTCGGACGGGCCGCGTCACGGACCGCCCGCCCGACGGCCGCCGGCGAGGTGCTGCCGGCGCTGCGCCAGATCGCCGGCCGCCGCGTCGGCTTCGGCAGCTGCCGGGTGCGCGCCTACCCGGAGGAATCGGACGGCGGCGTGGTCGGCGTCGACCGCGTGTTCTGCCACGCGGGCGACGGGCTCGGCCTGGCGCAGGACGCCTACCGCTACGCCGTGGCGGGTGTGACGGCGATCCGGACCCGCACCCCGAAGGACCCAGAGCGGCTGGGCTGCCGGACCATCAACCCGGGGCAGCGCCGCTGCACGATCAGCTACCCGGTCGCGGACGGCCACACGGTGCTGTACGTCTACGGCGTGGCCCGCACCGACACGGCCGCGGGCGCGCTCGCCCGCACGGTTCGGGACCTCACGATCCAGCGGCTCGCGGCGCGCGTCGGCCCAGCCTGAGTCGCGACCGGTGGCGTGGCCCTCGCGCCGCGCCGCCAGATGTCGGCCGCGCTGCGCGGGGGCCTTGAGGTCTCACGCATGCCCCCGGTCAATGCGTCGGACCTCACGGTCCTCGCCCGTTCAGCGTCGCAGCACGATGGTCGCGGTGAAGGTCCGCGCCCGCCCGTCGCGGGCGACGAGGACGAGCGTGGCCTTGCCCGCCGTGAGGCGCGCCTTCGACGCCGGCTTGAGTGCCCTCCCCCGGCCCGTCGCCAGCAGCGTCCGGCCCCGCACGAGCAACGCCGTCTCCGTCGACGTCGGCGCGGTGCCGACGGTCGCGCAGCTCACCGCCGTCACGCGGCGGCGCCGGTCGCGGCGGGCCACGCACGTCGCGCGCCCGACGGCCG
>CAZRLR010000123.1:0-11053 GCA_964600395.1 uncultured Conexibacter sp.
AGGACGAGTGTGCCGTGTGGAGTCGCCGCGAAAGCGTCCACCATGGGTTGCGCCGCCGCGTTTGCGTCCTTGAGCAGCGACCACGTCCCGGTCTGGGTCACGTGATCGAGATCCCAGCAGCGGACCACAAGTTCCCCTCCCACCTCTCGAGAGGCGACCGTCAACGACGTCGCCTGCGAGAAGGCTGCGGTCTTCAGGCCGAGGCCGAACCGCCCGAGATCCGCCGCGGCACGGATCTCGTTGGGGCTACGGCTTCCGAGTCGCATCGCCTCTACCAAGGCCGCTTCGCCCATGCCGGAACCGTCGTCTTCGATCGATATCCACGAGGCGTCGCCGGCCCAACGGGTGCGGACATGTATGCGGGTCGCGCCAGCGGTGATGGCGTTGTCGATGAGATCCGCGATGGCCGCCGGCAACGAGTAGCCGAAGGCGCGCATACTCGTGATGAGAGCGGAAGGATTCGGAGGAACCTCCTCCGATCGGGCGGATCGCTTCGTCATCGGGCTATCAAGGGAGACAAGGCCTACCGACATTCCGAAGACGATCGGCGGGAGGCTCTCGGGTCTTGAGGCGGAATGTCGCAGAAGTCGAAGCGACCGAGGGAAAACTGACAGGTCGGGCCTACAGCCTTCTCAACTGAGGAGGGGTCCGAGACGGTGACTAAGGTCTCGCGAACATGGCGGCGGGAAGAACCAAAGGAGCAGGCGAGCCGGACCGTCGCCCACAGGTGGCGCATCATCGGAGCGCCCCGGTGCGGCTCCCCAGGCACCCTGCCTCGCCGGATCCCACCGATCCTGCTGCCGTCAAGGCCTTCCTCACCTCGCGACGCCGTCCGACTGCCGTCGACCTCTTTTGCGGCGCGGGGGGCCTCTCGCTTGGTCTCGAGCGGGCGGGGTTCGACGTCGTGCTCGGCGCCGACTCCGACCAGTGGGCCACACGCACGCACGAAGCGAACGTCCCCGGCCTGACATGGTGCGGTGACCTGGCGGATCCTTCCTCGCTGCTCGGTGCGCTCAGAAGCTGGGGAATCGAGCGCGTCGACCTCGTGGCCGGAGGAGTGCCGTGCCAGCCGTTCAGCCGAGCAGGCGGGTCCCGCATTCGTGAACTCGTCCGTTCCGGTCAGCGTGTGGCCCACGACGAACGCGCCGACCTCTGGTCCTCGTTCGTCGCCGTCGTCCGTCGCCTGCAGCCTCGCGCCGTGCTGGTAGAGAACGTGCCTGACCTTCCGCGATGGGATGACGGTGCGGTGTTACTCGGCCTGTACGAATCGCTTCGCGAACTCGGCTACAACGTCGATGCACGGGTCGTCGATGGTTTTCGTCATGGCGTGCCGCAGCACCGACAGCGCCTCTTCGTCGTGGGCATCGCGGACGGGAGGAAGGTCGTCTGGCCGGAACCCAGCGCTGCGCGTGTCACGCTGCGCGACGCGATCGGCGACCTTCCACCGATCCCGCGAGCCCAGCGGGCCGAACGACTGCCGTACGACCCACGCCGTGCGACGTCCGGGTTCCAGACCCGGATGCGTTCCGGGCTCTCGAACGAGGAGCAAGGGCTCGTCCGAGATCATGTGAGTCGTGACGTTCGCAAGGACGACATGGAGGCCTTCAGGATCCTCACCGAGGGCCAGACCTACATCGATCTGCCCCAGCGGTTGCGGCGTTACCGGTCCGACGCGTTCACGGATAAGTACAAGCGCTTGGCGTGGTCGGAACTCAGCCGCACTATCACGGCGCATATCGCGAAGGATGGCTACTGGTACATCCACCCGGACCAGCACCGCACCCTTTCGATAAGAGAGGCGGCACGCATCCAAACGTTCCCCGATTGCTTCAGGTTCGCCGGGAGCCAGACCCATCGGTACCGACAGATCGGTAACGCGGTACCTGTCCTCCTCGCGCAAGCCATCGGAGGCGCCGTCCTGACGGCGATGCAGGGTGTCGTCGATGTGGTACGTACCGAAGGCGACGGTCTTCGGTCCGACCTGCTGAGTTGGCATGCTCGCCGCGGCCGCGAGGGATCGTCCTGGCGGGTGCAGGGCGACCCGTGGCGGATCCTCGTCGCGGAACTCGCGGTCACACGTACACGCCAGAGCGAGACCGATCGTGTGCTCTCGGCGGTCATGTCGCTCGCGCCGACCCCTGCAGCCCTTCATGAGCTGTCGGACGCTGAGGTCCGACTGAGGCATGCGGGGATCGGGCAGAGAGCCGCAGCGCTCATGCTTCTGGCTGAGGCGTTGGTCGAGCAACACGACGGCGCGGTCCCTGATGACGAGGCCGCTCTTCGCGATCTGCCCGGTGTCGGCGACTACATCGTGAACGCTGTGCTGTGTTTTGCGTTCGGACGCCGGCGTGTCCTGATCGACAGTGTCACCTCCCGCGTCGCGTCGCGTCTCACCGGCGGCAATGAGTCCCGCCGATTTCAGTTGCGGCTCGACCTGCACCGTTTGGCCGGTGGACCAGGCCCGGACGCTGCCTTCAATGCCGCCCTGCTTGATCTCGGCAGGAACGTCTGCCGTGCCAAGAACCCTGACTGCGAGGCCTGCCCCGTGGCACCCCACTGCGCAAGCGCCGGTCGCGTGGTACCGACGTCCCGCCTTAAGATCCCCGAGCTCGCTGCATGAGCCGTCACACAACGGTGCTGCCTGCAGCCGGTCGCCTGATGGCGAGCCTCCGCGACATCGGCTACGACCCCGCGAGTGCAGTCGCCGACCTCGTGGACAATTCCATCGACGCCGCTGCACGGTCGATTGAGATCACCGTGCACGCTGATGGGGAGGACTCGTGGCTCCGCGTCACGGACGACGGGCTCGGGATGTCGGCGGCTGCTCTGGATGAGGCGATGCGGTACGGCAGCGCCAGTCGTTACGACCAGAAGTCGCTCGGACATTTCGGCCTCGGACTCAAGACGGCATCCCTTTCACAATGTCGGCGCCTGACGGTCGCCTCCCGCCGAGGGCCGCGTGGACGACTCAACATCCGGAGATGGGATCTCGACGCCGTCCTGGCTCGCGATTCCTGGGACCTCGAGCACGTCGCGCCGCGGGATGCGCCCGCCTATCTGTGCGAGGCGCTGCACGCCGGCAGCGGCACGGTCGTCCTCTGGGAGGGACTGGACCGCCTGTTGCCCCGACGGGCGACGAGCGGGCTGACAGCTCGAGTCCTAGACCGTGTCGCCGAAGACGTCACGCGTCACGCGAGCATGGTCTTCCACCGCTTTCTCAGCGGAGAGGCTTTCGACGACCGTGGCGCGCTGCGTCTGACGGTCAATGGCCAAGCCCTTCTGCCCTGGGATCCCTTCGCGAGGGACGAGCCGGCCACGCGTTCCTTGCCGAGCCGCACCGTCGTGTCGCCTGAGGACGCGAGCCTCGAACTCGAGGTGCGCCCTTACGTCCTGCCGTCGCAACTGCTCTTCTCCAGTCCGGAAGCGCACCGCCGCGCGGCGGGGCCGAACCGCTGGAACCGCCACCAGGGCCTGTACATCTACAGGAGGGATCGCCTGATCCAGGCGGGCGGCTGGAACCGGCTCCGGACTCTGGATGAGCATGCGAAGCTGGCACGGATCGCCGTCGATCTGCCGGCCGGAGGCGAGGAGCGGTTCTCGGTGGACGTGGCCAAGATGCGCGTCCGCATTCCTGAGGAACTTCGCGAAGAGCTCAAGGCGATCGCCGCTTCGGCGGTCGCCGTCGCGCAGGAGACCTACCGAGAAGGGGTCGACGAGGAGCCTGAGCTGGACGACTTCGAGCCGACCATCTCAGCGGATGAGGACGGCATCAGCATCAGTCGAGACTGGCCCGCCATCCTCAACGTGGTCGAGTCCGTGCTCGGGGACGTACCGGAGCTCCGAGACCGGTTGCTTCTTCGCTTGGCCAACGCCGATCCCACGGAGCTCGAGGCCGACGCGAGTGCAAATGCCAACAAGGCGGAATGACCGACCTCATTCATCAATCACGTCGGCGAGCGGAGCCGCGAGCGTGTCGAGCCGCTGCGCCAAGGTCGCTCGGGCTGTAGCGGGGACTGCAGCGAGCCCGGGTACGTAGCGGCTGCCGACGGTCTTCG
The DNA here is from genome assembly GCA_964600395.1 of uncultured Conexibacter sp. Lineage (GTDB taxonomy): Bacteria > Actinomycetota > Thermoleophilia > Solirubrobacterales > Solirubrobacteraceae > Paraconexibacter. Next base: position 4,056 of record CAZRLR010000123.1, read on the forward strand.
GAGCGGATTCAGGCTCCCGAAGTGCTCGAGCGACAGCGGCGAACTTCTGCCCGCGCGACCGGTAGAAGCTTTTCGGTGGCACGAAGTAGTTGAGCGATGCCGGGTCCGGTAGCGACTGGGGCGGTACCGAGGACGGCACTGGGAGCATGTCCCACACAGGTGCCACGAGATCCGACAGACGCTGGTCAACAGCAACCGGTCGGTAGATCTTCAGCGCGAGCGCCTGAATGAACTGTTGCGCGAACGACCCTTCCCGATCAGTCAGCTTCGCGACGTCGACCGGCAGCCACAGGACGTTGGGCACGAATGAGTAGGTGTCGGGATGTCTCGAAGCGAGCAACCCGTGGTCGATCATTCGCCACACGTGCGCAGCGACGAAGCCCGAATCGAGGCGCCTCTCCGAGTAGGCGCCCAAGGTGCTCGTCACCGTCATGCTGCGCGGAACGCCCTTGAGAAGGCTGTTGTCGTCGCGCGCATAGCCGCGGGAATCCGGCGAGACCCATTGATCTGGAATCCCGCGCGCTTTGTTGCCACGACTCGCCGGGTCTCGTCGAGCGTAGGGAACCAGCCAAGGCATCTGCCGGTACACGTCCGGTGAGATCCAGATGCCGAGCCGGACGATCAGACGCGCGGCGAGGGACTGAAACAACCAGACGTCGTCTTCCGCCAGCTCATGCTGCAGGAAGTGGTACAGGAGACCGTCCGCTTTGATCTTTGTTGCAGACACGGTTGCGAGCGTAACGACGAGTCAAGACCGTCTGCGACTTTGAAAGCGGCGTCCGTCACCGCGGTCCACGGCACTGTATGTCGGGACCCGGTGACCGCCGCGGCCTACGTCGGGCGCCGTGTTGGCCTCCCGAACTTGGAGGAGCCCCGGCTATCGCCGCGCCGCTCCGACACCGGCCTGGCTCGAACGACCGTGGCCGCGGCGTGGCGTCGCTCCGCCCCAGCGCCCGTCGCGCCGCCCGCCACTACACCGGGGTGGACCTTGTCTAGGGCTGTCCGCAGGCGGGGGCGTCGAATACGGCCAGGGGGATCTCGCGGTCCGAGCCCAAGGCCGTCTTGCAGGCGTCCGTCAGGCCGATGCCCCACTCGAGCAGCAGCGGAAACTCGGTAGGCGACAGCTGCCGTGGCGTCAGCCCGATCGCGTGCAGCGTCGGCCAGAAGTAATTGCCCGGTCCGGCGTAGTACGCCCCGACGCGGGCGGGGCCGCCCTCGCCGCCGTGCCGCAGAAGACCACGCGCAGCCTGCGGCGCAGAAGGTCCGGCAGGATCACGCCGCCGATCGTAGATCTCCGACGCGGCGTCAGGTCCCCGGACTCCCCGGCGACCGTCCCCCTCGAACCACACCAGCAACCGAGAGGGAACTCATGAAGCACCGCCTGACCCCGTCGCTCGTCCTGAGCGTCGTCGCCGTCGTCCTCGCCGTCGCCGGCACCGCCACCGCGGCGCAGAAGCTCATCACCGGAGCGCAGGTGAAGAACTCGTCGCTGACGGGCTTCGACATCCGCGACAAGTCACTGACCAAGGCCGACTTCGCCGGCTCGGTCGAGGGTCCTAAGGGGGACCAGGGCCCGGCCGGTCCTGCCGGCCCCGCCGGCCCGGCGGGGGCGGCGGGCGCTCCCGGCCCGGCCGGCGCGACCGGCCTCGCGAACATCGTCATCGCCCAGGGCGACACGACGCTCTGCTCGGGAACGAGCTCGTGCTCGATCGGCTCGGCCTTCGCGGCCTGCCCGGCGGGGACCAAGCCCTTCGGTGGCGGGGTGAACACGAACGCGGACTATGGAGACTTCGCGGGCTCCATCGCGCGCAGCAGCACCACGGGGCAGCTCGGGTACCTCGCGGCAGCCGACAACTTCGGCTCTTCGAGCACCGCGTCAGTGACGGCCTTCGCGTACTGCAGCGCCGACGTGAAGAGCATCGCCTTCCCGAACGGCGTCGTCGGACGTGTCGACGCAGCCGTGGCCGAGCGCCGGGAGCAGCGCCGCCAGGGGTGAGCCACCGTGGCCGCCGCCTGCGCGCCCGCCGGGTGCGCGGGCGGCCGCGTGGAGTCGCCGGCGCTCACCTCGATCGTTACCCCGGCCGCCGCCGTCCGTGCGAAGGTCCTGCGACCCCGCGTGTCAGATCCGCTGACCGCCGGACGACCTCCCTCTTGTGTCGTTTCTCGACCCACTCCCCGAGCACGAGCTCGACCGCCTGAGCGACGAGGCGCTGATCGCCTACGTCGCGGCGATGCGCGCCCGCGGGCACCGCGAGGCGGCGGCCACCGGCCTGGCGGTCCTCGTGTACGGCCACTGGGACAACGTCCGCCGGCGTGTGGCCCTGCGGGTCCGTGCCGCCGACGTCGAGGACGTCACCGGCGAGGTCATGACGAGCGCGATCCGCTCGGCGTTCGACGGCACCTCAGAAGGCGAGTTCGTCGTCTGGCTCGGTACGATCGTCAAGCGGCGGATCGCAGACTTTCACCGCAAGCGCGAGCGGACGATCGCGGCCGACTCGCTCGACGCGATCACCGAGGCCGGCCGCGAGCCCGCCGACGACGGCGCGATCGATCGCAGCGGTTACCTCGAGGTGCAGGCGCTCATCGTCGAGCTGCTGCAGGCGCGCTCGCCGGAGCACCGCCGCGTCATCGAGCTCATGGTCTTCGAGGATCTGCCGGCGTCGGCGGCGACCGCGGCCGTCCCCGGCCTGAGCGAGCCCAACGCCTACAAGATCGTCAGCCGCTTCCGCAAGGACCTGCGGGCCGCCCTGAGCGAGCGCGATACTGGACCCGACGCGCCATGACCTCCGTCGAGCACCTCCTCAAAGCGTTCATCGCCGCCGACCGCGCCGGAGGTGACGCGCCGGACCCGGAGGCCTACCTCGCGCAGCTCACCGGCACCGACCGCGACGAGCTGCTGGAGCTCATCGACGGTTACCTCGAGCGCGCGCCCCGCCGCGCCTTCGACGCCCGGGCCTTCGCCGCCTCGCCCGCCCGCGAGCTCACCGACGACCTCGTGCAGGCGCTGGACGGTCAGGCCGGCACGTGGCCCGCGCTCCTCCCGCGGCTGCGTCACCGCGCCCGCCTCTCCCGCGCGCAACTCGTGGCGAAACTCGCGGCCGCCCTCGACGTCCCGGGCAAGGAGGACGCCGTCCTGGCCTACTACCACGAGATGGAGCAGGGGACGCTGCCCGCCGCGGGCGTGACCGACCGCGTCCTGGAGGCGCTGGCCGCGCTGGTCGGCTCGACCGCCGAGGCGCTGAGGACCGCCGGCGAGGCGATCGCCGCGTCGCCCCCCAGCGCGGGGCCGGCCGCGCCGATGTCCCCGGCCTTCGCGCGGACGGCGACGCCGGACGTCACGCTCCTCGCCGACGCCGTCGGGCCCGAGCCGCCCGCGTCCCCCGGCACGACGGCCGGCGGGCCGGCGGACACGGGCGACGTCGACGCCCTCTTCACCGGCCGGCGGTCAGACCCGTGACCGGCCGGACGACCTCCCGGCCATGGAACGCCACCCGGACCCCCTGCGGGCCTACGTCCACGCGCTGCGCGCCGGTGACCAACGGCTCGCCGGCCTGATCGCCGCCCGGGTCTTCCGGCGGGGCCGCGCCCCCGGACCGTCCCTCGCCGGCGACCCGTTGACGCCGCCGTCCCCCGCGGCGCTCGCGACCTTCCGCCGCCTGCGCGACCACCTCGGTCTCTGACGACACGCGCAGGCGACGTTAGGCTCGCGACCCCGTGGAGCAGATCGAAGAGCGCGCCGACGGCATCCTCGCCCGCCTGCCGGAGTACCTGTGGGACGGCGAGCGCCTGCCGGTGCCCGTGGAGGACATCGCCGACTCCGTCTTCGGCCTGCTCGTCCGCGACGTGGAGGACATGGGGACGGCGCCCGGCGCTCCCGCGCTCGCCCCCGGCCAGACGCTCAGCGGCCTGCTACTGCCCGCCCGCGGCGAGATCTGGGTGAACGCCGAGGAGGCCCGCATCTGGCCGCCGCGCCGGCGCTTCACGATCGGGCACGAGGTCGGCCACTGGGTCATGCACCGCAAGCCCGGCCAGCAGGCGCTCTTCTGCCGCCACGGTGCGGTCGATGAGGACATTGAGGTCCCGGTCGCCGCGGCGCCGGACATCGAGGAGGAGGCGAGCGCCTTCGCCGCTGCGCTGCTCATGCCGCGCTGGCTCTTCGTCCGTGAGCATGCGCGCTGCGGCGGGGACGTCGCGACGCTCTGCGACACCTTCGGGACCTCCCGCGCGGCGACCGAGCGGCGGGCGCTGACGCTCTTCGCCTGACGAGGCGCGCGACGTCTGAGACGACCAACCCTGTGCGCTGAGCCGCCCGCGGGCGCTCGCCCGTACCGCCGTCGATGTCCCGCACCGCCGAGCGCATCGCCCTCATCGTCGCGACCCTCGACGCCGAGCCGGGCCTGCTGACGAGCGAGCTTGCCGAGCGCCTGGGCTACGTCCCCGAGCGCCTGGCCCCGCTGCTGTGGCGGATGGAGGACGAGCGCCTCATCGTCCACGAGGGCCGGCGCTGGTTCGCGATGTCGGCCGACTGACGGTCGCTCAGGCCGCCGCCCAGGCCCAGCGCCGCGACTGCGGGAAACCCGCAAGAGGTCTGCGGTGCGCAGCCTGACGCGCCCCGCCGGCCGGCCCTCAACGTCGCCCTCCCCGACCGAGTACGGGCGACATGCCCACTGCTCTGCGTCGCCGCGCGTCCCTCGCGCCGTCCCTCCTCGTCCTGCTCGTCACGATCCTCGCCATCACGAGCGCCTCGCCCGCCACCGCGGCGACGCCGCCGTTCCCCATCACCGAGAGCTTCACCGACACGACGGCCGACGCGAACTGGACGCAGGGCGGCTCGGCCGTCCTGACGGCCAACACGGTCGACACGCAGGGGACGGGCTGGCTGCGCCTGACGGGCGCGACCAACACGCAGTTCGGCTACATCCGCAACGACGAGGCCTTCCCGTCCAACAACGGCATCCTCGCCGAGTTCAGCTACGCGACCTGGGGCGGCAACGGCGCCGACGGCCTGGTCTTCTTCCTCTACGACGGCGCCACGGACGCCGCGGACTTCCGCATCGGCCCGGCCGGCGGCTCGCTGGGCTACACGGCGTGCAACGGGACGCCGGGCCTCGCGAACGCCTACATCGGCGTCGGCTTCGACGAGTACGGCAACTTCGCCAACTCCGCCTTCTGCGGCCAGACCGGCTTCGCGGCGGGCCGCCAGGCCAACCGCGTGACGATCCGCGGCAGCGAGGCCGACGGGTATCCGTACCTCACCTCCGCCGCGACGGCGCAGTCGCTCATCGCCACCCGGGCCAACGCCCGCAAGGTGAAGGTCGCCGTCACGCCCGACCTGAAGATGTCGGTCTACCTCACCTACCCCGACGGGACGATCCAGACCGTCGCCTCCGACTACCAGCTGCCGAGCAACGCGCCCGCGACGCTGAAGCTCGGCTTCGTCGCCTCGACCGGCGGCCTGAACAACCTCCACGAGATCCGCAACACGCAGGTCGTCATGCCGACCGACCTGGCCACGACGGTCACCGACGGCGTCGCCGGCGCGGACCGCACCGCCCGGCGCACGTGGACGGCGACCGTCACGAACAACGGCCCGAACCCGACGGTCAACTCGACGGTCAAGGCCACGGCGGGGACGCCCGGCCTGGCGAACATCACCTGGACCTGCACCGGGGACGGCGGCGGCGTCTGCCAGGACGCCAGCGGCACCGGCGTCCCGGACACGAAGGCCGACCTGCCGGTGAACGCCTCGGTGACGTACGCGATCGAGGCCGACGCGGCCGCGACCACCGACGACGCGTCGATGACCGTCGTCGCCGACACCGGCGCGGGGGAGGACACCGGCGAGAGCGCCCCGACGAACAACGCCGCCACCGACCAGACCGACCTCACGCCCGTCGCCGACGTGGACCCGACCGCGACGCTCAGCGACACGGGCACCGCGTCGCTGTCCTCCGTCGGCACCTGGCGCGGCGGGCACCTGTCCTACACGCGCAACTGGCAGCGCTGCGACGCCGACGGCACGAACTGCGCCGACATCTCCGGCGCGACCGCGACGACCTACACCGTGCAGTCCGCCGACGCCGGCGGGACGCTGCGCCTGCGCGTCCGCGCGACGAACGCGGCCGACAGCACCGACGCCTTCTCCAGCGCCTTCGCCGTCCCGGACACCTCGATCACCTCGGGCCCGACGACGACCGTCGCCGCGACCTCGGCGAGCTTCGGCCTGTCGACGACCGGCGCGGCCGGGACGACGTACGACTGCAAGCTCGACAGCGGCAGCTGGACGACGTGCACCTCGCCGACGACGTTCACCGGCCTGGCGCAGGGCGCCCACACGCTGCAGGTCCGCGCCCGCTTCGGGGGCCTCGTCGACCAGACGCCGGCCTCGCGGTCGTGGTCGGTCGACAGCGTCACCCAGGTCACCGTCGACACCCCCACCGGCGGCCGCACCGCCGACCCGCGACCGGAGGTCACCGGCACCGGTGAGCCGGGCGCCGACCTCGTCCTGAAGGCCGACGGCGCGACGGTCGACACCGGCACGGTCGCCGGCGACGGGAGCTTCGCCTTCCCCGCCGTGCCCGCCCTCGCCGACGGCGCGCGCACGCTCACCGTCGAGGCGACCGACGCGCTGCTGAACACCGACAGCGACAGCGTGACGTTCACCGTCGACACGGTCACGGCGATCGTCCTCGCGCACCCGGCCGCCGGCCGGACCGCCGACGACCGCCCCGCGGTGAGCGGGACGGGCGAGGCCGGCGACGACCTCGCGCTGAGCGTCGACGGCGACGCCGCCGGGACCGGGACGATCGCGCAGGACGGCAGCTTCGCCCTGACGCTGCCGCACACGCTGGACGACGGCACCCATCAGCTGACCGTCGACGCGCAGGACGACGTGGGCAACACGACGTCCGTCATGACCGTCATCACGGTCGACACGCGCACGACGGTCGTGATCACCGCGCCGACGAACGTACCGTCATGCGCCCGATCGCGATTGG
>CAZRLR010000124.1:0-11018 GCA_964600395.1 uncultured Conexibacter sp.
CGACGCGCTGACCCCGGCGGAGCTCCGGGTCGCCCGGGCCGCCGCGGCGGGCCGGACGAACGCCGAGATCGCGGCCGGGCTCCACCTCTCCGTCAACACCGTGGCGAGCCACCTCAAGCGGATCTACGTGAAGCTCGGCGTCGACGGGCGCCACCGGCTCGCCGCCGTCGCCCTCCCGGACGGCGCGGGCGCGGGCGCCGACGCCGTCACGCCCGACGCCGGGCCGCACCCACGTCACTCCGTGGTGTAGGACGCGGACGGCTCGACCTCGACGCTGTCGCCCTGCGGACCGCTTCGCGTTCACCAGTGCGGGTGACGCTGTCCGGCCGGCCTGGATCTAGCGTGCGCGGGCATGTCGGCGGACAGGGGCAGGGGACGGGTGCGCGGCGCGGGCGTCGCGGCGACGGCGCTGGTGGCGGGCCTCGGCGTGGGCACGGCGGGCCGCGCGGGCGCGGACGGCCCCACGACCACGTCCTTCACCGCGGCGACGCAGAGCACCTTCACGGTCCCGGCGGGCGTCCAGCGCATCGACGTGGTCGCGACGGGTGCGCGCGGCGGCGCGAACTCCAGCGGCAACTCCGCGGAGGACGGGCAGGCCGCGGTCGTCACGGGCACGATCCGCGTCCACCCCCTGCAGGTCGTGTACGTGACCGTGGGTGGGACCGGCGACGGCACGACCGGCGCCGGCGGCTTCAACGGCGGTGGCGCGATCAGCGCGCCGAGTGCGAACATCTGCAAGAAGCACGCCGGGCCGGGCGGCGGCGCCTCGGATGTCCGGACCCTCCCGCGGACGGACGCGGCCTCCGCGGCGTCGCGTCTCATCGTCGCGGGTGGGGGCGGGGGAGCCGGATCGGTCAGCTCGACGAACACCGGCGACGCCGGCGACGGCGGTGACGCCGACGCCCCCGGGGAGAGCAGCCCGGACGGCCCCAAGGGCGGCAGGCCCGGCAGCGGCGGGCTCGGGGGGGACGGCGGCGCCGGCACGGGCCTCACCAACGCCGCCCCGTACGCGGCCGGCTCCAACGCGAACGCCGTCGACGGCGGACGCGGCGGGCTCGGGGTCTACGACGGCACGTTCAACGGCGGCTGCGGCGGCGGGGGTGGCGGCGGCTACGGCGGCGGTGGCGGAGGCGGCGCAGGGTACGGACGCAGCGCCGGTGCCGGTGGGGGCGGCGGCGGGTCGCTCGACCCCGACGGCGGCGAGGCCCCGACGCCCGCACCCGTGACCGTCCCAGCGTCCGTCGTGCTGCGCTACAGCGTCCTGCACCCGGCTCAGGTGACGGTGGCCCTCGACCCGCCGTCGATCAAGCCCGACGGCACCTCGACGACGCTGGCCCGGGCAACCGTCACGGACGGCGCCGGCGTCGGGCTCGAGGGCCTCGACGTCGGCATCACGAGCAGCGACGGCGAGCAGCGGATCGGCCCGATCGCCGAGGTCGGCGACGGGGTCTACCAGGCGGTCGTCACGGCCTCGGCCGGGGCGGGCACGTCGACGATCACCGCGGACGCGACCGACGGCACGACGAGCGCAAGCGGCGCCGCGACCCTGAGGCAGGAGAACCCGCCGGACCCGCCGCCACCGACGACGCCGGAGTCCACGACGGTCACCACGACCGCGCCGGCGCCGCCGCCCCCGCCGCCCGTCACGACGACGGTGACCGAGACGCAGACGGTCACGACCCCCGCCGGGGTCACGGCGGCGGCCCCGGACCCGATCGGCTCGTCGCCGAAGGTCGCCCTGCGCGCGATCAGGCGCACCGGCCGGCGGCTCACCCTCGCGCTGCGTTGCCAAGGCGCGCCGCGCTGCGCCGGCACGCTGCGGGTGTCGACGCCCACGCGCCGCACCCTCGGCACGCGCCGCTTCGCGATCGCATCCGGCAACCGGAGCATCACGCTGATGCTCCCGGAGGCCGCCGCAAGGTCTGTGAAGCGGGGCACCCGGGTCCGCGTCGCCTTCGAGCTCTTGGCCGGCACAAGCTCCGCCTCGGCGAAGGTGCGCTGACGGGCGATGCTGCGTCTCGTCACCTCGAGCCACGCCGGGCCAAACGCTCCTCGGGCCGCGACGCCGCGCCCGCCAACCCCGCGGCTCGGTGCGACGATCGGCCTGGCGAGGCTGATGATGGCCCTGGCCTGCGTCGCCGCCTTCGGCCCGGCGGCGGCCGCCGGCGCGGCGACGACGACGTACACGACCGCCGGTGAGCACGCCTTCGTGGTCCCGGACGGCGTGCGGCGCGTGGACGTCGTCGCCGTCGGCGGACAGGGCGGCGGTGGCGTCCTCGGCGGCCCGTTCGGCGCGACGCTCGGCGGTCTGGCAGGGCTCACGACGGGCACGCTCGACGTCACGCCGGGCCAGGTGCTCTATGCGGTCGTCGGCGGCAACGGCGGTGAGGGCACGGCGGGGTCCAACGGCGGCGGCCGGCCGGCGCCCGCCGGGGCCGGCGGCACGTTCGGCTGCGCGCGGACCGCCGGTGGTGGTGGCGGGGCCAGCGACGTCCGCACCTTGCCGGTCACCGACCCCGGATCGGTCGACTCGCGGGTGCTGGTCGCCGGTGGTGGTGGCGGCGGCGGATCCTTCGGCGCCGTGAACGCCGACGACCGGCCGAAGATCAACCGCGGCGGCCATCAGAGCAACGGCGGGATCGGCGATGGGCACGGGGAGGGTGGCCGCGTCGGCACGCCCGGGGCCGGTGGCTACGCCGGCGGGGCAGGCACCGTCTCGACCGGCGGTGCTGGCGGCAGCGGGGCCCCCGGGTCCGGGGCAGGCTGCGGCGGGGCCGGCGGCGGCGGGTACGGCGGCGGCGGCGCCGCCGGCCCCGTGGCGCCGGCCGCGGCTGCCGGGGGGGGCGGGGGAGGCGGGGGATTGGCCCCGGCCGGTGGATCTCTCCGCACCGCGCAGCGCGGCACGACGCCCTCTGTCAGCTTCACCACACCGGGGACGCCCGCCCTTTCCCAGTCCGCCCCGCTGCGCATCACGGCGAAGGTGTCCCCGCGGCAGGACGGCGAGCAGTACGCGAACTGCACGGCGAGCTGCAGCTGGTGCGGCAACTCCCTCGACCCCGGGGTGGGCGTCTGCCGGGGCCAGTGGGATCCGGCTTTCGAGACGGTCCAGACCTGGGGCAGCGCCGGGCTCCAGCAGCCGGAGTACTCCCAGTCCGCGGTCGGGTTCGCCCCGGTCTCGGTCGACCGTCCGGTCACGCCGGGGGACCTCTTTCCCCTGACCAGCATCGCGCACTTCAACGTGCCGATCCGCGGGGACTCCCCGACCACACTCTCGATCAAGGGCAAGGTCGTCATCCACCCGCCGGCCGGCGACGAGGTCGTGTTCCAGCTGCTGTACGACCGGAGCATCGCCCTCTTCTTCCTGGAGTCGGACAACACCGGGACGCTCGCCGGGTGCGATCCGACGATCCAGGTGAGCGCGCTGCCCTGCGACGACCAGTTCACGCTCGTCGACAACGTCACCGGCCTCGACGCGCCCTCCATCCATCGCCTGCATCCGACACTCACGGCGAGCGGGGTGCGGTGGCACCTCGACATCCTCGGGTTCTCGGATGGGCGGGGCGGCGTCCAGCCCACGTTCGCGACACGGGAGGAGCACACCGACGAGCGGCAGATCCTCGCGCGGCTCACCGTCGACACGAACACGACGAGCACCGTCCTGAAGGCGGACGACGCCGGCGCGCTCACGGCGACGGTGACGCCGGTGCCGCAGACGGGCGGCACCGTGGCCTTCCGCGACGGCGACCAGCCGGTGCCTGGCTGCGAGGCCGTGGCGGCGGCGTCGGGGCACGCCACCTGCACGCCCACGGCGCCGGCGCCCGGCGTCCACCGCTACACGGCGTCCTACTCCGGTGGTGTCGGGTTCGCGGCCTCGAGCGCCGGGCCGGTGGACGTGACCGTCGCCGCGCCGCCGACGCCCGACCCCGACCCCGGCACGACTCCCGCAGGCCCGGGTCCCGGCGGGGACCCCGGGCCAGCCCCGGGCGGCACCACCACACCGTCGTCTGGGACGACGGCCCCCGAGGGCGATGCCGGTGCGGGGAGCGGCACGGGCACGGGCGGCGGCGGAACCGGTGCGACAGGCCTGTCCGGCACCGGCGGCGTCGCCGGCCGACCTGCGACGACCCGGGTCTCCCTGAGGATCGTCCGGGCCCGTCTGGCCACCGCCCTGCGTCACGGGCTGCTCGCCGAGGTGCGGGGCGCCCGAGCCCGCACCGTCCTGCGCCTCACGGCCCGGGCCGGAGGCCGCGTGGTGGCCCGCGCCACCGCCAGGGTCCGGGCGGACGGGCGCGTGCGTGTGCGCCTGCGCTTCACCGCCACGGCGCGCAGCCGCTACCGCCACGCCCGCCGGCTGACGGTGCAGGTCCGGGCCGCGGGCCGCACGGCGTCGCTGACGCTGACGCGCGCCGCGTAGGGGCGCGGCGTCCTCCGTGCTCGCCGGTTCCTCCGGACCGCACTAAGGATCACCCGCGGTGGTGATGTGTCACGAACCCCCGTCCACGAGTCTGGGGCCATGTCTGCTCGCAGGGGACAGGGGCGCGCGTGCGTGGCCGCGATCGCGACAGTGGCGGGGCTGCTCGTGGCCGGCACGCCAGCGCGCGCCGCCGAGCCGGTGACGGCGGTCCAGACCGTCCAGGCCCCGTTCGGCGGGAACATCACCGACGTCGCCTACAGCCCGGACGGCAGGCTGCTCGCCGCGGCGAGCGAGACGATCGAGGGCGCCAGGGTCAACGGCAAGCTTGTCAATCGGGACGAGCTGCGGATCTACACGGTCGGCGGGGACGACAAGCTGAAGACGGTGTCAGGTGGGACGGCGTCGCTCCGGCGGGGCGCCAGCGCGCAGGCGCTCGCGTTCAGCCCGAACGGCAACCTCGTCGTCGTCGCCGACCAGTCGGCGCGAGCACTGCGGACCTTCGACGTCAGTCCTTCGGGGCGGATCGGCGACAGCTCGGTCACGAGCACGCAGCAGCCCGGTCCCAATCACGCCGGGCCGACCGAGGTCGCGTTCAGCCCCGGTGGTGGGATCGTCGCGGCGCTCTCGTACGACCATTGGCTGTCGACCTACCGCGTGACGAGCACCGGGGGGCTCGTCAAGGTCACCGGTGGGTCGGTGCAGCTGAGCACGTCGATCGGGTCGGGCCCGTCCGCCCTGGCGTTCTCGCCGGACGGCCGCTACGTGCAGGCCAGCGACCCGCTGTGCGGCTGCACCCGCGCCTACGCGGTGAACTCGGCGGGTGCGCTGAAGCTCGCCGCGACAACGCCCGAGTCGTTCGACTCCTTCGCGTTCCGGCCGACCGGCGGCGGCGCGGCCTTCGACAGCTACAGCTACCCCAACGGCCTCTTCACGCTCGCGCCGGGCACCGGCGGCAAGCTCGGCGCACGCCTCAGCGGAACGCGCACCAACGCCTCGCAGCTCGCCTACACGCCGGGCGGTGGCCGCCTCCTCGGCGCGGAACTCAGCCGTGAGGAGCCGTCGCTCTACGACGTCGATCCGGCCGGACGGCTGCGGACGCTGCACCAGGCGTCGCGGGCGTCCGGGGGCTACAGCGGGGCGACGAGCATCAGCGTCAGTCCCGACGGAGGGACCGCCGCCACGACCTCGCTCGAGTTTCTGAAGGGCACCCAGGGCGTCTCGGCACCGGCGTTCTCCCACGTCGGCGTGTGGCGCATCTCGCCGGCCGACCCGCCGGCGAAGGTCGGTGGTGTCGGCGTCGCCTACCCCGGCCTGAGCTTCACCGCGGGGGAGGTCGACGGCGACGTCAGCTGCACGGCCTCGGCTCCGTGCTCCTGGTCGCTGATGCTCCCGTCGGGCCTGAAGGCGACGACGGCGGTCGGCGGCGGCGCCACCGTCCTCGTGGGCGGGGCCGCCAGGAAGCTCGGGACGTTCAAGGGCACCGGCACGCTCCGGCAGGGCGGGAAGACGAGGGGGAAGGTCGCGTTCACGATTCGCATCGTCGGCCCGCCGTCCGTGACCCTGGCCTCCCCGGCCGAGGGCGAGCAGCTCCGCCTCGGCCGGCCGGCGACCGTCGCGTACGAGTGCACCGCGCAGGCCGGGACCCGCCTGGCGCCGACCGGCGGATGCGACGGCACGCTACCGCACCGCGCCGCGCTGGACACGGACGTCCCGGGCCCGAAGACGTTCACCGTGAGCTCCCGCGACGCGGCCGGCAACGTCACCACGGTCACGCACCACTACGACGTCGTCGCGCCGCCGACCGTCGCGATCGACCGGCCCGTCGACGGCGCGGTCTTGCGCCTCGGGCAGGCCGTCAGCGCCACGTACGCCTGCGCCGCGGGCCTGTCAGGCACGGTGACCCGCTGCGAGGGCACGCTGCCCGTCGGCGCGGCGCTCGACACCGCGACCCCCGGCGAGAAGTCGTTCACCGTGACCGCGGTCGATCGGCTCGGCCAGACGGCGACCCGCACCGTGACCTACACCGTCGTCGCGCCGCCGAGCGCGCAGATCACCACGCCGTCGGACGGCGGCGCCTACCCGGTCGGGGCCGTGGTCACCGCGCAGTACGCGTGCGATGCGGCGCCCGGCGGGACGCTCGCCGCCGCCGACGGCTGCACGGGCACGCTGCCGGTCGGAGCCCGCATCGACACCTCCGCACCGGGGGCGCGCACGTTCACGGTCACGGCGACCGATGCGCTCGGCCAGACCGCGACGGTCACGAGCAGCTTCCGCGTCGTCGCGGGCCCGTCGGCGACGATCACCACGCCGGCCCAGAACGGCACGTACGCGCTCGGCGCCACGGTGCCCGCCGATTTCACCTGCGCGGCCGGTCCGGGCGGGACGCTCAAGGCAGGCGGCGTCGGCTGCACGGGCACCGTGGCCGCCGGCGCGTCGATCGACACGGCCACGCCGGGGGTCAAGACGTTCACGGTGACCGCCACGGACGCGTTGGGCCAGACCTTCACCGCGACGCGGACGTACACCGTCGTCCCGCCGCCGACGGTGACGATCCCCACGCCCGCTGAAGGCGCGACCTACGACACGGCGAACCCGCCGACCGTCGCGTTCTCGTGCACGGCCGGGGCGGGCGGCGCGCTTCTGGCGGGCTCGGCGGGCTGCAGCGGCACCCAGCCGGCCGGCGCGACACTGGCCGCGACCCCGCTGGGCGCACGCACGTTCACGGTGACGGCCACCGACGCGCTCGGCCAGACCACGACGGTCACCCGGCACTTCACGGTCGCCGTGTTCTCGTAGGGGCCGCGGCGGTCAGGCGTTCGGGCGGGGGCAAGCTAGCTCATCGACCTGTCGCGGGACAGCTGTCAGACGTCCGGGATTCGAGACGATCCGGCGGCGTAGGACCGGGACGGTTCCGGCGGCTTCTCGCTGGGGAGGCTGGCTTCCCATCGGGCGTTCGCGCTGCGTCCGGCGCAGGCGCGCTGTCGCTGGCGTCGGCCGTATCTCGGTGGGACGCGCGGTGCCGTGATCCGTCGCGTCCGCCCGTCGTGCGCGGGGAGCGCGGGTTCGGTGACGGACCTGAGCACCGGGCCGTGGTCCAGTGCGATGCGCGTCGTGCTCCGGGGCGCCGTCCGTCCGCCCGTGTTGCGGACCGAGATCCTGACGCTGAACGCGGCGCCCGGCGTGAGCGCCGCCGGGGGGCGGGACGCCTTGACCGTGAGGTCAGCGGTCGGTGTCGGTGACGCCTGCGCCGCAGCGACGGGTGGCGCCGCGAAGACGACAGCGAGAAGGGCAGCGGCACGAGCGGTCGAGCGCATGGCCGCCAGCATCGTCGCGGGCCCTCTTCCGCGGATCGGGGGTTTCCCGGCCCCATCCCTAACCGAAGGGCGGCGCATAGAGCGTGAGCCGGAGCTCCGCTCTCGCGGCCACGCGGAAGCGAAAGCGGAGGCGTGAGCCTCAGCGCAGCTCATGGCTGCGTCTGGCCTCAAGCCCTGTTGTGCCTCTCGGGGAGGGGTACCGGCGTGAGGCGTGCTGCACCTATTTGGTGCATCACGTCGCGAGCGAGCTGCCGCCGGAATCCGCTACTGCTTCGCGCGACGAGCGGAAGCACGCGGAAGCGGCAGCGTCGTGACCGCGCATCGCGGAACGGATCGGCTCTCGGTAGCTTGGGCCGCATGCCGCCGCTCACACTGCCTGGAGGCGTCGCCGCGCGGATCGTGGTCCGGAGTGAGGACAGTGACGGTCGCTTTTGCCTGCTCACGGATGAGGTGCCGGTTGGATGGGCGCTGCCGCCACATCGTCATGAGGCCGAGAGCGAGACAATCACGATCACCGCCGGGCACTTGCAGATGCACGTCGGAGAGGATCTGCGGCAGCTCGGTCCGGGGGATTCGGTGCATGTCCCTGCCGGCGTGGTCCACGACGGACGCGTAATCGGCGATGTTCCGGTGACCCGAGTGGTCGTGTTTTCACCAGGTGGTATGGAGGTGTTTTTCGAGCGTCTCGCTGCCGTTGAGGCACCGGCTGACGTCCTGGCCCTTGCTTTGCGGCACGGTTGGCGCTTCGACTGACGGATCGCCGCTGGATTGCACCGGACGCACGCGTGCTCCCGAGGTCCGGGCCGCAGCGGCGATTCGGAACCGGCGGCCGTCAGAAGCCACCATTGGCGAGGACCGCCGCTCCTTGGCTTGTGTGCTCGATAATGACCGTTATGACAACTCGCTGCGAATGGCGTGGCGACGCGTTCAGGGTCAGTCGGCACCGGCGGCTTGCGCCGACAGGGTCCGGACGGTGTTGTGGTCGGGCGGCGCATCCTCCAGCGGCGCGGTACGCGGCCCGAGAACGGCGACGACGACCGCCCCGATGAAGAGCAGCACGGCGGCGACGAGCATCGCGTCGGCCTGTCCGCCGACCCAGGCCTGCTTGGCCTGCGCGGCCAGCACCTCGCCGCCGGGCGCACGCTCGGCGACCTGCAGCGCGGCGCGGCTGTCGAGGCCCTCGACGACGAGGCCGACCTGCCGACCCTCGTCCGCGTCGCCTTGGCCCCGGCGTTCGACGCGCTGACCGAGCCCGGCGATGAGCACCGGCGCCGTTGGCAGCTCCTGTCTCGCGTCATGACCGACGCGTCCCCGGCGATGCAGGCGATCGTCGCCGAGGCCGCCGGGGACGCGGGGATGGAGCTCGTCGGACGGATCGCCGCCCGATTGCCCGACCTCACCCCCGGTGAGCTGCGCCTGCGGCACGCCGCGATCATCGGCGCCATCGGCGCCCTCGGCACCGGTGGCCTGGATCCGCTCCTGGATGCGACCGACCGCGAAAGCCTCGGCGACTGGCTGCTGACCTTCATCGTCGGCGCGCTGAGCGCGCCGCCCACACGTATCGCCAAGCCGTAGATCTGCCACCAGGCCCTGAGCGTTGACCGATTCCGTGGCGCGAAGAGGACGCGTCGTCGGCGCCCGACGGGAACGACGGTGGTGCGCCAGGTCGATGCGGATGAGACGGGAATGCGACTCGGTCAGCCTCCGAACCGTGATGAACTTTTCCGGTGCTTTCGCGACCCGCCCCGGCCATCGCCGCGTTCCTGTCCACCGCGGTGCTGGCCGTCGCGGCCTCGTCAGCCGTCAGCGGCGCGGCCGGCGTCCCGCGGCTCCCGGCGGGCGCCAGGGCCGGCACCACCGTCACGATCGCGCTCAAGCTCCCGGCCGGCAGTCGCCCGCTCACGCTCGTCCTGTCGCGGGACGCACGGCGCAGCCTCGACGACGTCGTGCTCGGCACGCTCAAGGTCCCGTCGACGAAACAGCGGACGGTGCTCGCGCGGCGGCAGGTCAGGGTGCCCTCGACGACGGCCCCCGAGACCTACCGCCTGCTCGGCTGCTCGTCCGCCAAGCGCTGCCGCACGCTGATCGCGACGTTCAAGGTCACCGGTGCCGCGGGGCCGGGCGGACCGACGGCACCGACGACGACGAGCCCGGCGTCGTCCGTGCCGGCGTCGACACCGGTCCCCGCCCCGACGCCGCCGGCCCCCGCGTCGCCGCCGGTCAACACGACGCCGGACACGAGCACGACGCCGACCACCACGACCACCCCCACCACCCCCGCCCCACCGCCGCCGACCGGCCTGCAGATCGCGCCGAACCCGATCGTCCTCGGCGACCTGGGCCGCTCGGCCTCGAACGACGAGATCACCGCCGCCACCCGTCTGGTCACGGTCACGAACCTCGGCCCCGGGACCGCGCCGCCGCTGACGATGCAGACCGTCGCCCGCCAGGGCGAGACGATCGTGACGAGCAACGTCGTCGGCGAGTCCTTCGACGGCAAGCCCGCGTGCTTCGAGGGGCTCGCGCTGGCCGACGGCTCGGCCTGCGGGGTGCGGATCTCCTGGCGGGCGGGCTTCAACGCGCCGGCGTCCGGCATGACCGGCTCCTTCACGATCCGCGATCGCAACGACGGCACGACCGTCACCGCGTCGGCGCCGATGTCGGCCGGCTACGTCAGCCGTGCCTTCTTCGCCGCCGGCGGCGGGATCTCCGGCTCACCCGTCCTGGGCTACGCCCAGAACGGCGAGGTCACGATCACGAACACCGGCGACATCGCCGGCGGCTTCGACATCGAGTTCGCCGGGCCGGACGCCGCGAGCTACAACCGCCGGGTCGGCTTCGGCACCTGCGAGGCGCTCGGCAGCGACGGCCTGGCCAAGGACGCCTCGTGCACGATCGGCATCCAGTTCTGCGGCGGCGTGGCCAAGACCTACACCGCGGACCTCGTCGTCCACGCCGGCGGCATCACCGGACCGGTCACCGACCGGCTGGCGGTCGGCAAAGCCGTCCCGGCGGGGTCGCCCGGGAACGACAAGAACTGCTGAGCCGCCCCCCGCTGCGCCACGTCTTCCGTCGTCCCTCCTCCAGAAAGCGCCCATGCACCGTCCTCGCCTCACGTACGCCAACGTCGTCGCCACGCTCGCGCTCTTCGTCGCCCTGGGCGGCTCGGCCACCGCCGCGCTGCTCGTCACCGGCAAGCAGGTCAAGAACGAGTCGCTGACCGGCGCCGACGTGAAGAACGGCAGCCTCACCGGCAAGGATCTGGCCAAGAACGTGTTGAAGGCCGGCCC
>CAZRLR010000125.1:0-10950 GCA_964600395.1 uncultured Conexibacter sp.
GGGCGACACCGAATGCACTCCCCCCGCTCGCGGCCTGGAGCGGGACGGCGTCCATCGTGTGCTGCCCTGGCGACACAGGATGGACGCCGTGGTGCGCGGCGGGGCCGGGTTGGCGGCCTGGAGCGGGAGGGCGTCCATGATGTGCCGCCCAGGCGACCGACGATGGACGCCGTCGCGGGGACGGGCCTCTAGGCTGCACCGATGAGCAACCAGGAAACAGGCGAGGCCATCACCGCCGCCGGCCTCGAGGCGCTGAAGGCCGAGCTCGCCGAGCTCGAAGGGCCCGCGCGTCAGGCCATCGCCGCGCGGATCTCCGTCGCCCGCGAGATGGGCGACCTGAAGGAGAACGCCGAGTACCACATCGCCAAGGAGGACCAGGGCCACCTGGAGACGAAGATCCTGCGCCTTCAGGCGCGCCTGCGGGCCGCGGTCATCGTCGAGGTCGACTCCGCCAGCGACACTGTCGGCTTCGGGGCGACGGTGACGGTGACCGACAAGGCGTCCGGCAAGACGAACACCTGGACGATCGTCGGGCCG
The DNA here is from genome assembly GCA_964600395.1 of uncultured Conexibacter sp. Lineage (GTDB taxonomy): Bacteria > Actinomycetota > Thermoleophilia > Solirubrobacterales > Solirubrobacteraceae > Paraconexibacter. The sequence continues at coordinate 538 of CAZRLR010000125.1, forward strand.
ACCGAGGCCGACGCGAAGACCGGCAAGCTGTCCGCCGAGTCCCCCGTCGCCGTGGCGCTCATCGGCGCGAAGGCCGGAGACACGGTTCAGGTGCAGACGCCGCGCGGCGTCCGCGAGATGACGGTCGACAGCGTCGGCGCCTGAGCGCCGACGCGGCCTGGCTGCGGGCGGGGGCGCCGAACGCCCCCGGACGCAGCCAGGCGAGCCGTGACTAGGTCCGCGCCGGCGCCGCGCGCACGATCACGCGGGTGGACAGCCGCCCGACGCGGCGGGAGGTCCCGCTGAGCGGAGTGGCCGTGATCGTCAACGGACGGGCGGTCCGTCCGAGGCGCTTCACCGTGGCGCGGGCCACCGTGAGGCGCACCGACAGTGTCCGGCCGGCCCGGACGGTGACCGTCCGCGAGGCAAGGGTCACGGACCGCCCACCGATCCTCGACCGCGCGCTCACGCGGACGCGGACCGAGCGCCTGCCCGTGTTGCGGACGGTCACGACGAGCCGGCCGCGCGAGTCGACCTTCACGGTCGGCGAGCTCGGCGCGCCGACGCTGACCGGGCCGGCCGGGCCCGGCGGCCCGGCGGGACCCTGCGGGCCCGCGGGACCGGGGTCGCCCTTGGCCCCGGTGTCGCCCTTGGTGCCGGGCGTCCCGGTGCCGGTGGCGCCGGTGTCCCCCTTGGGCCCGGTCGGGCCGGCGGGCCCGGTGGCCCCCTGGGCACCGGTGGCGCCCGTGGCACCGGCCGGCCCCGGGGCGCCGTTCGTGCCGTTGGTGCCGTTGGTCCCGTTCGAGCCCGCGGGACCGGCAGGCCCCTGCGGCCCGGCCGGCAGCCCGGTGCTCGTGCCCGTCAGCGAGCCGAGCGCCTCGCCGCCCGTGACGTCCGCCTTCAGGACGAGGCTCGCCGTCGAGGTCGCGTTCTCCCGACCGGGGGAGAAGCGGATGACGACCTGGCACGACGCGCCGGCCGCGACAGGCGCGTTCGTGCAGTCCTCGTCGGCCACGAGGAAGTCGCCGACGCTGCCGGCGTCGGCCGCGCGGATCTTCACCGCGGTCACCGTCGCCGGCTGCCCGCCGGTGTTGGTGACCGTCGCCGTCCGGCCGGGACCGGTCGTCCCCGCGGCCTGATCCGGGAACGACGCGGTGGAGACCTGCAGGGCCGCGGGCGCCGGGCCGGACGTCCCGGTCAGCGTCAGCAGCGGCGGGTCGTGGTCCGAGAGCTTGTGGCCGTCGGGGGCCTGAGCGTCGGTGCGCTCGTAGTAGTCGTTGTCGAAGTGCTGGTAGTCGAACGCGGCGACCTTCGCCTCCAGCCCGTCGGTGATGAAGACGTGGTCGAGCGTCTGCAGGCGGCCGCTGAACGCGTAGGAGTAGCGGGACGCCGCCGGCGCCTTGGACCACTGGTCGGTCAGCGTCGTCTGCGCGCCGCCGAGCGTCACGAGCGACGGCTCGTCCTCGAAGGCGTTGTAGTCGCCCATCGTGATGACCTGGCGGCCGGCGGCCTCCAGCGTCTGCACGCGGTCACGCAGCGCGACGGCCTGGGCGTCCTTGCAGGTGCCGTCGGCGTCGGACCCCTTGGAGGCCCAGTGGTTGGAGATCGCGGTGAAGTCCAGCCCCTTGACCTGCAGGTCGATGGCCAGCGGCGGGCGCTTGTAGAGGCTGCCGCTGCAGTTGGGGATCGACGAGGACGTCGCCTTGTCGAACTGCCGCAGGTTCGACGCGGTCACGCCCGTCTTGATGAGAAAGCCGTTGTCGATCCCGCGGCCGTCGTTGCCCTCCAGCAGGTAGGCGGTGTAGCCGCCCAGCGTGGTGGCCACGTCCTGCAGCACGGTGAGGTTGACGACCTCCTGCACGGCGATGACGTCCGGGCGCTTCAGCAGCCGGCTGATCGCGTCGACGATCCGGGCCTTCTTGCGGTCGTACTCGGCCTGGGTGACGTTGGCGCCGTCCAGCGAGCCGCCGACCGGGAAGAAGTTCTCGACGTTGAAGCTCGCGACGCGCACCTCGTTCGCGCCGGCGTCCGCCGGGCCCGGGAACGGGAAGGGCGTCCCGCCGGAGGTGATCGTCGGCGCCACGAACGGCGCACCGAAGCTCGCCGGCTGGTTGACGACCTTGTAGTTGGAGAACGAGAAGCTCAGCGGCCCGACGACGTTTGCGACCGTGTCGAACTGGTCCACGGGCAGGACCGTCGTGGAGTCCAGCTCGTCGAACGGCACCGTCTGCGGATCCTTGGCGCCCGCGTCCGGGTTGGTGAGCATCAGGCCCCGGATGCGCGGCGACGCGGTGCCGCCCGATCCGCTGGTGTCCTCGTTGCGCAGGAGGACGGCCTTGCTCGTCCCGAAGGTCAGCGCGGTCTCGCCGAACTTGTCGGTGCCGCCCGAGTTGGCCGTGCCCTCGGCGTACTTCACGAGCATGCCCTCCAGCGACTCGTAGTACGGACGGCGCCCGCCGGTGCAGCTGTCGGTCGGGAACCCGCAGCTGCCGCCCGGGAGGACGACGGACTGGGCCTCGGCCTGCGTCCGGTCGATCGTCACGACGGTCGGGAGCGGCTCGGTCCCGAGGGTGACGAGGTCCGACTGCTGCGTGAGCTGCAGCGCCGTCAGGCCGAATGACTCGGCGGCGGTTCCGGTGACGCGGACATGCGTCCCGGGCGGGAAGCTCGTCGGCGACGTGACGTTCCCGACGAAGATGCCCTCGGAGGTCATCGGGTCCGCGTCGGCGTCCGCGTCCTCCTCCTGGACGAAGATCCCGCGGTCGGACGGGTACTTGGCCCCGCTGTTGCTCGAGCCCTGCTCGTTGTCGATGCCGACAACGACCCCGTCGATCGTCCGCGTCCCGGTGAGGGCGGCGGAGAAGCCGTTGCCCTGGATGTCGTGGATCCTGGTGATTGCGGCGGCGGCGTTGACCTGCACCGTGAAGCTGCACGTGCCGGTCTGCGGCGTCGCGTCGTCGTTCGTCGCCGTCAGCGTGACCGTGTAGGTCCCGGCGGGGACGGTGCTCGCGACGCTGACCGTCGCGCTCGCGGTCCCGCCGGCGGCGCCCGCCGGCGTGGTCGAGCCGATCGTGATGCCGCTCTGCGTCGGGCTGACGCCGATGTCCAGCGAGACGACCTTGCCGTCGCTGTCGGTCGCGCTGACGCTGCGCGTCGCGGCGGTGCCGGCCGTCGTCGTCAGCGTGCCGCCGCAGGTCGCCTGGACGAGGCGGGGTGCGGGCGGGGCCCCGCAGGTCACCGGGGTCGTCGCGGCGTTGCGCGGCGCCGGGGCGCCGGTGGCGAAGTCGACGCTGTTGTCGTCGGTGTCGGTGCAGCCGTTGCCGTTGCGCAGGACGGCGAGGGTGTTGCTCGGGGCCGGGGTCGGCCCGCCCTCGCCGCCGGTGGCGGTCGCGCCGTAGCCGACGGTGTCGCGGACGGCGCTCGCGTCGGTCACGAGGCGCACCTTGCCCGCCGTCCCGCTCATCGCGATCGTCCCGGTCGCGTCGGGCGTCGGCAGCGCGGTCGCGCTCGCGTTGGCGCCGTCGGCCTCCTTGACGAGCAGGAAGCCGCCGGCGGGGATCGAGCCGCTCAGCGCCGTCTCGAACGAGGCGCCGCCGAAGGCGCCCGTGGCCGAGGCGTACTGGACCTTCCAGTTCGTGACGTCGACCGTCGTGTTCGCTGTGTTGTGCAGCTCGATGAAGTCGCTGCGCAGCGGGGCGCCGGAGTTGCCACCGCCGCCGTAGACCTGCGAGAGGACGACGTCCGGGGAGGTGGCGTGCGCCGCGGCAGGGCCGAGCAAGAGCGGGAGGGCGCACGCGAGCAGCGCACGGCGGACGGGGCGGGGTGACATGGGCGGCGACGCTAGGTGGGGGACCGCCCCGTGAAGTTGCCGCGAGGTGGCCAGCCGGTGAAGAGCCGGTGACCGCCGCCCGACCATGTCGAATCCGGAGCGACGATGTGCGCTAGAGGAACAGATCCTCGGCGACCGGGCGCAGCAGCGCGCCGACCCCCGGGCCGTCCTCCGGTGTGACGTGTCGCTCCAGGCCCCGCACGACGACGGCCGGCTGCCCGGCGTCCTTGTCGCGCGCGAGGTCGGCGGCGGCGGCCGCCTCGTCGGCGACCGCGATCCACGTGGCGCGCATCGGCCGGCCGGCGGCGTCCGGTCGCCCGCGCCAGTCCTGCAGCGGCGCCAGGCCCGCGACCCCGATGGCGACGTCGACCTGGCCGTTGCGCCACGCCCGCCCGAAGGAGTCGGTCACGACGACGGCCGGCCGGCCCGGCAGCGCCGCCCGCAGCGCGCGCGCGGACGCGTCCGGGTCCACGGGCAGCAGGATGAGCTCGTCCGGTCGCGAGGCGTTGGACGCGTCCACGCCGGCGTTCGCGCAGACGAAGCCGTGGCGGGTGCGGCAGATGAGCACCCCGCCGACCGCGCGCAGGACCTCGGCGCTCTCGTCCAGGACGACCTGCACGGCGCGCGGGTCCTTGTCGTGCCCAGCGGCGAGCTCGACCGCCCGGGCGGACGGGACGACGTCCGCCAGCTGGACGGTGCGCCCCTCGGCCTTGCTGACGACCTTGTGGGCGACGACGAGGACGTCCCCCGGACCGAGCGACGTGCGCGCGGCGACGAGCGCCGCCAGGTCGTCGCCCGCGCCGATCTGCGGCAGGTCCGCGACGGCCTCGGCGACGATCGAGCCCACCCCGCCGCCTCCGCGTCAGCGCCGCGCCAGGCGGTTCAGCATGCCGCGCGTGTGCGCGGCGTTGCCGTGGCCCTCGCCCAGCGCGTCGCGCAGGGCGGCCAGGTCGTCGACGGTGTCCACGTCGAGCACGAGCGACGGCAGCTCCTCGACCCGCACGACGGCACCGGCCTCGCGGGCGGCGGCATGGTGGCGCTCGAACGAGCCCTCGCCGAAGGCGGGCGCGATGACGTCCGGCGGGGTGAGGACGAGGCCGTTCGTCCCGGTGCCGTGCCGGTCGGGGATGATGACGACCTCCGGCCGGGGGGCCGGTGCCCGCGTCAGGAGCGCGTCGAGCTCCTTCGGGTTCAGGGCCGGGCAGTCGCCGGGGACGAGGATGACGCGGCGGGCGCCGCGGGCGATCGCCTCCTCCACGCCGATGCGCGCCGCGTCGCTGTGCCCCGAGTCCTCGCGGTCGACGACCGTCGCGGCGTCGTAGCCGTGCGCGATCGCCTCCATCGCGGCCTCGCCGGTGACGACGAGCGTCGCGTCGATGCGCTCGGCGCGGCGCAGCGCGATGAGCACGTCGGTGACCATCGCCTCCACGAGCGCCCGCCGGGTGCCGGCGCCCAGGTCGGCGGCCAGGCGCTGCTTGCCGTCGACGAAGCGCTTGACGGGCAGGATGGCGAGCGTGCTCATCGCGCCGCCGCCAGGCCGCGGGCGAAGTCGAGCGTCGTGCGCGCCACGCGGGCGCGGGCGGCGGGGTCGGCCATCATCGTGTCGGTCACCATGACAGGCAGCCCGGCGCCCGGGGCCTCCTCGTCGGCGACGAGGCCGTCGAGCAGGCCCGCGTAGGCCTGCGCGATCCCGCCGGCGTCCAGCGGCAGGCCGGCCCAGGCCAAGAACGGCTCCGTCGGCCCCTTCACGACCGCTCCGCCGACGATCGGCGAGACGGCGACGACCGGCGCGGCGGTGCGCTGCAGCGCCTCGCGGACCCCGGGGACCGCGAGGATCGGCCCGATCGAGATGATCGGGTTGGAGGGGCCGACGACGACGACGTCGGCCTCGGCGATCGCCTCGACGACCTCGGGCGCCGCCGTCGCGGCCGCGATGCCGTCGAGCGCCATGCCCTCCACCGGCCCCTGGGCGCCGTGGCGGATCATGAAGTCCTGGAAGGGCCACCAGCGACCGTCGGCCCGCACGCGCGTGCGGACCGGCTCGTCGCACCTCGGCAGGACGGTCGCGGGCACGCCGAGCGCCTGCGTCAGCCAGGCCATCACGTCGGTCAGGCGCTCGCCGGCCTCCAGGCGGCGGCGGCGCTCGACGCACACCGCCAGGTCGGCGTCCCCGAGGTTGAACCAGACGTCGACGCCGAGCGCCCGCAGGCCGTCCATGACCTGGAAGGTGTCGCCCTCGATGCCCCAGCCGCGGTCGTTGATGCGGTCCGCGAGCCAGAAGAGCACGAGGTCCGGGTCGGGGGAGACGTGGCCGCCGTGGATCTCGATGTCGTCGGCGGTGTTCGCGACGACCGTCAGCTCGCCGGGCCCGACGAGGTCCAGGACGCCGCGGGCGAGCTTCGCGCCGCCGGTGCCGCCGGCCAGGACGACGGCCTTCACGCCGCACCGCCGTGGCGGGGTGCGGGAGGGGGAAGGACCCCGTCCGGGGACGGGTGCGCAGCCGTGCTCACGGCGGCGATCCTATAGTTCCGGCCCTATGACCCCTGTGCTCCCGGCGTCCGTGCTCATCCGCGAGGTCGGCCCGCGCGACGGCTTCCAGAACGAGGCGGAGGTCATCGCGACGGAGGACAAGATCGCGCTGGTGAACCAGCTCGCGCGCACCGGGATCACCCGGATGGAGGTCACCTCCTTCGTCCGCGCCGACGTCATCCCGCAGCTGGCCGACGGGCCGCAGGTCCTGGCCGGGATCGACGTGCCCGACGGGGTGAGCCTCAGCGTCCTGGTCCCGAACGAGCGCGGGCTCGACAACGCGCTCGAGCACCGCGACCGCTTCCACGAGGTCGGCGTCTTCCTCAGCGCGTCGGAGACGCACAACCGCAAGAACGTCAACCGCTCGATCGCCGAGTCGCTGGACGGGCTGGACCGCGTCATCCCGCGGGCCCGCGGTGCGTCCCTCGGCGTGGAGGCGGTCATCGCCACGTCGTTCGGCTGCCCCTACGAGGGCCACGTCGACCCCGAGCGCGTCTTCGCGATCGTCCGGCGGCTCATCGACGCCGGGGCGCAGGAGATCGGCTTCGGGGACACGACCGGCATGGCCAACCCGGTGCAGGCGGGCGCGATCTTCACCGAGGCGCTCGCGCGCTTCGGCGACGAGGTGCTCATCACCGCGCACTTCCACAACACCCGCGGGCAGGGCCTGGCGAACGCCGTCGCCGCCCTGCAGGCGGGGTGCACGTCGTTCGAGTCGAGCTTCGGCGAGCTCGGCGGCTGCCCCGTCCCGGCCGGTGCGACGGGCAACATCGCCACGGAGGACCTCGTCTCCCTCCTGCACGAGATGGGCGTGCAGACCGGGGTGGACCTCGACGCCGTCGTGGACGCCGCGCGCGCGGTCCGGGACGTGCTCGGGCGTCCGCTCGGGTCGCACACGCTCGTCGCCGGGCCGATCGACTGGCACCGCGGGGCCACGCCCGCCTGAACGCGCCCCCGGCACGCCGCATCGGCTAGCGTCGCGGCCATGCGGGAGCTCTTGGCGCCGAAGCCGTTCCGGGGGGACCAGGTCGCGGCGGGGACCGTCGTCCTGGCCGTCCTCGTCCTGCTGCTCAACGTCCGGATGGGGACGTGGTCCTCCGGCGTCCACCTCGCCTACACCGCGGCGGCCGCGGGGCTCGTGCTCGGCATGTCCGTCGCGGCGCCCAACGACCCCGCCGGGCCGCCGGCCTGGCACGCGACGCTCTACGTCACGGGCTTCCTGCTCGCGCTCGCGACGCTCAGCCGCCTGGCGGACGTCCTGGGCAGCGACGGCGGGTCCGGGACGGCCGTCTGGGTCGGCGTCCTGCTCATGGCCCTGACCGCGTGGATGTCGCGGGCGCGCGGCTCGGCCAGCGGGACGCTCCTCCTGGCGCTCACCGCCGTGGTCACCTCGCTGGCGGCGCTGGACTGGATCTTCTCGCCGGACGGCGTCTCGGCCTTCCGCCACCTGCTGCTCGCCGACGTCGTCGTGCTCACCCTGTGCGCGCTGTGGCAGCGGATCCGCGGCCCCGCGCACGGCGTGCAGCTCCTGAACGCGACGGGTCTGACGCTGCTGGCGATCGTCGCGACGTTCGCGTTCGCCGCGTTCGGCGGCCTGTTCCTCGGCAGCGCCGGCGACGGCGGCCCGGACATCGCCTGGGGCTGGTCGGTGCTGCTGCTGGCGGGTGGCATCGGCATCCTCGCGGCGGGTGCCGCGGACCGCGAGCGCGGCAACGTCCTCGTCGGCATCCTCGTGCTGCTGGCGTTCGTCGGGGTCTCGGCGCAGGGCAACCTGCTGGGGTGGCCGATCCCGCTGGCGGGCGCCGCCGTCGTCCTGCTCGTCATCGGGTTGCGCCCGAGCACGCCGCTGCCGACCGAGCCGCCGCCCGGGGCCGGCGGCCCGCCGCCCTCGGACCCGCTGCCCGTCGTGCCGCTGCGCTGACGCGCGGGGCCCGCGCTCAGGCGAGCGCCGCGCTGCGCGCGTACTGCACGAACCAGTCCAGCGCCGTCGGGTCGGCGAGGCTGTCGCGCGAGGCGGCCTTCTCCGGGTCGTGGCCCATGAGGATCCGCTTGACCGGGACCTCGAGGACCTTGCCGCTGAGCGTCCGCGGGACCTGGGCGACGACCTCGACGACGTCAGGGACGTGGCGGGGCGAGCAGTCCTCGCGGATGCGCCTGGCGATCCGGGCGACGAGGTCGTCGGTGAGCGTCGCCCCCTCGCGCAGGACGACGAACAGCGGCATGAAGCCGTCGGTCCCCGGCTTGGGGACGTCGACGACGAGCGCGTCGACGATCTCGTCGATCGCCAGCACCGCGCTGTAGATCTCCGCGGTGCCCATGCGGATGCCGCCGCGGTTGATCGTCGAGTCGCTGCGCCCGTAGATGATCGCGGTGCCGCGTTCGGTCAGCTCGATCCAGTCGCCGTGGCGCCAGACACCGGGGAACATCTCGAAGTAGCTCTCGCGGTAGCGGCTGCCGTCGTCGTCGCCCCAGAAGCCGACCGGCATCGACGGCATCGGCTGCGTGATGACGAGCTCGCCGACCTGCCCGGTGAGGCTGTGGCCCGCGTCGTCCCAGGCCTGCACGTCGCAGCCGAGCGAGCGGCCCTGCAGCTCGCCGAGGTAGACCGGCTCCCACGGGACGCCGCCGACGAAGGCGGTGCAGACATCCGTCCCGCCGGAGGTCGAGAAGAGCCACGTGTCGGCGCCGACGTGGTCGTAGACCCAGCGGAAGCCCTCGGGGGACAGGGGCGAGCCGGTCGCGCCGACGGCGGTCAGGCGCTCGAGGGTACGGCCGCCGGCCTTGGGCTCCACGCCGGCCTTCATGCACGACGCGATGAAGGCGGCGCTCGTCCCGAACGTCGTGACCCCGGCGTCCTGCGCCAGCTGCCACAGGCGCTCGAGCGTCGGCGTCCCTGGGTTGCCGTCGAAGAGGACGATCGTCGCGGGCGTCAGCAGCACGCCGACGAGGAAGTTCCACATCATCCAGCCGGTCGTCGTGAACCACAGGACGCGGTCGCCCTCCTGCGCGTCCAGGTGCAGGTGCAGCTTCTTGAGCTGCTCGAGGAGGATGCCGCCCTGGGACTGGACGATCGGCTTGGGCAGCCCGGTCGTCCCCGAGCTGAAGAGGACCCAGAGCGGGGCGTCGAAGGGGACGGGGGTGAACGTCAGCTCCTGCCCGGCGACGGTGAAGTCGTCCCACAGGACCGCGTCGCGCAGGCCGCTCAGGTCCGGCGCCGCGTCGAGGTAGGGCAGGACGACGGTCGTGCGGACGGTCGGCAGCTGCTCGAGCAGGCCGGCCAGGACGCCGGTGCGGTCGAAGTCCTTGCCGCCGTAGCGGTAGCCGTCGACGCACAGCAGGACGCTCGGCTCGATCTGCGAGAAGCGGTCCACGACGGTGCGCGCGCCGAAGTCCGGTGAGCACGAGGACCAGATCGCCCCGATCGAGGCGCAGGCCAGGAAGGCGGCGATCGCCTCGGGGATGTTCGGCAGGTAGGCGACGACGCGGTCGCCCTCGCCGACGCCCGCCGCCCGCAGGCCGGCGGCCATCGCGGCGGTCTGCTCGCGCAGCTGCCCCCACGTCATCGGCTGCAGCTCGCGCAGCTCGGAGGCGTGCTGGAGGGCGAGGGCGCCGTCGTCGCGGCCGCGGAAGATGTGCTCGGCGTAGTTCAGGCGCGACCCGGTGAACCACTGCGCCCCGGGCATCGAGCGGTCGCCGAGGACCGCGTCGTAGCCGGTGGCCGCCTGGACGTCGAAGAACTCCCAGATCGACGCCCAGAAGGCGTCGAGCTCGTCGACCGACCACTGCCACAGCGACGCGTAGTCGGTCGTGTGCACGCCCTTGACCTCCCGTAGCCAGGTGGCGTAGGCGGTGAGGTTGGACTGCGCGATGCGCTCGGGCGTGGGGGCCCAGAGGACGGGCGGCTCCTGCGTCTGGCTCATGGCCGGACTCTTGCACGTCGTGCGCGGGCGGGCGCCCGAGGCCGGGCGGCCGGTCGCGCCGTCAGTCGTAGGAGGGTCCGAAGGGGCCGCGGGCGTCGTCGTCCTCGGGCGCCGGCGGGGCCGGGGGCGGCGGGGGGACGGGCGGGGCGAAGCCGC
>CAZRLR010000126.1:0-10928 GCA_964600395.1 uncultured Conexibacter sp.
CGGTTTTCGAGACGAACGCGAACCGGGTCAGAAACGGCTTGCTTGAGCCATTTTACCGGTGCTCGGAGGGGCTTTGGGGTAGTCAATGGGAAAGTCCCGATACCAACCGCGCAGCACGCCAGCTTGGCATCGTCGACGCTGACGTAACCGCGGTTGGCATTGATCGACGGATGCCAACTCCCGGGCCGACAGAGTTGGCATCGTGGTCGCAACGGCGCTCGCCCGCTCTCCTATCGGCACAGTGGTCCCGATCACCGGCACCGACGCTACCTCCGGCCAGCATCACACCGCGCACGCGTTCCTTCCGGGCCCACTTCCGGTCACCAGCCATGGCAGCCCTCCGGCGACTGACCGAACTCGGCGTCCTGACCGAGCAATCCAACCGCGGACGGGTGCAGTTCGCCGCCGAGCCGGTCATCCGTCTGCTCAGCACGTAAGCGCCGCGAGCGTCCGGACGACGGGCGGTGCGACGTCAACCCCGTGGCACCGCGCACCCGGCCATGGAAACGTCGAAACCGCCGCGTCCGGACGGCTCCGCTGGCGTCAAGGACGCGCCGTGTCTGCCCCCGATAGGTCGCGGTCAGCCGCGGGCACCAGCCGTTCGGCGAGCGCGCCGAACCCCACGCCGATCGCGCCCCACAGGGTTACGGCGATGCCGATGGACGCCAGGCGGAAGCGGTACAGGACGTCGGCCGGGAAGCCGGCCGGGGTCTCGCTGACCGAGGGCAGCGCGAGTTGCGCCAGAGCGACCGTGACCAGGAAGACGACGCCGGCGACCAGCGTCGCGTCCCACGTCCCGAGCCGTTCCACGAGCCGCGCGCGCACCCGCGCGGCGGCGAGCACCGCCAAACCGGTGATCGCGATCATCGTGAAGGCGAGCAGCGTCCGGCGGTCGATCGTCGCCGGGTCGCCGACCGATGGCGGGTTGGCCGGGTATTTCGTCGCGGGCACCAGCGCGACCGTCGCGAAGCCGACGAGCGCGAGCAGGCCGGCGGTCGGCCGTGCGCCGCGGACGCCGATCCGCCCGTAGGCGTAGGCGAAGACGAGCGCGAACAGGCCGCCGATCGCCACGCCGACTGCGAGCGTCCCGGTCAGGAGGCCGAGCGTGCGCTGCACGCCACGGCTGACGAGCTCGGGGTCGGGCGTGGCGCCGGTCCTGGTGGCCAGCGCGTCCTCGAAGTCGATGGCGTGCTGGACCTGGGGCTCGCCGAAGACATAGGCGACGGCGAACGCCAGCAGGCCGGCGAGGGCGCCGACCAGCAGCCCTCGGATCAGGAGGGAGCGGACCATGTCTGGCGGCCTGCGCCTAGTGGCAGGGGAAGCCGAGGAGGTGGCGCGCGTCGTGCACGAACTCGTGGACGGCGCTGCCCCCGATGAGCGACGCGGCGCCCTCTTCGGCACCGACGAAGTAGACCAAGAGCGAGAGGAGCACGCCGGCGAAGATGGCGTACGGCAGGAGCTCGCGCGGGGTGGCGATGGTGGGGCCGGACACGGCTCCACGCTGGACAAGCACGTCGGACATCAAGGACCTCCTCGGGATCACGCGTCCCGTCGTTGGGTTGGCTTCGTCCGGCGACGCAGTGTCTGGCTTCCCGAGCACAGTGGCTCAGGTTCACAGTGGCGCGACCGCGCCGGGATTGCACCGGCTTCCTTCGTCGTCGGACGTCGCGGCAGCATAGCCGCGGGCCGGGTCGGATGCGACCCGCCGCGCCACCTTCATGACGGGCTATGCTCCGGCCGTCATCGCGATGGCGACAGGAACCCGATGCGAACTCGGGACGGTCGCGCCACTGTGACTGGAGCCTTTGCCGGCCTCCAGGAGTCAGGAACTGCAGCCATCGCGTCAAGCCGTCTATGGGAACGCGCAATTCCCAGGAGGTCGCCTGATGTGCCCATCACCCGAGCCCGGGTCCCCTGTCGCCACGCTCCCGCGTCCGGCGGACCGCTGCCCCGGCATCCTGCGCCTGCACCCGGCCGCTGACGGGCACCTCCTGCGCGTCCGCCTGCCAGGGGGCATCGTCGGGTCCGACGGCCTGCGGGCCGTCGCCGCGCTCGCCGTCCGCGGCACCGACGTCGTGGAGGTGACCTCGCGCGCCGGACTGCAAGTCCGGGGCCTGCCCGAGGACTCCGGGACCGCAGCAACCGGCCTGCTGCGCGGCGCCGGGCTACTGCCGTCGCTCCCTCACGACCGGGTCCGGAACATCCTCGCCGCGCCGCTCGGCGGCCGCGACGCCGGCGCGCTCCTACCCACCGACGCGCTGGTGCACGGCGTGGACGCCGCCCTATGCGCCGCCCCCAGGCTGGCCGAGCTCCCCGGCCGCTTCCTCTTCTTCGTCGACGACGGGGGCGGGACGACGGGCCTCCAGCGCGCCGACGTGACGCTGGCCGCCGTCCCAGACGGCCGGCTGCGCCTGAACCTGGCAGGCACGCCGACGACGCTCAGCGCGTCAGCTGAGGACGCACCCGCCCTGGCCGCGGCGGCCGCCCACGCGTTCCTGGACCTGGTCGCCGCCGGCGACGCACCTGCAGCTTGGCGGATCGCCGACCTCGACGAGGGCGCACGCCGGGTGGCCCGCGCGCTCGGCGGCTCGCTCAAGTCTGCGACCGGGGCGCCAGATCGCGCAACGGCACGCGGCCCCGGGATCCGCCCCCAGACCGACGGCCGTGCCGCGGTGACCGCCCTCGTCCCGCTCGGGCGCCTGGACGCGGCGACGCTGCTCCGCCTCGCCGCGCTGGTGGACGCCCTGCCCGGCTCCGGCCTACGGGTCGGCGTCGACCGCACGGTCAGCATCGTCGACGTCGATGCGGATGCCGCCGACGGCCTGCTGGCCGCCCTGGCCGCGCTCGGCCTGATCGTGGAACCCGGGTCAGGCTGGGAGCGTCTGTCGGCCTGCGCCGGCCTTGGGGCCTGCGCGAGCGCACGCGCGGACGTCCGGGCGGCGGCGAGCGGGCGCGCCACCGCCCGCCGTGGCGATCACAGGCGCCCCGAGCACTGGGCGGCGTGCGAGCGGGGGTGCGGACGCCCACCAGGGGACGCCGTGGTCGTGACCACCGTCGCGGACGGGGTGCGGATCGAGCGGGACGGCCGCACGGACGAGCTCGACGGGATTCCGGCCGCCCTCGTCGCCTTGGCGGCTCACGCATGAGCACCGAGTACATCCGCGACGGGGCAGAGATCTACCGCCGATCGTTCGCGACGATCCGCGCGGAGACCGACCTGACCGGCGTGGAGCCGGTCCTGGAGCGCACGATCGTCCGGATGATCCACGCCTGCGGCATGGTCGACCTGGTGGACGACGTGCAGGCCTCCCCCGGCTTCGCCCCTGCGGCCGAGGCCGCGCTGCGCGGCGGGGCCCCGGTCCTGTGCGACACGAACATGGTCGCGTCTGGCGTCACGCGCTCGCGGCTGCCGGCCGGCAACGACGTGGTCTGCACGCTCACCGACGCCCGCGTCGCGCCGCTGGCGGCGTCGCTCGGGACGACGCGCACCGCCGCCGCGGTCGAGCTGTGGCGCGAGCGCCTGGACGGCGCGGTGGTCGTGGTGGGCAACGCGCCGACCGCGCTGTTCCACCTGCTGGATCTCGTCGCCGACGGGGGGCCTCGCCCCGCGGCGGTGATCGGCATCCCGGTTGGGTTCATCGGGGCGGCCGAGTCCAAGGTCGCGCTCGCCGAGCAGGAGCTCGGCCTCGAGTTCCTCGTCGTCCACGGCCGGCGCGGCGGCAGCGCGATCGCGGCGGCGGCCGTCAACGCGCTGGCGAGCGTGGCGGAGTGAGCGCGGTGCGCCCCGGCCGCCTGTACGGCGTCGGCGTCGGCCCCGGCGACCCGGAGCTCGTGACCGTCAAGGCGTCCCGTCTAATCGGCGCGGCGGACGTCGTCGCCTACCCCGTGGCGCGACGCGCCACGAGCGCGGGCGTGGCCCGCACGATCGCCGCGCCGCACCTGCGCGACGGGGTGATCGAGGTCGCCATGACCTACCCGATCACGATCGAGCAGACCGAGCACCCGGGCGGCTACGAAGGCGCGATCAGCGACTTCTACGACGAGAGCGCGGCCGTCCTGGCCGGGCACCTGGACGCCGGCCGCGACGTCGTCGTCCTGTGCGAGGGCGACCCGTTCTTCTACGGCTCCTACATGTACCTCCACGACCGCCTCGCGCACCGGTACGCGACCGAGGTCGTCCCGGGCGTGACGTCCTTCAGCGCCGCCTCGGCGGCCGCCGGCACCCCGCTGGTCAAGCGCGACGACGTCCTGACGATCCTCCCCGGCACGCTGCCCGCCGACGTGCTGGCCACCCGCTTGCGCAGCGCCGACGCCGCCGTCGTCATGAAGCTCGGCCGGACGTTCGGCGCAGTCCAGGAGGCTGCGCGGGCGGCGGGCGTCCAGGAGCGCGCGGTGTACGTCGAGCGCGCGAGCTCGCCGCGACAGCGCACCCTTCCGCTGGCCGACGTCGACCCCGCCGCCGTGCCGTACATGTCCCTGGTGCTCGTCCCCACGGAGTACGGCCGCCCGCGTACGGCCTCGGCAGCCGGCAGCGTGACGGTCGTGGGGCTCGGGCCGGCGGGCGCGCAGTGGCTGACCCCGGAGGCGCAGGCGGAGCTCGCCGGCGCCGACGTCCTCGTCGGCTACAAGACGTACGTGGACCGCGTACCCCGCCGCCACGGGCAGGAGCGCTTCGCCACTGACAACCGCGTCGAGGCCGAGCGGGCCCGGCACGCCTTGGAGCTCGCGGCCGCCGGCGCGCGGGTGGCGGTCGTCTCCTCCGGGGACCCCGGGATCTTCGCGATGGCCTCGGCGGTCCTGGAGGTGCTCGACGAGGCCGACGGGGACGTCGGGCACGTCTCCGTGCGCGTGGTGCCGGGGCTCTCGGCGATGCAGGCGGCGGCCTCCCGCGTCGGCGCGCCGCTCGGACACGACTTCGCCGTCGTGTCCCTGTCGGACATCCTCAAGCCATGGCCGGTGATCGAGCGCCGCCTGGCGGCGGCCGCGGCGGCGGACATGGCTCTGGCGCTCTACAACCCGGCGTCGAAGACCCGGCGCGATCAGCTCGAACGGGCGATCGCGGTGCTGCGCGAGCACCGTGCGCCGGCCACGCCCGTCGTCGTCGCGCGTGCGGTGGGCTCCGATGACGAGGCCGTCACCGTCACGACGCTCGGGGCGCTCGACCTCGACGTCGTGGACATGCGCACGCTGCTCATCGTCGGCTCGTCGACGACGCGGATCATCACCGCGAACGGCCGCGGCGGGCCGGACCTCGTCTACACGCCGCGCAGCTCCCCGGAGGCGCCTGTCGACTGAGGCGCCGACGCCGCGGCCCGCGTGATCGCCCAGGCCGCGGCAGCAGCCACGTCGGGCACCGCCGGCCCGTCGGGACGCGCCGGGCGACGGACGACGACGACGGGCAGGCCCCGCTCGCGGGCCGCCTGGAGCTTCGCCTCGGTCAACGGGCCGCCGCTGTCCTTCGTGACGATCGCGTCGATGGCGTGACCGTCGATCAACGTCAGCTCGCCGGCCACGGTGTACGGGCCGCGCTGCAGCAGCAGCACGTGGTCGGGCGGCAGGTCCCCGGGCACGGGCGGGTCCACGCAGCGCACGAGGTAGAAGCGCGTGCCGTCGCAGGTGAACGCGCGCAGCCCCTGCCGGCCGCTTGTCAGGAGGACGCGGCGAGCACCGAGGACGTCGAGGGCGTCGCGAGCACCCTCGAGGTCGTCGGTCCAGTGCCAGTCGTCGTCCGGGCCGGCGGTCCAGCCCGGCCGTTCCAGGCGCAGCAGCGGGACCCCGGCCGTGGCGGTCGCCTGCGCCGCGGAGACGGAGATGCGCTCGGCGAACGGGTGGGTCGCGTCGACGACGGCGGCGATGCGCTCGTCGCGCAGCCAGCGGGCAAGGGCGTCCGGGCCGCCGAAGCCGCCGACCCTGGTCTCGCCGACCGGCAGCCGTGGCCTCGCGACGCGGCCGGCCAGCGACGAGACGACCGCGACGCCGGCGTCGTGGAGCCCCTGCGCCAGGGCCCGCGCCTCAGCGGTGCCGCCGAGGATGAGGACGCGGGCGGCGGTCATCGTCGCCGGAGGAGGTAGATGTCGAAGACCCAGCCCTTGCGCGCCTTGGCCGCCTCGCGCGTGGCGGCGATCTCGGCGGCGACGTCGGCCAGCGGCCCGCTCCGCAGCAGCTCGTCCTCGGTCCCGAGGTACGCGCCCCAGTAGATGTCCAGGCCCGTCGGGTCCAGCGCCGTGAAGGCGGCGTGCGCGTCGAGCATGACGACGACGTCGTCCACCCCGTCGGGCAGGCCGTCGCGGATGAGGCGCGCGGGCGTGATCTGCACCGCGCGGCCCATGCGGTTGAGCGGGATGCGGTGACGGGCGGTGAGGGCGTGGACGGAGCTGACGCCCGGGATGACGTCCAGGTCGAAGGCGACGGCGCCGCGCGCGGCGATCTCGTCGACGACGGCGAGCGTGGACTCGTACAGCGACGGGTCCCCCCAGACGAGGAACGCGCCGGTCTCGCCGTCGCCCAGGTGGGTGGCGAGCGCATCCTCCCAGAGGGCGACGCGCTGCTCGCGCCAGCGCACAACGGCCGCGCGGTAGTCGGGGGCGTTCTTCCACGGGCGCGGCGGGTCCGGTAGCTCGACCGTCCGGTAGGGCCGGGTGGCGGTGCGGTGGCGCTCCATGACCTGGCGGCGGAGGGCGACGAGCTCGTCCGTCCCCTCCTTCGTCACGACGAAGAGCACGTCGAGCGCGTTCAGGGCCTTGATCGCCTGCACGGTGACGTGGTCGGGGTCGCCGGCGCCGATGCCGATGAGCGCAAGTCGCCGGGTGAGCACGGGTCAGGCGCTCCGGTCGCGGGCCTTGGAGTACAGGTGGCTGTCGCGGAAGTCGCGGGCGGCGAGCGCCGGGCCGACGAGGATCGTCGCCGTGCGGCGTACGCCGGCCTCGGCGACCTGGGCGGGCAGCGTCGCGAGCGTCCCGCGCAGGACGAGCTCGTCCGGCCAGCTCGCCCGGGCGACGACGGCGGCCGAGCAGTCGGCGCCGTAATGGGGCGTGAGCGTCGCGGCGATCTCCTCGATCGCCTGCGTGCCGAGGTGGACGACGAGCGTCGCGCCGTGGGCCGCGAGCGAGGCCAGGTCCTCCCCGTCCGGGATCTTCGAGGCGAGCCTGCCGTAGCGGGTGAGGATGACCGTCTGGGCGACCTCGGGGACGGTGAGCTCGCTGCGCAGCGCGGCGGACGCGGCCGCGAAGGCGGGGACACCGGGGCAAACGTCCCAGGGGATGCCCAGGGCGTCGAGGCGGCGGGTCTGCTCGGCGACGGCGGAGTAGATCGACAGGTCGCCGGAGTGCAGGCGGGCGACGTCGTGGCCTTCCGTGTGGGCGGTTCGGAGCTCGCCGATGATGTCGTCGAGCTGCAGGTGCTGGGTGTCGACGAGGCGGGCTTGGCTCGGTGCGTGACCGAGGATCTCCGGCGGGACCAGGGCGCCGGCGTAGAGGACGACGGGCGCTTGCGCGATGAGGCGCTGAGCGCGGAGGGTCAACAGGTCGGGGGCGCCTGGGCCCGCGCCGATGAAGTGGACGGTCACGCTGGGTCAGGCCTCCTCGGCCGGCTTCGTCGCCGACCACTGCACGACGGTCATCTGCGCGCGCCAGCCGGTGAAACCGCCGACGGGCTCGGCGTGGGCGACGTCGAGCCGGGTGAGCGTCCCGCCGTGCTCGCGCCGCGCCGCGGCGACGGCGTCCTCACCTTCGAGCGTCACGGTGTTGGCGACGAGGCGGCCCTCCGGCGGAAGCGCGCCCCAGCAGGCGTCCAGCAGCCCAGGTGTCGTGACGCCGCCGCCGATGAAGATCGCGTCCGGACGCGGCAGGTCCTCGAGCGCGTCGGGCGCGCGGCCGAGCACGAGCCGCAGCTGGGTGGGGACGCCGAGGTCCTCGGCGTTCGCGGTGATGCGCAGGGCGCGGTCCGCGCGCACCTCGACGGCGATGGCACGCGCGCTGCGCTCGGCGCGGCACCACTCCACGGCGACCGAGCCGTTGCCGGCCCCGACGTCCCACAACAGCTCGTGCGGCCGGGGGCCGAGGGCGGCGACGGTGATCGCGCGGACGTGGCGCTTGGTGAGCTGCCCGTCGGAGGCGAAGGCGTCGTCGGGGAGGCCGGGGGTCCGCGGGTGGCCGGGCGCGCCGGCGACGTGCAGGGCGACGACGTGCAGCGGCCCGGCCTCGTGGTCGATCGCGTCCCGGGCCACCGTGTCGGTGCGCTGCTCACCGGGCCCGCCGAGCGCCTCGAGGATCGTGAACGAGCTGTCGCCGAAGCCGTGGTCTGTGAGGACGTCGGCGATCGCGGAGGCGCCGTCGGTCCCGGCGACGTAGACGACGATGCGGCGCCCGCGCTGCAGCGCCCGCACCACGGTCTCGGGCGGGCGGGCGACGGCGCTGACGAGCTCGACCTCGTGCTGCGCCCAACCCATCCGCGCGCAGGCCAGCGCGAAGGCCGAGGGGTGCGGGAGGACGCGGACGTTCTCGGCGCCGGCGGCGCGCACGAGCGTCGCGCCGACGCCATGGAGCATCGGGTCGCCGCTGGCCACCACGACGGCGTCGCCGTGGACGCCGTCGGCCAGTTCGTCGACGAGCGGGCGCATCGGCGACGGCCACGGCCTTCGCGTCACGGCGACGTCTTCCGGCAGCAGGTCGAGCTGGCGCGCGGAGCCGACGACGAGCGGGGCCTCACGCAGGGCGGCGCGGGCGGGGTCGGTCAGGCCGTCCCAGCCGTCCGCGCCGATGCCGACGACGGTGAGCCGGGTCACGCCGGCACTCCGAGCGTGGCGGCGATCGCTGCGGTCAGGCGGGCGTTGGCCTCGGGATGGCGCGCGGTGAGGCGGACGTGACGCTCGTCGAGGCCGGGGAACGAGGCGGCGGGCCGCACGGCGACCCGTCGCTCGCGCAGGGCCTGCACGAGCGCGGGACCATCGTCGACGGTGACGAGGACGAAGTTCGCCGCGCCCGGCGTGACCTGCACGCCGGGCACCTGCTGCAGGCGCGCGGTGAGGTCGGCGCGGTCGGCGGCGGCGCGCTCGGCGATGCGCGCGAGCTCGTGCGGGTGCCGCGCGGCGACGGTCAGGGCGGCGAGCGCCAGGGCGTTGGCCGACCACGGCGGGCGCACGGCGCGCAGGCGGTCCGCGAGCGCGGGCGGCGCCACGGCGTAGCCGACCCGCAGACCGGGGATCGAGAGAACCTTGGTGAGGGAGCGGGTGACGATGACGTCCTCGAGGTGCTCGCGGACGAGCGAGGCAGGCTCGCCGGGGACGAGATCCATGAACGCCTCGTCGACGACGAGCGTCCGCCCTGGACGCCGCAGCGCCAGGATGGCGGCGGCCGGGTCCAGGGTGCCGCTCGGCGAGGCGGGGTTCCCGACGACGACGAGGTCGGCGCCCTCGGGGACGGCGGCCGGGTCAAGCGCGAAGCCACGCGCGGCGTCGCGGTGGACGCGGACGACGGGGACGCCGTGGGCGTGGAGCGCGGCCTCGGCCTCGGTGAACTGCGGATGCACGACGGCGGCGAGCGCGGGCCGCAGCGCGGGGCCGAGCAGCCACAACGCCTCGGCGCCGCCGTTCGTCGGGACGATGCTCGACGCGTCGCGGCCGTGGAGGGCGGCGAGCGCGGCGATCGCCTCATCCTCGCGCGGGTAGGTCGCCACGCCGGCGTCGAGCGCGGCGTCCAGGGCGGCGCGCAGCCACCGTGGCGGTCCGCCGGCGACGACGTTGACCGCGTGGTCGGCGTCACCGGGTCGTACGTCACGGTCGCCGTGGCGGCGCAGGCCGAGGTCGCTCGACGCAGGCCGTCCGCCGATCCGGACCGGGAGCCCGGCGACGACGAGCCACGCGTCGTCCGCGGCCGCCGCGACCCGCTGCGTGGCCACGCCCAGCAGGTCGAGCCACGCGCGGGAGGCCGCGTCTGGCGGCAGCAGGCCCGAGCCGGCCTGCTCGGCGACGACGACCGCGGTGACGCCGGGGGCGGTGAGGTGCGCCAAGGCGCGGTCGACCTCGTCCAGCACGTGTGCGCTCACCGCACCGAGGACGGACGAGCGCTCGAACGCCCCCGCGTGGTGCAGCTGCGTCGCGAGCCACGGCCCGAGGCCGTCGACCAGGACGCACGTGCCGGCGCCGCCGGCGACCGCGTCGGCGAGCGAGCCGTCGCCCACCTCGACCGTCGCCCAGTCCTGAGGCCGGCGCGCAGCGTGCGCGGCGATGCGCTCGGCCATCGACGCGTCGCCGGTCGCAACGTAGCGGACGGGGAGCCTCGTGGCCGTGGCGAGCGCTTCGGCGTGGGCGCTCTTGCCCGACCGCGTGGCCCCGGTGACGAGCGTCAGCGGCATGCGGCCACCTTGCCGCGCGCGCCCGCGCTCGCGCGCGCGAAAGACTGCGCGATCTCCGGCTGCGCCGCCCAGTGCACGTGGAGGTAGCCGGCCTGGACCCCGGCGCTGACGATGCCCTCGGCGCGCTGGAACGTCCGCGTCGACAGCTGCCAGGCGGCGCGCGCGGCGGGGTCCAGCGCCTCGACCTTCGAGTAGTGGAACTCGTGACCGCGGACGGTCGCGCCGGCCGCCAGCCACGGCGTGGCGGTCGACGCGACGGCCTCGCGGTAGCCGAGCGTCAGGCGCCCGCTCATGTATCCGCGCGTCGGCAGCGCCCCGCACATCGCGTGGCCGTCGAGCTCGGCGCCGAGGTACAGCAGCCCGCCGCACTCCGCGAGGACGGGCCGGCCGCTCGCCGCGAAGGCGGCGACCTGCGCGCGCAGCGGTGCGTTCGCGGCCAGCTGCTCTCCGAAGACCTCCGGGAAGCCGCCGGCGAGGACGAGCGCGCCGGTGGCGTCCGGGAGCGCCTCGTCGACCATCGGGTCGAAGGGCACGAGCTCGGCGCCCGCGCCCTCGAGCAGCTCGAGGTTCTCCTGGTA
>CAZRLR010000127.1:0-10887 GCA_964600395.1 uncultured Conexibacter sp.
TGCGTGTGCGCCCCGGCCCACACAGGTGGGCCGCCGTCCCTCGCGCCGGCGGTTCCGGGCAGGGCGCCTGCTCAGGCCGGCGGTCGCACCGCCGCCGCCGCGCCGGCGTCCCGCACCGCCCCGCGGGCGGCGACCCGGCGTGCGAGCCCCGGCGGCAGCCCGCCGCCGGTCGACAGCCACGACCCGACGAGGACGAGCAGCAGCCCCGCGACCGCCGCCGGGCCGGGGCGCTCGCCGAGGATGACGACGCCGAGCGCCACCGCCACGACCGGGTTGACGTACGTGATGACGGACGCGCGGCTCGGGCCGATGCGGGCGATGAGCGCGAAGAAGAGGAGGAAGGCCAGCGCCGAGCACACGACGCCGAGGACGACGACGCTCGCGACCGCGTCGGCGCCCGGCACGCTGTCGGGCAGGCTGACGGCGGCCAGCGGCGCGAGCAGCACCGCGGCGAGGCCGAGCGACGCGCAGATCGGCCCGAGCGGATCGAGGTCCGCCAGGTGCCGGCGGATGATGAGCGGCCCGGCGGCGTAGCCCACCGTCGCGGCCAGCACCGCCGCCGCGCCGAGCAGCTCCCGAGGGCGCCCGGCGACGTCGAGCCCCAGCAGCGCGACGACGCCGGCGAAGCCGACGAAGAGACCGGCCAGGCGCGTGCCGGTCGGGCGCTCGGCCGGCTCGATGCGGGCGAGGATGACCGCGATCATCAACGGCAGCGAGGCGACGAGGATCGCCGCCAGCGACGAGGACACGCGCTGCTCGCCCCAGGCGATGAGCGGAAAGGGCAGCGCGATCTCGCAGACGGTGTAGCCGAGGACCCAACGCCACCGCGTCGACAGCCCCCGCAGTGCCCCGCGGCGCAGCGCGAACGGCAGCAGCAGCGCGAAGCCGAGCGCCACGCGGGCGAACGCGACGACCCCGGGCGACAGGCCCGCGTCGACCGCGACGCGGATGAAGAAGTACGGCACGCCCCAGACGAGCGAGACGGCGGCGAAGAGCGTCCAGGCGCGGCGGTCCATGGCCATCTCGGGCACGTCCGCAGCCTAGCCGGGCGTGCCGCGCCGGCGGACGCTAGCGCATGTCGGCGGTGACGGCGGGACGCTCGGCGGCCACCGCCGGGGCGGCGGGGCCCGCGTCCTCCGACGGGCCCTCGATCGACAGCCGCGGCAGCCGCCGGCCCAGGGCCTGCGGGATCCACCAGCTGCGCGCGCCGAAGAGGTACATGAGCGCCGGCACGAGCGCCAGGCGGATGACGAAGGCGTCGAAGAGGATCGCCGAGGCCAGGCCCAGGCCGAAGAGCTTGATCGTCCGGTCCCCGCCGAGCATGAACGAGGCGAAGACGCTGATCATGATGATCGCCGCGGCCATGATGACCTTGCCCGTCAGGGCCAGCCCGCGACGCACGGCGGCCGTCGCGTCCCCGTGCTTCTCCCACTCCTCGTGCATGCGGCTGACGAGGAAGACCTCGTAGTCCATCGAGAGCCCGAAGACGATCGAGAAGAGGAAGACGGGGAAGAAGGACTCGATCGGGCCGGTGCTGTCGACGCCGATGAGGGAGGCCAGGTGCCCCTCCTGGAAGACGAAGGTGATGACGCCCAGGGACGCCCCGACGCTCAGCAGGTTCATCGCCGCGGCCTTGGCCGGGATGACGAGCGAGCGGAAGACGACCAGCAGCAGCAGGAGCGACAGGCCCACGACGACGGCGATGAAGACGGGCAGCTTCGCCGCGATCGCGTCGCTGAAGTCGGCGTTCGTCGCGGTCGAGCCGCCGATGCTCACCTGCAGGCCGGTGCGCCGCTCCACCCCGGGGACGACGTCGTCGCGCAGGGTGTTCAGCAGGTCCGTCGTCGAGGTGTCCTGCGGCTTGCCGGCCGGGATCGCGACGAGCGTCGCGGTGTCCTTGGCGGCGTTGAAGGTCGGCGGGCCGACGGCGACGACGTCCTTCGTCCCGGCGATCGCCTGCGACAGCTGCCCGAGGGCGGCGGTGTCCCCCGGCTGCCTGGTCTGGGCGACGACGAGCAGCGGGCCGTTGAAGCCCGGGCCGAAGCCCTCGGCGAGCTGGTCGTAGGCCTTGCGCGTCGTCGAGTCCGCGGCGTCGCTGCCGGAGTCCGAGTTGCCCAGGCGCATGCCGAGCGTCGGGGAGGCCACGACGAGCAGCAGGACGATCGTGCCCACCGCGAACGCGCGCGGGTGCTGCTGGATCGTGCGCGCCCAGCGGCCGAACGGGCGGCGCGGGTCCTCGGCGTCGATCGTCGTGCCGAGCTTCACGCGACGGCCCATGCGGCTGCCGAGCAGCGCCGGCAGGAGCGTCAGGGAGCCGACCATCGTCAGCAGCACGGCCAGCGCTGAGGCGACGGCGGGGCCGTTGAGGAACGACAGGCTCAGCAGCAGCATGCCCATGAGCGCGATGACGACCGTCGTACCGGCGAAGAGGACGGTCCGCCCGGCGCTGTCCATCGCGGTGATCGTCGCGTCGCGGATGTCCGCGCCGCGGGTGCGCTCGCCGCGGAAGCGGTTGATGACGAGCAGCGCGTAGTCGATCCCGACGCCGAGCGAGATCATCACCGCCAGCGACGGCGCGAAGCTCGCGATGTCGAAGAGCGCGGAGGACGCGAAGACGAGGCTCATCGCGACGGCGATCGCGGCGAAGGCGACGATGAGCGGCATCGCCATCGCGCTGAGGGACCCGAGGACGACGACGAGCACGACGACGGCGACCGCGACGCCGACGAGCTCGGTCGCCGACTGCTCGGCCTGGCTGGCGAACTTGATCGCGAAGCCGCCGAGGTTGACCTGCAGCCCGTCCCCGGCCGCCGCCTCGGCGGTGTCGACGACCTTTTTGACCTGCTCCTTGTCGAGCTCGCTGGCCTGCTTGTCGAAGTTCAGCGCGGCGAACGCGATCGTCCCGTCCCGGCTCACCGTGCCCCGGCCGCCGTTCGCGAACGGGTCGGCGACGCTCGCGACGCTCGGCAGCGTGCGCAGCTGCGCCAAGAGCTTGCCGATGCGCTCGCGCTTGGCCGGGTCCGCGAGCGTGCCCGTGTCGGCCTTGAAGACGACCTGGCTGGCGTCGCCGGCCTGCTGGGGGAACTTGTCCTGGAGCAGGTCGACGGCCTGCTGGGACTCGCTGCCCTTCAGCGAGAAGTTGTCGACGAAGCCGCCGCCCGACCCGCCGGCCGCGGCCCCGGCGAGCACGATGAGGCCGATCCAGAGGGCGATGACGAGGCGGTGACGGTCGTGGCACCAGGCGGCGAGGGAGCGCATTGCCGTGCAGCCTACGCAACTTTGCAATGGATGCAAATTTGCGGCGCATGCAACGTCTGTTACAGTCGGCTCATGGGCCTGCGCGAACGCAAACGCGAGCGGACCCGCCAGGCGCTGGCGGACGCCGCCCTGGACCTCTTCCTCGAGCGCGGCTACGACGCGACGACGATCGCCGACATCGCCGAGCGCGCCGACGTCTCCCCCCGGACGTTCTTCGCCCACCACGCCTCCAAGGAGCACGTCGTCTTCTGCACGGACGACCGGCTGCTGGAGGCGCTGGACGCCCACCTCAGCCGGCGCCCGGCCGGCGAGCCGATGCTCGACGCGCTGCGCGGCTGGATCGTCGCGCTGCTGGACGACGAGCACGAGGTCAAGCCGACGGGCGAGCGCGAGCTGCGGCGGCGGCGCCTCATCGACGAGACGCCGGCGCTGGCCGCCCACCAGCAGCAGGTCCGCGCGCGCTTCGAGCACGTGCTGCGCTCGGCGGTCGCGACCGACCTGGCCGAGCCGCCGGAGGCCATGCGCCCGCGCCTGGTGGCCGCCGCCGCGCTGGCGACGCTGGAGTCCGTGGAGCCGCCGGCGGACGCCCCGGACGAGGATCCGGCCGCGGCCCTGGCGCGCGTGGACGAGGCCCTGGCCTTCCTGCGCGGCGGGCTCGACGCGCTGCAGGCCCCGCACGCCTGACCGGGAACGCCGGGGGAGTGCATCCGGTGTCGCCCTGGCAGCGCCGGATGCACTCCCCTTCCCCGGGCCCGCGGCGTCGGCACGCCGACTTCACGACGACGTCACCCGACCGCGATCCGGACGGACGTATGCTCCCGGGATGACGAAGCTCATCGCCGGCGCGACCGGGACCACCGGCGCGGAAGTCCTCACCCAGCTGCAGGCCGCCGGGGCGCACGTGCGGGCCCTGAGCCGCTCGGAGGAGAAGGCCACCGCGCTGCGCGGGCCGGGCGTCGAGGCGGTCGTCGCCGCGTTCGACGACCCCGACTCGCTCGCCGCCGCGATGGACGGCGTGGACGCCGCCTACATCGTCACGACCGCCGCGCCCGACATGGCGCAGACCGAGGGCGCCTTCGCGCAGGCCGCCGCGGACGCCGGCGTGCACGTCGTCAAGCTCTCCGTCATCGGCGCCTCCGCCGACAGCCCGCTGCGCTTCGGCCGCGTGCACGCCGAGACCGAGGCCGCGATCGAGGCGATCGGCGGCGGGTGGACCTTCGTCCGCCCCAACGGCTTCATGCAGAACGACCTGGCCTGGGCGGCGCAGCTGCCCAACGGGACGGTCGCCGGACCCGTCATGGACGCCGCCTGGTCGATCGTCGACGTCCGGGACGTCGCCGCCGTCGCCGTCGCCGCGCTGCTGGACCCGGCCGCCCACGCCGGTCAGCGGATCACCGTCACCGGCCCCGAGGACCGCACGCCGCGCGATCGCGTCCAGGCGCTCGCCACGGCGCTCGGCCGTAACCTGGCCGTCGTCGACGTGCCGATCGACGCCGTCAAGGAGCAGCTGCGCGGCTACGGCCTCTCCGAGTGGACCGTCGACGGCCTCGGCGAGCTCTTCGCGCTCTACGCCGACGGCCTCGCCGCCGGGGTCTCCCCCGAGGCCGAGGCCCTCCTCGGCCGGCCGCTGCACACGTGGGAGCAGTTCGTGGCGGACCACCGCGCCGCCTTCGCCGGCTGACCCGGCTCAGCCCGGGCGGATCCGCACGCGCGCGATGCGCTGCCCGTCCACGGCCTCGACCGTGAGCTGCGCGCCGTCGACCTCCACCCGGTCGCCGGCGGCGGGCCGCCGCCCGAGCGTGTCGAAGACGAGCCCGGCGACCGTCCGCGCCCGGTCGGCCGCCAGGTCGCAGGCCGTCTGCTCGGCCAGGTCGTCGAGGGACAGCGACCCGGCGACGAGCAGGTCTCCGTCGCCCGTGCGCGCGATGCGGTCGTCCGGCAGGTCGTACTCGTCCTCGATCTCCCCGACCAGCTGCTCCACGATGTCCTCCATGCTCACCAGGCCGAGCGTGCGCCCGTACTCGTCGGCGACGATCGCGAGCGACACGCGGGCCTCGCGCAGCTCGCGCAGCAGGGCGCCGAGATCCTTCGTCGCCGGGACGACGTAGGGCGCCCAGGCCAGGTCGGCGACCGGCGTGGCCGCGTCGGCGCCGGCCAGCGTGCGCAGGTCCACGACGCCGGTGACGTGGTCGAGCGATCCGCGCGCGACGGGAAAGCGCGAGTGGCGGGCGGCGAGCGCGAGGACCAGCGCGTCGCCCGCTGCCTGGTCGGCGCCGATCCACGTCACGTCGGCGGCGGCGACCATGACGTCGCCCGCTTCGCGGTCGGCGAAGTCGAAGACGCGGTGCAGCAGCTCCTCCTGGGCGGTCGCGATGACGCCGCTCTCCTCCGCCTCGTCGACCATCTCGCGCAGCTCCTCCGGGGACCGGACGCCCCCGCCGGCGACGACGGCCTGAATCCCGAGGGGCCGCAGGACGAGGCCCCCGGAGCGCTCGAGCAGCCACACGGCGGGACGGAGCGCCGCCCCCATGACCGTCACCGGGCGCGCGACGAGCAGCAGCACCGTCTCGGCCCGATCGAGGGTGACGGCCTTCGGGACGAGCTCACCGAGGACGACGCTGAGGTACGTCACGAGGCCGAAGGCCACGACGTAGGTCAGCCACGTCGGGACGGTGTCGCCGATGAGGCCATGGACGGCGGGCTCGGAGACGGCGCCCGCGAGGATGCCGACCGCGGTGATGCCGACCTGCACGGTGGAGATGACCCTGACGGGGTCGTCCATGAGCGCGAGCGCCGCACGAGCACGGGCGCTCCCGGCCTCGGCCCGGGCAAGCAGCGGCCCGCGGCGCGCGGTGACCACGGCGTACTCGCCCACGACGAAGAACGCGTTGGCCGCCACGAGCAGGACGAGCACCACGGGCAGCAGGGCGGTCATCTGGACCACAGCCTGCCGCGGGCACCCCAGCGCGGGCTAAAGGCGCGGCGTAGGCTGGACCGATGGGATTTCTCAGCCGCTTCACGACGATGATCAAGGCCAAGATCAGCGCCCTGCTGGACCGGGCCGAGGATCCCGGCGAGATCCTCGACTACGGCTACCAGCGCCAGCTCGAGTCGCTGCAGCAGGTCCGGCGGGGCATCGCCGACGTCGTCACCGCCAAGAAGCGGATGCAGCTGCAGGAGTCCCGCCTGCGCGCCGCCGCCGAAAAGCTCGAGGGGCAGGCGCGCCTCGCGCTGCAGGCCGGCGACGAGGCGCTCGCCCGCACGGCGCTCGAGCGCAAGCAGGTCGCCCTGACCGAGGTCGGGTCCTTCTCCGGGCAGGTCGCCGAGCTCGAGGCCCAGCAGGAGCGGCTCGTCGAGTCCGAGCGCCGGCTGCGCGCGAAGGTCGAGGCCTTCCGCACGAAGAAGGAGATCATCAAGGCGCAGTACTCGGCGGCCGAGGCGCAGGTCCGGATCTCCGAGGCGGCGACCGGCGTCGGCGGGACGATGGCCGACGTCGGGATGGCGATGCAGCGCGCGGTCGACAAGACCGAGTCGATGCGGGCCCGCGCGGACGCCGTCGCGGAACTCGAGGCGGCGGGCACCTTCGAGGACCTCACGGCGATCGGCCCGGGCCACGACGACATCGACCGGCAGCTCGCGGCGCTGACGAGCACGAGCGCCGTCGACGCCGAACTGGCCGCCCTGCGGGCGCAGCTGAACCCGGCCCAGGCGACGGACGCCCCGGCCCTCGAGGCGCCGGACGCCGGGCAGGTGCGCGAGCAGGGCGCCTGAGCGGCGCCGGCCTCAGCCGGCCGCGGCGGTCGCGAAGCGCCGGGCCAGCGCCTGCTTGACCGAGGCGACGAAGGCCTGGATCAGCGCGCGGTCCTGCGGATCGATGGAGCGGAACATGAGCGCCGTGCCGGGCACGCCGGTGCGGATGACGTTCGCGACCGCGCTCACCGGCTCGGGGACACCCGGGATGTCGATCGTCACGCGCACGACGCCGCTCAGACCGTCCTGGGCCAGCAGGACGCCGCCGGCGCTGATGTCGACGACCTCGGTGGCCGTCGGCGCCGGTGCGGGCCCGGCCGTGACGTGCGGCGCGACCGTCGCCGGCAGCGGGATCGCCAGGCGCTCGTGGCGACGCTGGTCGACGAGGCGCACCCCGTCCGTGCACAGGAAGCGCAGCAGCCCCGAGCGCGCGTCGACGGTCGCGGTCCCCGACAGCGTGATCATGCGGCCCTCGTGCTCGAAGGCCAGCAGCGCCGGGTCCGCCCCTTGGAACTCCTCCAGCGACGCGGTCGTGTCGAGCACGACCTGGTCCCCGTGCAGGGACACCACCCGGGCCGCCACGGTCTCCCGTGTGCCGTGGACCTTGACGGGCTGGAAGTCGCGCAGACGTCGCATCGTGCCCCGGGTGATCGGCCCGGGCCCGCCGGGATGAAGCGTCCCGCCGGCCCGGTTGCGGCGCGGCCGCTCAGCCGGCCGCGGCCGCCGCGACGAAGCGGCTGGCCAGCGCGTGCTTGACCGACCCGACGAAGGCCTCGATGACGGCCTGGTCGGCCGGCTCGATGCTGCGGAACATGACCGCCGTCCCCGGGACGTTCGTCCGGATGACCTCGGCCACCGCGACGATCGGCGACGCCACGCCCGGCAGCGTGACCATCACGCGCAGGACGCCCGCGAGGCCGTCCTGGGCCAGCAGCAGGCCGCCGGCGCTGATGTCGACCGCCCGCGTGCGCAGCGACGCCGGCGCCGGCGCGGAGGTCGATCCGGTCGCGGGCCGGACCGCGGTGCCGTCGAGCGTCGTGACGACGACCGGCAGCGTGATCGCCAGCCGCTCGTACTGGCGCTTGTCGGCCAGGCGCACGCCGTCGGTGCAGAGGAAGCGCAGCAGCCCCGGCCGGTCGCCCTCGAAGAGCGTGCCCGACAGGGTGATCATGCGTCCGGCGTGGTCGAAGGCGAGCAGGACGCGCTCGGGCGTGCCGTCGTGATCGACGCGTGGCGCGCCGGCGTCGAGGATGACCTGGTCGCCGTGGACCGAGACGACGCGGGCGTGCACCGTGTGTTCGGCCCCGTGGACCCGCACCGCCTGGAAGTCGCGCAGCCGTCGCACCTCCCGGTCATCGGCCCGCGCGCCCGCAGATCCAGCGGACCGGTCAGCTCACGCGCTGCGATAGCGCAGACCGTCGAGGGCGACGGTGAGGATGCGCTGGACGTCGTCGGGCTCGGCCGGGATCTTCGCGATGCCGCCGACCATCCGCAGC
The DNA here is from genome assembly GCA_964600395.1 of uncultured Conexibacter sp. GTDB lineage: Bacteria > Actinomycetota > Thermoleophilia > Solirubrobacterales > Solirubrobacteraceae > Paraconexibacter. The sequence goes on from CAZRLR010000127.1 coordinate 8,505, forward strand.
ACCTCGTCGATCGTCGTGTCGGTGCGGACGACCCCCGCCTCCTGAGCGGCGCGCAGCAGCGGCTCGCCGGCGGCGTACATCGCGGTGCGGCAGCCGGTGAAGACGGCGGCGTCGCGGTCGGCGACGGTGAAGAGCTCGTCCATCAGCGCCTGCTTCGTGGCGACGTAGCCGACGAAGGCCCGCAGCCATGTCGTCAGCGCGTCCCACGGCTCGCGGTCCTTGAGCTCCTCGACGCGCTGGCAGAGGGCGTAGACCTCGCCGACGTAGACGGCCTCGACGAGGTCGGCCCGGGTCGGGAAGTGGCGGTAGAGCGTCCCGATGCCCACCTCCGCGCGCCGGGCGATGTCCTCCAGCGACGCGGACCGGTCGGCGACGGTGAACGCCTCGCGTGCGGCGGCCACGAGCTTCTCGTAGTTGCGCAGTGCGTCGGCCCGCTTGGGCCGGTTCAGGAGGAGGGTGGGATCGGTGTCGGAGGTCGCCATGTCGCGGGGGGCTTGACAAAGCGGAGGGTGCCTCCGCTATAGTCTGCCTCCAGAAGCGGAGGAACCCTCCGCATAAAGTGGAGGTTACCTCCACTTGCCTGTCCAGTCTAGCCCACCCGCCCACCGTCTCGAAAGGGCCACCCCATGCCTCGCCTCACCCTCCCGGGCCGGGCGCGCCTCGCGCTGCCCGGTGCCGCGCCGCGCGCGCCGCACCCCACGCTCGTCCTCGGCGTGATCCTCGCCACTTACCTCATGATCGTCCTCGACGCGTCCGTCGTCATCACCGCGCTGCCGAGCATCCGCGAAGGCCTCGGCTTCTCCGCCGCCGACCTCTCCTGGGTGCAGAGCGCGTACGCGCTGACCTTCGGCGGCCTGCTGCTGCTCGGCGCCCGCGCCGGTGACGTGTGGGGCCGGCGGCGCACCTTCACCTGGGGCATCGCGCTCTTCACCGTCGCCTCCCTGGCCGGCGGCCTGGCGCAGTCCCCGGCCATGCTCCTGACCGCCCGCGCGGTGCAGGGCGTCGGCGCGGCGATCGCCGCCCCGTCGACCCTCGCGCTGCTCACGACGAGCTTCGCCGAGGGCCCCGCCCGCACCCGGGCGCTCGCCGCCTACAGCGCCGTCGCCGGCGGCGGCGGCAGCGTCGGGCTCGTGCTCGGCGGCATGCTCACCGACTGGGTCTCCTGGCGCTGGGGCCTGTTCGTCAACGTCCCGGTCGGCGTCGTGCTCGTCTGGCTCGCCCCCCGCGTGCTGCCGGAGACCGAGCGGCGCCCGGGCCACTTCGACCTCGCCGGCGCCGCGACCTCGACCGCCGGGATGACCGCCGTCGTCTACGGCTTCGTCCGCGCCGCCGAGGACGGCTTCGGGGACGCGGGGACGCTGGCGGCGTTCGTCGCCGGGCTCGTGCTCCTCACCGCCTTCGCGGGCGTCGAGCGCCGCGCCGCTCAGCCGATCACCCCCCTGCGGCTGTTCGCCGACCGTCGGCGCGTCGGCGCCTACGTCGCCCGGATGCTCTGCGTCGGGGGGATGTTCTCGATGTTCTTCTTCCTCAGCCAGGAGCTGCAGGGCGTCCGTGGCCTGAGCCCGCTGCAGACCGGCCTGGCCTTCCTGCCGATGACCGGCGTGATGTTCGCCATGGTCCGCGTCGTGCCGGCCCTGTCGGCTCGCTGGGGCGACACGCGCCTGCTCGTCACGGGCGTCTCGGTCGCGCTCGTCGGGATGCTCTGGCTCAGCCGCGTCGGCGCCGACACGCCGTTCTGGCCGCACGTCGGCGGACCGCTCGTCCTGCTGGGCCTCGGGATGGGCGGGGCGCTGGCCCCGCTGACGGCCGCCGGCATCGCCGGCGTGCAGCCGGATGACGCGGGCGCGGCCTCGGGGCTCGTCAACGTCGCCCAGCAGCTCGGCGCGTCGCTCGGCATCAGCGTGCTCGTGACCGTGTTCACCGCCGCCGGCGGCGGGGCGGCCGGCAGCCCGGAGTCCGGGATCGCGTTCAGCGGTGCCGCCCGCCAGGAGCTCGCCGACGCCATCGCCGCGGCGCTCACCGGCTCGGCGATCCTTCTGGCCCTGGCGCTCACGGTCATCCTGGCGGTCGTGAGGACACGGCCGGCCCCGGCGGCCGGCCGCGTCGCGGCGACACTGGCGGAGGCGGCCTGATGCGCGCGGCCACCAGGAGGCGCGCGGCCGCCGGTGTCACGACGGGCTACCTGCGCGAGCTCACGCGGCGCCCGGCGCCGCCGCGCCCGAGCTCAGGCGACGGACGCGGACGCGGGCGCTCCCGGGCCGGCGGCGAGGTGCAGCACGACCCCGTCGCGACCCCGCGCCTTGGCCTCGTACATCGCCGCGTCGGCTTCGGCGAGCAGGGTCGCGGGCGCCTCGTGATGGGCGCCGCGGACGGTCGTCACGCC
>CAZRLR010000128.1:0-10857 GCA_964600395.1 uncultured Conexibacter sp.
GCCGCCGGCTGGCGAAGTAGCGCTGCCCGTCGGTCGTCGTGTCCGTCGTGGTGAAGATGAGGACCGCCCGGCTCCTGAGGACGGCGGCGCGGCGGTGGGCCTCGCAGCGACCGGTCGCCGGGCGCGACGACGCGGGCGAGGCGGCCGGGGCCGTGCCCGTGCCCGTGCCGGCTGCCCCGGCCAGGGCGGGGACGAGCGCCGCGGCGGCCGCGGTCGCGAGCATCGACGGGAGCCACAGGCGTAGGCGCATGTGCTCAGAACGCCGGCGACGGATCGGGGTTGCGCTCTTGGCGAGGTACGCTCGCCCGGGTGAAGGTGCTGAGCATCGACGGCGGCGGGATCCGGGGGATCATCCCCGCCGTCGTGCTGGCCGAGGTCGAGCGGCGCACGGGGCGCCGGATCGCCGAGCTCTTCGACCTCGTCGCGGGGACGTCGACGGGCGGCATCCTCGCGTGCGCCCTGACGCTGCCCGACGCGCGGCCCGCCGCCGAGCTCGTCGGCCTCTACCGCGAGCACGGCCCGGAGATCTTCCGCCGCCCGCTGTGGCAGCGCCTGTCCAGCGCCGAGGGCTTCGTCGACGCCCGGCACGACCCGGCGGCGCTACGGCGCGTCCTGGCGCAGTATCTCGGCGAGGCGCGCCTGGCCGACGCCACGACGCGGCTGCTGGCCACCGCGTACGACCTGCAGGGCCGGGCGCCGTACTTCTTCAAGAGCTGGCGCGTGGCGGGCGAGCCCGAGCGCGACCTGTCGCTCACGACCGTCGCGATGGCGACCGCCGCGGCACCGACGTACTTCCCGCCCGTCCCGGTGCAGCCGCCGGGTGGAGGCGACCGGCTGACCCTCGTCGACGGCGGCGTCTTCGCGAACAACCCGGCCCTGTGCGCGTACGCGGAGGCGACCCGCCTGGCCCCGGGCGAGCCGGTGACGCTCCTCTCGCTCGGCACGGGCAAGCCGACGCACGAGCTGCCGTACGCCCACGCCGAACACTGGGGCCTGCTCGAGTGGGCGCGGCCCATCACCGACGTCGTCTTCGACGGCGTCTCGGACACCGTCGACTACCAGCTCGAGCACCTCCTCGGCCCCGGTCACACCCGCCTGCAGTGCCGGCTGGACGACGCGTCCGACGCCCTGGACGACGCGAGCGCGGGCAACCTGGAGCGCCTGCGGCGCCAGGGCGAGCAGCTCGTGGCCGAGCGCTCGGCGGAGCTCGACGCGGTCTGCGCCGCCCTCACGCGATGACGCTGTTCGTCCAGCACCCATCGCAATTTTTTTAATCCCTATCGGAGTTGTGTAGATTAGGTCCATGCCCGTCCTCGACGCCCACCAGCATCTGTACCCCGAGCCCGTCCTGCGGGCGCTGGAAGCGCGCCGGACGGCCCCCTACGCCCGCTGGCGGGACGGCGCCTTCACCGTGACGCTCGCCGGCGAGGAGCCGTTCGCGATCGACGCCGGCGTGCACGACCCGACCTTCCGCCTGACGCGCATGCGCGCCGCGGGCGTCGGGCGCGCCCTCGTGGCGCTGTCGAGCGCCGTCGGCGTCGAGGCGCTGCCCGTGAGCGAGGCCCTCCCGATCCTCGACGCCTGGGACGGCGCGGCCTCGGCCCTGCCCGCCGGCCTGGACGCCTGGGGCGCCGTCCCGCTGCACGGCCCGACCGACGTGCAGGTCGCGCGGGCCGCCGCCGCGCTCGACGCCGGCGCGGTGGGCATCTGCCTGCCGACGAACGCGCTGACGGGTGGCGCTCGGGCGGTCGACCGCCTCGGCCCGCTCTTCGAGCTGCTCGAGCAGCGCCTGGCCCCGGTCTTCGTCCACCCGGGCGCGATCGCCGCCGGCGAGGGGGACGCGCGGCCGGAGTGGTGGGCGCCGACGACGACGTACGTCGCCGACCTGCACGCCGCGTGGCTGGCCTTCGTCGCCTACGCCCGCCCGGCCCACCCGCGCCTGCAGGTGCTCTTCGCCGCGCTGGCGGGCCTGGCCCCGCTGCACCTCGAGCGGACCGAGGCCCGCGGCGGCCCCGACGCCGACGCGACGGTCGACAGCGGCATCTTCTACGACACGTCGTCCTACGGCCCCCGGGCCACACGGGCGCTGACGTGCCTCGTGGGCACGACGCAGATCGTCGACGGCTCAGACCACCCGGTGCTGCCGCTCGGCGCGGGCGCCGACGAGCAGCCCACGGTCGCCGCCGTGCGTGCGGACAACGCCGAGCGCCTGCTCGGCCGGGCCTGGAGCGCGTCGTGAGGGCCACGCGGACGACGGAGGAGCTCAGCGAGCTCGTCGGCGGCCTGGCCGCCTTCCCGGAGCTGTGGCGCGACGAGGTGCGCTTCGACGCCGACGAGCGCCAGTGCTCGCTCATCGCGCGCACGGACTCGGTCGAGATCTGGGCGGTCGCCTGGATGCCCGGGCAGGACACGGGCTTCCACGACCACGACGCCTCAGCGGCGGCGATCGCCGTCGCCGAAGGCGCGATCGTCGACGAGCGCATGGCGCTCGCGGACGCGACGATCCGCGCCCGGCACGAGGCGGGCGCCGTCTTCACCGTCGACGCCGGCGAGATCCACCGCGCGCGCCACACCGGCTCGGCGCCGGCGATCAGCATCCACGCCTACTCGCCGCCGCTGGACCGGATGGGCACCTACGCCGTCGGCGTGGGCGGCCGCCTCGTGCGCCAGCCCGTCGGCGGGGACCAGACGCTCACCGCCGACTGACGGCGCCCGCGGCGCCGTCAGGGCTGCGGATCGGCGCTGCGGACGCTGAAGGAGAACTTGCCCTCGTCGTCGAGGAGGCGGACGTCGACGGCCGCGGGCTTGCCGCCGACCTGCGCGGTGCAGGTGAAGCGCTCGCCCTTCTTCGCGTCCTTGCCGCCGGGGCAGTCGACCGACACCTTCGTCCCCTTCAGCTGACCGGCGAGGTTCTGCTGGATCTTGGACTCGACGTCGGACTCCTTGATCGTCTTCGTGCAGCCGGCGAGGGCGAGCACGGCGGCCGGGAGGGCCACGACGGGGAGGACGCGACGGGCGGACGTCATGGCGCGGACCCTACCGAGCCGGCGCCACCGGGCCGACCGGGCGCTCAGGCCTGCGCGTCGAGCTCGTACGCCTCGCCGGAACGACGCGCGGAGCTGACGGGCGCGAGCTCGACCGGCGAGACGTGCATGGCCCGCATGCGCACGTCCTTCCACGTCACGCCCTCGCGCAGCAGCGCGGGCGTGCCCATGACGATCGCCGTGGCGACCTCGACGGCCTGCAGGACGATGCCGTAGCCGAGCGCGTCGGCGTACGAGACGCCGTAGGCGCCCGTGAGCACGGCGACGCAGGCGGCCTGGAAGACGCCGACGTTCGACGGCGTGGCCGGCAGGACCGCCGTGACGTTGACGGCGAAGAGGACGGCGGCCGCGGCACCGATGCCGGCCTGCTGGTCGAGCCCGAAGGCGACGAGCAGGACGTAGCACGAGATCCACTGGATCCCCCAGGCACCGAGCTGCGCGACCGCGGCGGTCAGGCCCAGGCGCGGGTGGCGGAAGACGGCCAGGCCGGCGCGGACCTGCGTGCTGGCGCTGCGCATCTGCCGCAGGACGCGCGCGACGCGCTCCGACCGCTTGGGCAGGCCGCTGCGCAGGAGCGCCAGCGCGACGAGGACGGCGACGAGCACGGCGATCGGCGCGACCGCGAAGACGACGAGCGCGGCGTGCTGCCCGTCGAAGTAGTGGACGGTCGAGAACATCGTGATGCCGAGGATCACGAGCGCCAGGATGTTCAGCAGCGTCTGGGAGATGAGCGTCCCGACGACGACGGGCAGCGTCTGGCTCGGGCGCCCGATGCGCCGCGCGACGATCATCGCGCGCGCCGGCTCGCCGAGGCGGGCCGGCAGCGTCGCGGACATGAGGACGCCGATCATCGTCCCCTGCAGGGCGTCGGTCCGGCGGACGGTCGACCCCGGGAGGGCCGCCCTGAGGATCGCGTGCCAGGAGAAGGCGCGCACGACCATCGAGAGGCACATGAGGCCCAGCGCCGCGAGCACCCACGGCGGGCTCGAGGCGATGAGCGAGTCGGCGATGCGCTGCAGCCCGATGCGCGAGAGCGCGAAGAAGGCGAGGGCGAGACCGCCGGCGCTGCACAGCAGCATCGCGAAGCGCCGCAGCGCGGCCCGGCCGGCGTGGCTGCGGTTGGCGGCGTCCGCCTCGAGTGACGGCAGGCGCGTGGCCGGCACGCGCGGCAGGCCGTCCGCGACGCGCAGGCCGGCCTTCTGGGCCAGACGGGCGCGCGCGGTGACGGGGACCGGGGTGGCGATGGCGTCCGTGTAGGCCTCAAGGACCTCGTCGGCGACCCGTGGCCAGGCGAAGCGCTCGGCGCGCTCGGCGGCGGCGCGGGCCAGGGCGACGCGGCGGGCAGGGTCCAGCGCGAGGTCGCGCAGCGCCTCGGCGAGCGCCGTCGCGTCACCGCGCGGCACGAGCACCCCGTCGACGTCCTGCCGGACGACGTCGCGGTAGCCCGGGATGTCGGACGCGACGACCGGCGTGCCCTGCGCGAAGGCCTCGGTGAGGACCATGCCGAAGCTCTCGCCGCCCAGCGACGGGGCGCACAGGACGTCCGCCTCGCGCAGCACGCGGTCCTTCGTGGCGTCGTCGACCTTGCCCAGCGCGGTGATGCCGTGGGCGTCCTCGAGCACCTGCGTCACGTCCTCCGGGCCGGCGCCGACGAGCGTCAGCTGGACGGGGACGTGCTCGCGCAGCGCCTCGAAGGCGCGCAGCAGGACCGGCAGCCCCTTGCGCTCGACGGCCTGCCCGACGAAGGCGATCCGCAGCGGCGCGGCGGCGGCGGCCCCGGCCCGCGGGTCGGGCTCGGGCGCGCCGGCCGTCGGCAGGTCCACCCCGTTGGGGATGATCCGGTAGCGCCCGCCGTAGTAGCGCTGCCCGGTCCAGGCGGCGGCCTCGGAGACCGCGATCCGGACCTTGAGCTGGTTCAGCCGCCGGCGCGCGCCGATGAGCGACGCGATCCCGTTGGAGACGCCGTTGTCGGAGTAGCAGTGGAACGTGCCGACGAGCGGCAGGTCCGACGAGCAGAGCGTGTCCCAGCCGATGACCGGGGCGACGGGCTCGTGCAGGTGCACGACGTCGTAGCCGCCGGCCTCCAGGGCGCGGCGCGCACGGACGATGTTCGTCGGCGTCGCGGCGAGGTTGGAGACGGCGCCGTTGGCGGGGAAACCGACGGTCCGGCCGAGCGGGACGAGGAAGTCCGGCATCGGCTTGTCCTCGGGCCAGTGCCCACGGTGCAGCCGCGCCGAGAGGCGGTCGCAGGGGTCGTACGGGGCGAGCACGTCCACGTCGTGCCCCCGCGCGATGAGCTCGTGGGCCAATGACTCGATGTGGCGCGTCACTCCTCCCGGGTACGTCCAGGAGTAGGGGGACACGAGCGCGATGCGCATCTGGCCCATCCTACCCCTCCTGCCGGGGGACGACGCCATGGCCGGCCACGGGACGGCCGTCGTGCGTCCGCAGCGTCGGGTCCCCGCGCAGGTAGGCGCTCACGACGACGAGGACGAAGGTGCCGAAGAGCAGGAGCAACGGCCCGGAGTCGTTGAACAGCGTCCCCGCGATGGCGGCCGCCAGCGAGCCGTACATCGCCGCCTGCCACGCCGGATCGTCGTGGACGGCGACGTAGATCCGGCTGCGGTAGCGCAGGCCGTAGACGATCGCCAGGACCGCGATGCCCGTGGCGAACGGCATCAGGCCCCGCTTGAGGACGTTGAAGGCCAGCTCGTAGCGGCGCTGGACGATGTCCAGCAGGGCCGAGGAGCCGTCCGCCTGCAGGACGGTGCGGGTGAAGTGGCTGTCGCCCCCGGTGGCCAGGTCGAGCACCGCGAGCGCGCCGAGCGCGGCCACGGGGGCCGCGACGGCGAGGAGGACCGCCCGGCGGGTGATGCCGCCGGGCAGCATGCAGAGGACGGCGACCGCCGTCCCGGCCCCGACGGTGAGGACGCCGCCGACGTCGGCACCCAGGCGCCCCGACCCCACGACCGCCCCGAAGAGCAGCCCGGCGACCCCGAAGACCGCGGCGCCCGCCCGGGAGCGCCCGCGCCCCTGCAGCAGCACCGCCAGCGCGACGAAGAGCAGGACGGGCAGGCTGGCCTCCAGCTCGTTGCCCAGCCCGTAGAAGCGCGAGCCGAAGCGGGGATTGGGGCCCAGCAGCGACCGGACGACGAGGTCCGAGCCGCGGGCCAGGTCCAGCGTGTAGGCGACGATCGTGACCGCGCACGGGACGAAGATCGCCCGCGGCCAGCGGATCAGGGCGTCCGTCAGGATCGCCAGGCCGAAGGTCAGGCCGGTGATGAGCAGGAGCTCCATCCCGCGGGAGGGCGCCAGGGCGGCCGGGACGAAGAGCACCGGCAGCACCCAGCAGAAGGCCAGGCCGCCGACGCGCATGGCCCAGCGGACGCCACGCCGGTCGGCGACGACGCCGCCGATGAGCAGGACCGCCAGCCAGCCGGCGAGGATCGTCTCCAGCGCGGGGAAGCGGCGCGAGCCGATGACGCGCAGGCGCTTGCTGAAGTTCCGCAGCGCGTCGGCGTTGCGCGGGCCGGTGACCTGGATGGGCTGGCCCTTGACGTCCTTGGGGACCTTGACGCCGAGGTGCCTGAGGATCGTCGGGAGGAGGTCGATCCCCGCGATCAGGCCCGGCTGGTGGGTCGTGGCGGAGGTGAGGCCCTTCGGCGGTCCCAGCCCGGCGATGCCGGTCGGCAGCAGCTGGGGCGCGCCGGCGTCCGGCGGGGTCTGCATGACGATGAGCAGCTCGTCGGCGGGCCGCTCGGCGAGCAGCTCGTCCAGCACGGCGGCACCGCGGTCGGCCGCGGGCAGCCCGGCGACGACGACGCGGTGGTCGCGCAGCAGGTCGCGGACGCGGGCGGCCTCGTCGTCGGCCTTGCCGATCGAGACGGCGTCGATGCGGCCGAGCGGGCCATGGGCGGCGACGGTCGCCTCTTCCTGCTGGCGGCCGGAGAGCCCTGCGTAGGCGATGCCGCCGGGGACGAGGGCGCCCAGCGCTCCGGGGTGGATCTCGGCGGGGGCGCTGTCGGCCCGGGTCAGGACGTCCGGCCAGCCGAGCATCAGGCCGCCGCCGTTCCCGTCGGAGAAGAAGGTCAGCGTCGGCGGGATCCGCGGTTTGTAGGCGGCGGAGGAGGTCCGCGTGCCCTGCGTGATGTCCAGGAGCGCCTGGGTCGCCCGGTAGCTGCCCTGCGTCGCGCCGCTGAGGCCGAGCGCCAGCTGCTTGCGGGCGTCGAGCGTGTCGAGGATCGGTGTCCGGGGCACGGGTCCGGGCTCGGCCTGGGGCAGGAGCGCGAAGACGACCTTCGGCGTGCCCGCGGCCGGGGCTGCCGCGGCGGGTGAGACGGTGGTGGCCAGGACCGCCATCGTGGCGAGCACCAGCGCCGCGAGACGGGGACGGGACATCACGGACCTATACTTTTCCGGGTGTCCTCGGTTACTCCTGCTCAGGGCCGCGGTGGCGGTCCGCGTCACTTCGTGAAGTACACCTTCCTGAAGGTGGATCCGGCCTGGCGACGCCTGCCGGCCGAGCAGCGCGCCCAGGACAAGGCCGAGTTCCTGGCGGCCTGCGAGGACTTCGGCACGGACCACCTGCTGCAGGGCTTCTCGCTCATCGGCACCCGCGGTGACGCGGACATGATGCTGACCGCCGAGACCGAGAACCTGGACCGCATCCACGAGTTCCACGTCGTCCTGGCCCAGAGCGGCCTGGCGAAGTGGTGCGAGCAGCCGTACTCGTTCCTCGGGCTGCGCAAGTCCAGCGAGTACTCCGACGAGGAGCGCTTCGTCGCCCGCCCGTTCAGCGGCAAGTACCTGTTCGTCTACCCGTTCGTCAAGACGCGCGCCTGGTACGCGATGCCGGCCGACGAGCGCTGGACGATCATGCAGGAGCACATCAAGGTCGGCCGGGAGTACCCGAACGTCGACAACCACACGACGTACTCCTTCGGGCTCGACGACCAGGAGTTCGTCGTCGCGTTCGACACCGACGACGTCGGCGCGTTCCTGGACCTCGTCCAGCGGCTGCGCACGACGGAGGCCTCGGCGTACACCGCCCGGGACACGCCGTCGTTCACCTGCATCCGGACGGGGCTGCGTCGCGCCATCGACGCGCTCGACGGCGAGGCCATGAGCCTCTCCAGCCTCTAGTCTCACGCTCGACCTCAGGGTGAGCCTGGTGGTCGGATCGCCAGCACTGGAGCACCTTTCGGCGGTCGACCCGGTCCTGGCCCGGCTCATCGCGGGGTTCGACGACCCGGCCCGGGCGGTGGTGGTCGATCCGGCCCGCGGCGGGCGCTATCCGGCCACGCACGCCTACGGCGCGCTCGTCCGCGTCATCCTCGGCCAGCTCGTCTCTGTCGCGGCCGCGCGGGCGATGGTCGCCCGGCTGACGGCCCGCTTCGACGGCGCGCTGCCGACCCCGCAGCAGGTCCTGGACGACGAGCCGGAGGCGCTGCGCGTCGCGGCGGGGCTCTCACGCGCGAAGCTGCGCTCCCTCGTCGCGCTGGCGGAGGCCGTGACGTCCGGGACGCTCGACCTCGACGGCTTCGACGGCGTCGACGACGACGAGGTCCTGCGGCGGCTGTGCGCGGTCCCCGGCATCGGGCCGTGGACGGCCCACGTCTTCCTCATGGGGCACCTCGCACGGCCCGACGTCCTGGCCCCCGGCGATCTGGGCATCCGCAAGGCGGCCGGGCTGGCCTACCGCGCCGACGGCGCGCCGGTCACCCCGGCCGAGCTCGTCGTGCTCGCCGAACGTTGGCGGCCGCACCGCAGCACGGCGTGCCGGGTGCTGTGGAAGAGCCTGGACAACGCGCCGCTCTGAGCACCGCCGCCGGCCGGTGGCCGGGGCGGCCACGGCCAGGCATCGAGGGCCGATCCTCGGGGCCTGTAGGCCCGCAGGATCGGCCCTCGGTCCCGCCGTTCCGCCGTTCCGCCGAGGGCCGATCCTCGGGGCCCGTGGGGCCACACGATCGGCCCTTGCCGATCCTCCTTTCGGACTGTGTCGAATTGTGGAACAATTCGACAGATGAGCCCGCGTCTGTGCGTCATCGTCGCCGCCGTCTGCTTCGGGACGACCGGCACCGCCCAGGCGCTGGGGCCCGACGACGCCCGGGCGGTGGCGGTCGGGTCCGGGCGGATCGCCCTCGGCGGCCTGCTCCTCGCGCTGCTCGCCGCCCGCTCGCTCCGGCCGTCCGCTGCCGGGGCCGGGGCCGGGACGACGACACGCCGAACCCCCCTCCCCCGGCCGATCCTGCTCCTGGCCGGCGCGTGCGTCGCGGCCTACCAGCTGTGCTTCTTCGCGGCGGTGCAGCAGACCGGCGTGGCCGTCGGCACCGTCGTGGCGATCGGCTCGGGCCCCGCGTTCGCCGGTCTGCTGGCCTGGCTCGTCGCCCGCGAGAACCCGGGCCGGCGCTGGGCGCTGGCCACGGCGCTCGCCGGGGCCGGGGTCGCGCTGCTCGTCCTCGGCGGCGGGGCGGCGTCCGTCGACCCCGGGGGCGTCGCGCTCGCGCTGGGCGCCGGCTTCGGCTACGCCTCCTACACCGTCATCGCCAAGCAGCTGCTGGCCGCCGGACACCGACCGGAAGCCGTCATGGGCGGTGCGTTCGGGGCCGGCGGCCTGCTCCTGACCCCCGTGCTCGTCGCGACGGCCGGGCCGTGGCTCCTCACCCCGGGCGGTCTGGCGCTCGTCGTGTACCTCGCGGTCGTCCCCACCGCACTCGCCTACGTCCTCTTCGCGCGCGGCCTGCGGGAGCTCACCGCCGGCGAGACCGCCACCCTGACGCTCGCCGAGCCGCTCACCGCGGCGGCCCTGGGCGCCGTCGTCCTCGGCGAGCGCCCCGGGGCGGTGGCGATCGCCGGTGCCGGCCTGGTCCTGGCGGGGCTCCTCGCCCTCGCCCGGCCCCCGGACGCCGTCGACGACGCGCCGGCCACCCCCGTCCCCGCCGCCGAGCCGGTCGTCGCGTCGCTCGAGCTGGCGGCCGGCCCCGGAGGACAGGCCCGATGAGCGCGCAGCCCGACCCCCGCCTGCCCGGCCGCGTGTCGACGGTCGCCGCGCTCGTGGAGGCCCTGCGCACGCGGATCCTCGACGGCGCGCTCCCGGGCGGCACGCGCCTGCCGGAGGCCGAGCTCACCGCGACCTACGGCGTGGCCCGCCACAGCGTCCGGGCCGCCCTGCGCGACCTGGCGGCGCTGGGCCTCGTCCGGATCGAGCCCAACCGCGGCGCGAGCGTCAGCCGGCTGGACGACGAGGACGTCCTCGGCCTGTACACCCTGCGCGGCATCCTCGAGGTCGGTGCGGCGCAGATCGCGCTCCAGCGTGGCGGCGGCCGGCTGCCGGCGACCGTCCACGCCGCCGCCTCCTCGTTCGCGGCCCTCTGCTGCGCCCGCGAGGAACCGGCCTGGAGCCAGGTCGTCGTCGCGCACAACGAGGTCCACGCCGCGATCGTCGCGGCGGCGGGCGTCCCCCGCGTCCGCCAGGCACACGCCGACCTGTCGGCCGAGCTGCAGCTCTTCCTCGTCCAGAGCCGACCGCACTACACCCTGCGGCGCCTGGCCGCCGACCACGTCGGCCTGATCGTCGACCTCGAGCGCGAAGGTCCGTCGGCGCTGGCCGAGCACATCCGGCTTTCGACCGACGCGCTGCTCACCGAAGCGGACGCCCCGCCGGCCTGAGCGCGACACAGGGGGCCGCCGGGGCCAACGCGAAGGCCGCCACGGCCTTCCGCAAGGCCTTGATCGACCGCGGCTTCCTCGGCTGAGCGCCAGGACGTCATAATTCGCCGCCCGTCCGACCCTCGACCACTGGTCGAGGGTCGCT
>CAZRLR010000129.1:0-10798 GCA_964600395.1 uncultured Conexibacter sp.
CCGCGGTGGCGGCCTGCAGCGCGAGCTGCTGACGGTCCTGTTCACCGACATCGTCGACTCGACGATCCGTGCGGGGGAGCTGGGGGACGCCCGCTGGCGCGATCTGCTCGCCGCCCACGACGAGGCGGTGCGCGGGGCGCTGGCGTCGTTCGGCGGGGAGGAGGTCAAGACGATCGGGGACGCGGTGCTCGCCACCTTCGACGGGCCGCCGTCGCAGGCGGTGCGCTGCGCGGCCGCGATCATGGACGCCACCCGGCCGCTCGGCCTGCAGCTGCGGATCGGGATGCACACCGGCGAGTGCGAGCGGATCGGCGGGGACGTCGGCGGGATGGCCGTCCACATGGCCGCTCGCGTCGGGGCGATGGCAACGACGGGGGAGATCCTCGTGTCCGGGACGACGTTCGGGACCGTCGTGGGCAGCGGCCTGCAGTTCGCCGACCACGGCAAGCACACGCTCAAGGGCGTCCCCGGCGTCTGGCCGATCTTCCGGCTCGAGCGCTGAGCTCAGCGGCGGGCGGCGCGGCGCTCGCGGTGGCGCGAGCGCAGGTGGGTGGCCACGAGGACGAGCCAGTCCGCGAGGCCCGCGGCGAAGTGCGCGAGCGGCCCGGTGTACAGGCGGGCGCGGGCACGCTCGGTGCGCGTCAGGATCCGCTCGGCCACGGGCCCAAGGTATCGTGGCCGTCACATGGCCGCTGTCGAAACCGTCACCACCACCGTCACCGAGCAGCCGGAGTCGCGCGTGCGCGTCGCCGTGCAGGTGAGCCCCGATGAGCTGAACCGCCGCGTGCAGGACGCCGCGCGCTCCATCGGGCGCGACCTGCGCCTGCCCGGGTTCCGCAAGGGGAAGATCCCCCCGCCGGTGGTCATCCGCCAGGTCGGACGCGAGGCCGTCGTCGAGGAGGCCGTGCGCTCGTCGCTGGGCCGCTGGTACTCCAGCGCCATCGACGCGTCGGGCATCGTGCCGGTCGGCGACCCGGACCTGGACTTCCCCGACCTGCCCGAGGCGGGCGCGCCGCTGGAGTTCTCCTTCGAGATCGGCGTGCGCCCGGTCGCGACGCTCGGCGAGTACAAGGGCGTCGAGGCCCCCCGCCGCGACACCGAGCCGGACCCGAAGCAGATCGACGACCAGGTGCAGCAGCTGCGCGAGCGCGCCGCGCGCCTGGAGACGAAGGAGGGCGCCGCCGAGGCCGGCGACTTCGTCGTCATGGACTTCAAGGGCTACCTCGAGGGCGAGGCCTTCCCGGGTGGCGAGGGCCGCGACCAGATGGTCGAGCTCGGGACGGGCACGCTCATCCCCGGGTTCGAGGAGCAGCTCGTCGGCGCCTCCGCGGGCGACGAGAAGCACATCGAGGTCACGTTCCCCGACGAGTACCAGGCCGAGCACCTCGCCGGCCAGCCGGCGACCTTCGACATCACCGTCAAGGAGGTCAAGGTCAAGGAGCTGCCCGAGCTCGACGACGACTTCGCCTCCGACAACGCGGGCTTCGACACGCTCGAGGAGCTCCGCGAGGACCTCGCCGCCAAGCTCCGCGAGGACGCCGAGAAGCGCGTGGACGGCGAGTACCGCGAGGCCGTCCTGGACGCCGTGGCCGCCAACGCGACCGTCGAGATCCCCGACGCGCTCGTCGAGTCGCGGGCGAAGGAGCTCTTCGACCGCATGATCCACTCGCTCTCGCACCAGGGCATCACGCGCGAGGCGTACATGTCGATCACCGGCAAGTCCGAGGACGAGGTCCTCGAGGACGCCAAGCCCGACGCCGAGCAGGCCCTGCGCCGCGAGGCCGTGATCGCCGCCGTCATCGAGGCCGAGGACATCCAGCCGTCCGACGGCGACGTGCTCGAGGCGCTGACCGCCGCCGCGGTCCAGGAGAACACGACGCCGGAGAAGCTGCGCGCCCGCCTGGAGAAGAACGGCCGCCTCTCGGAGCTGCAGAACGACCTCGCGCAGGGCATGGCGATGGACTTCCTCGTCGAGCACGCCAAGCCCGTGGCCGCGCCGGCGGAGGAGCCGCACGACCACGACCACGACGATCACGAGGGTCACGACCACTAGCCAGGTCGCGGCCTTGCGGCGCTGACGCGAGTCGGCGCCGGCAGGGGAGTGGCGTCGGACCAGCCGACAGAGACGGAGAAGGCCGGCCGCCGCGGTCCCCGTGGTCGCTCCTGGCCAATCGGAATGCAGCCACTTCCCCATGTGCGAAGTGGCTGCATTCCGTTTCGCCCGGGGCGCCAGGCGCACCGCGGCGGCGGGCCCCTCCGCCGTCAGTGACGGCTGTTCCACGGCCCCAAGGCTGACGCGATCCCTCGCGTCAGCGCCACAGCGCGCCGTCCCAGGCCGTTCGGCGACCCAGGACGACCGACGCCGCTACACCGCGACCGCGACCGCCTCGCCGCTGCGCGCGGCCTCGGCCTGCTCCCGCGAGTCCTTCGACGAGATGATCAGCGCCGAGGCGATCGCGCCCAGGACCGCGAAGCCCGCGCCCACGAGGAATGCCCGCGAGTAGCCCTCGACGAGCACGTCCGGCCGCCGGGCGGCACCCGCGCCGAACTCCGCGATCTTCGACGTCGAGATCGACACGAGGATCGCGACGCCGAGCGCGCCGCCGACCTGCTGGGAGGTGTTGATGAGGCCCGAGGCCAGGCCGGCCTCGCCCTCGGTCGTCCCGGTCACCGCCGCGATCGTCACGGGGACGAACGAGAAGCCCAGGCCCGCCCCCGCCAGGACCGACGGCCCGAGGACGTCCGCCAGGAAGGAGCCGTCGGCGTCCACCCGCGAGAACCACAGCAGGCCCGCGGCGACCATCAGCAGCCCGGCGATGAGCGTCGGCTTGAAGCCGATCCGCGTCACGAGCTGGGACGCCGCCCCGGCCGACCCGATGATGACGAGCGACAACGGCAGGTAGGCCAGGCCCGTCTTCAGGGCGCTGAAGCCCAGGACGTACTGCATGTAGAACGAGATGAAGAGGAACATCGAGAAGAGGGACATGCCGGTGAGCAGGCCCGCGATGTTCGCCCCGCGCAGCGTCCGCAGACGGAAGATCGAGAACGGCATGAGCGGGTGCTTCGTCCGCGACTCGATGAGGATGAAGACGCCCAGCAGCACGACCGCCCCGGCGATCCGGGTGATCGTCGCGGTCGAGCCCCAGCCCGACGCCTCGGCGTCGACCAGCGCGAAGACGAGCAGCGCGAGTCCGGCGGTCACCGTCACCGCGCCCGGGATGTCGAAGCTCGAGACCTCGGTGTCCGCCTTGGACTCCAGGAGGACGCGGGGGGCGAGGAAGACGACGGCCGCCGCCACCGGCACGTTGACGAAGAGGACGAGCCGCCAGTCGATCTCGGTCAGCACGCCCCCGAGCAGCACGCCGGCGGCCCCGCCGGCGCCCGCGACGGCGCCCCAGACGCCGAGCGCGCGGTTGCGCTCGGAGCCCTCGGAGAAGATCGTCGTCACGAGCGACAGCGCCGCGGGGGAGATGAGCGCGGCGCCGAGGCCCTGCAGGGCACGCGCGCCGATGAGGAACTCCTGCCCGTTGGCCACGCCGCCCAGGAACGAGCCGATACCGAAGACGTAGAGGCCGACGATGTACATGCGGCGCCGACCGACGAGGTCGGCGAGGCGGCCGCCGAGCAGGAGGAAGCCGCCGAAGGTGAGCGTGTAGGCGTTGATGACCCACGACAGGTCCGCCTGGTCGATCTTCAGGTCCGCGCCGATCGTCGGCAGGGCGACGTTCGTGATCGACGCGTCGATGACGATCATGAACTGCGTCAGCGCCAGCAGGATGAGGGCGCGGTTCTTCTCGCGTGGGGTGTCGAGCGATGGCATGATGAAAGGTGAACTCCGGTTCCGTTTGCGTCCGGCACGATACGGAGCTACGGTTCCGTTTGTCAAGACGTCGACACAGATCGGTCACATGCCCTCTCCGGACACCCAGATCCCGCGTCCCATGCGCGCCGACGCGCGCCGCAACCGCGAGCGCGTCCTGGCGGCCGCCAAGGTCGCCTTCGGCATCCACGGCGTGGACACGCAGATGGATGACGTGGCCGCCCGCGCGGGGGTCGGCGTCGGCACGGTCTACCGCCACTTCCCCACGAAGGAGGCGCTCATGGGGGAGATGGTGCGCCAGAAGTTCGCGCTCATCGCCGAGCACGCGCGCGACGGCCTGGACCAGGAGGGCGAGCCGTTCGAGGTGTTCGCGTCCGTCCTGCGGCGCAACTGCGAGGCCACGGCCGACGACGCCGCCGCCCAGGACGCGCTCATGCGCGCCGGCGAGGCCGTGTGGGACCAGGCGCAGGAGGTGCTGGAGGAGATGCACGCCGTCGTCCAGCAGCTCATCGATCGCGCCCAGGCGGCGGGCACGATGCGCCAGGACTTCTCCGTCGCCGACATGGGGATGCTCATGTGCGGCGTGTCGGCGTCCATGGCCCACGGCGACTGGGACTGGCGGCGCCACCTGGAGATCGTGCTCGACGGGCTCCGCGCCCGCCCCTGAGACATCCGGCGGGCCGCTGCATCCGGGCGCGCCGCTGCCGATGACCCGGGTCAGGCGGCGGAAGGCCCGTTGCTAGGCTTGCGCGACGTCGCGTGACCGTCTGAGGTCGTGGCAGGAAAGCGGCGTCCCGAACCGAAACGAAGCGAGGAACATGAGTCCCCTTGTCCCCATGGTGGTCGAGCAGACGTCGCGCGGTGAGCGTGCGTTCGACATCTACAGCCGACTGCTCAGCGAGCGGATCATCTTCCTGGGTACGCCCATCGACGATCAGATCGCCAACCTCGTCGTGGCGCAGCTCCTGCACCTCGAGTCCGAGGATCCCGACAAGGACATCTCGATCTACATCAACTCGCCGGGCGGGTCGGTGTACGCGGGCCTCGCGATCTACGACACGATGAACTTCATCAAGCCGGACGTGTCGACGATCTGCGTCGGCATCGCGATGAGCATGGGCGCGCTCCTGCTCTCGGGCGGCGCGAAGGGCAAGCGCATGGCGCTCCCGAACGCGAAGGTCATGATCCACCAGGTGAGCTCCGGCTTCCAGGGCCAGGCCACGGACATCGAGATCCACGCGAAGGAGGTCATCGACCTGCGCGCGAAGCTCGACGAGATCCTCGCCAAGCACACCGGCAAGGACGTCGCCGACGTGAAGAAGAACACGGAGCGCGACTACTTCATGAGTTCCGCTGAAGCCGCCGAATACGGCATCATCGACCGGGTGATCTCGGAGCACTAGGCTCCGAGGTCGCACGCACCCACTGAGGAGAGGGAGATGGCGCGGCCTACGGACTCCAACGAGCAGCTGCTCTGCAGCTTCTGCGGGAAGTCACAGCGACAAGTCAAGAAGTTGATCGCCGGCCCCGGCGTCTACATCTGCGACGAGTGCATCGACCTCTGCAACGAGATCATCGACGAGGAGCTCACCGCTCCTCCGTCGTTCGACCTCGACAACCTGCCCAAGCCGAAGGAGATCTTCGGCGTCCTGGACGAGTACGTCATCGGGCAGGACGACGCCAAGCGCACGCTCTCGGTCGCGGTGTACAACCACTACAAGCGCGTGCAGATGATGCAGGCGACCGACTCGGACATCGAGCTGCAGAAGTCGAACATCCTGCTGCTCGGCCCGACCGGCTGCGGCAAGACGCTCCTCGCGCAGACGCTCGCCCGCATCCTCAACGTCCCGTTCGCGATCGCCGACGCCACGGCGCTGACCGAGGCCGGCTACGTCGGCGAGGACGTCGAGAACATCCTCCTCAAGCTCATCCAGGCCGCCGACTACGACGTCAAGAAGGCCGAGACGGGCATCATCTACATCGACGAGGTCGACAAGATCGCCCGCAAGGCGGACAACCCGTCGATCACGCGCGACGTGTCCGGCGAGGGCGTCCAGCAGGCGCTGCTGAAGATCCTCGAGGGCACGACGGCGTCGGTCCCCCCGCAGGGCGGGCGCAAGCATCCGCACCAGGAGTTCCTGTCGATCGACACGACGAACATCCTGTTCATCTGCGGCGGCGCCTTCGCCAACCTCGACAAGGTCATCGAGCGCCGTGTCGGCAACCAGGGCCTCGGCTTCGGCGCGGCGATCCAGACCAAGAAGGAGAAGGACTCCGGCGAGGTCTTCGCCGAGTGCCTCCCGGAGGATCTCGTCAACTACGGCCTGATCCCCGAGTTCATCGGCCGCCTGCCGGTGATGAGCGCCGTGCACCAGCTCTCCCGCGAGGACCTCCTGCAGATCCTCACCGAGCCGCGCAACGCCCTGGTCAAGCAGTTCCAGCGCTTCTTCAGCTTCGACGGCATCGAGCTCGTGTTCGCCGAGGAGGCGCTCTTCAGCGTCGCCGACAAGGCCCTCGAGCGCGAGACCGGCGCCCGCGGCCTGCGGTCGATCATCGAGGAGACGCTCCTGGACGTGCAGTTCGAGCTGCCCTCGCGTCGCGACGTGAAGAAGTGCGTCGTGACGAAGGAGACGATCGAGCAGGGCCGCCAGCCGACGCTCGTGACCGAGGCCACGCCGGACGCGGACGGCGACGCCGACGCCGCGGACGCAGCCGCGGGCTGAACCCGCTCGTGAGCATCCCGTTCGCCGGTGCGACCCACGACCGTGCCGGCGAGCGACGCGCCGACGCCGCATGGCTGGCCGCCGCGCGGGCCGACGCCGCGAGCCGCCTCGTCGTCCTCACCCGCGAGGGTGTCCTCGTCCGTGGCGACGTGGGCACCATGGGGCCCGACGACTGGTACGCCCCGACGGCCGGGCGCCTGCAGGCCGCGCGGCTGCCGGTCGCCGGCGGCATCCCGGAGGAGGCCGTCCTCCTCGGCGTCGACGACACAGGCGCCGCCGTCTTCGCCCTGGACCGCCTGCCGGACACCGCTGCGCGCCCGGACGACGTGCAGCCGCTGGACCTGCGCGCCGCCGCGGCGCTGCTGACCGCGGACGAGGCGGGGCTGCTGGCCCAGGCGAACACGCTGCTGCACTGGCAGCGCACGACGCGCTTCTGCGGCAACTGCGGCGAGCCGACCGACGCCCGCGAGGGCGGCCACCTGCGCACCTGCGCCAACGGTCACCAGCACCACCCGCGCACCGACCCCGTCGTGATCATGCTCGTCGTCGACCAGGAGAACGACCGCGTCCTGCTCGGCCGCCAGCCGGCGTGGCCGCCGCGGCGCTACAGCGCGCTGGCCGGGTTCGTCGAGCCGGGGGAGGCCCTCGAGGCCGCCGTCGCCCGCGAGGTGCTCGAGGAGGCCCGCGTCCACGTCGGCGCCGTCCGCTACGTCGACTCCCAGCCCTGGCCGTTCCCCGCCTCGCTGATGCTCGGCTTCGAGGCCGACTACGCGTCGGGCGAGGCGGGCGTCGGCGACGACGAGCTCGACGACGTGCGCTGGTGCACCCGGGCCGAGGTGCAGGCGGCCGTCGTCGCGGAGGCGCAGCGCAGCGTCGACGCGCCCCTCCTGCTGCCGCCCAAACTCGCGATCGCGCGTCACCTCGTCGACGTCTGGCTCGCCCGCGAGCCGGCCGCCGGCGTCTGACTATCCTCGGACGCGATGCCCTCGATGCGCAAGCTCTCCCCGCTGGTCGCCGCGATGCAGGCCGGGTTCATCGCCCATGAGCACTGGATGAAGCTCACGCCGGCCGACCGTCGGGCGCTGCTGTCGCTCATCGCCAAGTCGAAGGGCGTGCCGAAGAACCTGACGGCCAAGGAGCGGGGCGAGGTCCGCCGGATCGTGTCGCTCCTGGACGCCAAGGCCGCCGTCTGGAAGCTCGCCCCCGTGAGCCGGAAGCTGCGCTCGGGCGCTAAGCGCTGAGGTCCGCTGGCCTTGTCGCAGCGGTGACGAACAGGGAGGGTACGGTCCGCCGGATCGTCCACCCACCCTGCGACCCACAGGAGTCCCCGTGAGCACCATCGCGCCGGTCGAACCCGTCGACCCGCCCATCGTCCAGCGTGCCGTCGCCGAGGCGATCGGGACGTTCATCCTCGTCTTCCTCGGCTGCGGATCGGCGGTGGCGCTGACCTCCGCGGTCCCCGGCGACGGCGCCGCCCTGCAGTTCACCGGCATCGCCCTCGGCTTCGGCCTCGGCATCACCGGGGCCATCTACGCCGTCGGCCACGTCAGCGGCGGCCACCTGAACCCGGCCGTGAGCCTGGCCCTGACGGCGATCGGCCGCTTCAAGCCGGCCGACCTGCCCGCCTACATCGGGGCGCAGTTCGCCGGGGCGATCCTGGCCGCGCTCGCGCTCAAGGGCGTCTTCCCGGACGCCGACGCCCTGGGCAACAACGCGCTGGGCGACGGCGTGTCCGTCGGCTCCGGCCTGCTCGCCGAGGTCCTCATGACCGCGGTCTTCCTCTTCGTCATCGTGAGCGTCGCGACCGACGTGCGGGTGACGCCGGGCTTCGCGGCGCTGGCGATCGGCCTGACGCTCGCGGCGATCCACCTGCTCGGGATCCCGGTGACCGGCACCTCGGTCAATCCGGCCCGCACGTTCGGCCCGGACCTCGTCGCGGGCGAGTGGGACCACGTGTGGATCTTCTTCGTCGGTCCGGTGGTCGGCGCCGTGATCGGGGCCTTCGCCTACGAGGCGGTCGGTCCCGAGCGGAGCTGACGGGACGTCGGGGTCGTCCGGTCGGGGGACGTGGAGGTCATCCGACCGGCGGCCGCGACGAGTCGCACCAGGAGCCCGTCGGACCATGGGAGGCGGCGGGCGCGACGTCGATCATCCTGGTATGAGCCACAGCTCCCACACCGGTGACGGCGTCCGCCGCCTCAAGCCCGCGGGCTTGCACGTCTGCGCCGCGTGCTCGTCGCCGCTCGTGCAGCTGACGGCGTTCGAGGACGCCGGGGACCGGCACTGGCACCTGACGCTGCGCTGCCCGGAGTGCTGGGCGACGAGCTGGTGCACCGTCCCGGACGAGGCCTGCGCCAAGCTCGACCACGAGCTGGACCGCGGCGTCGCGATCCTGCTCGCCGACCTGGACGAGGTCCAGCGCGAGATCATGGCCGGCGAGATCGATACCTTCGTGGCGGCCCTGAACGCCGGGTTCGTCCTCCCCGAAGACTTCTGAGGACACGCCCCCGGCGCACCGCCCGCGCGGTGCCTGCGTCCATAGACTGCGGCGCATGTCGCTGCAGGACCGTCCACGCTTCGACCCGACCGAGGTCGAGCCCCGCATCACCGAGGCATGGCTCGCCTCGGGCCTCGTGCACCCCGAGCCGGAGGGGACCGCGGCGGAGAACTACTCCATCGCGATCCCGCCGCCGAACGTCACGGGCGCCCTGCACATGGGGCACGCGCTCAACGGCTCCATCCAGGACACGCTGAGCCGCTGGCACCGGATGTCGGGGCGCCGGACGAAGTGGATCCTCGGGACCGACCACGCCGGCATCGCGACGCAGGCGCAGGTCGAGAAGCTCCTGAAGACCGAGGGGACGAGCCGTACCGAGATCGGCCGCGACGCCTTCACCGAGCGCGTCTGGGCGTGGCGGGCGCAGTACGGCGGCACGATCGTCGAGCAGTTCAAGCGCCTGGGCGCGACGTGCGACTTCGAGGCCGAGCGCTTCACGCTGGACGAGGGCTACGTCCAGGCCGTGCTGCAGGTCTTCGTGACCCTGTACGAGAAGGGCCTGATCTACCGCGACAACTACATGGTCAACTGGGACCCGGGCACGCGCTCGGCGATCAGCGACCTGGAGGTCGAGGAGCGCGAGGCCCACGACACGCTCTTCTCGGTCGCCTACCCGCTGACGGACGGCAGCGGTGAGATCGTCGTCGCCACGGTCCGGCCCGAGACGATGCTCGCCGACACCGCGATCGCGGTGAACCCGGAGGACGAGCGGTACACCCACCTCGTGGGCAGGACGGTGACGCTGCCGCTCGTCGGGCGCGAGCTGACGATCATCGCCGACGAGTACGTCAAGACCGACTTCGGCACCGGCTGCCTGAAGATCACCCCGGGCCACGACCCCAACGACTTCGAGATCGGGCGCCGGCACGGCCTGGAGGAGATCAGCGTCATAGGCGAGGACGGCCGCATGACCGAGGCGGCCGGCGCGGAGTACGCGGGGCTGACCGTCGCGGAGGCGCAGGCGAAGGTCGTCGCCGCGCTGCGCGAGCAGGGGTTCATGCGCGCCGAGGACCCCTACACGCACACGGTCCCCTTCAGCCACCGCTCCGGCTCGCGGATCGAGCCGCACATCTCCCTGCAGTGGTTCATGCGCATGGACGAGCTCGCGGCGCCCGCGCGGCAGGTGGTCGCCGACGGCCGCGTCCGCATCCATCCCGAGTCCCAGCGCCGGCGCTACGACGACTGGCTGGCGAACATCCGCCCGTGGTGCATCTCCCGCCAGCTGTGGTGGGGCCACCAGATTCCCGTCTGGTACCGCGGGGAGGAGACCTACGTCGGCATGACGGCGCCCCCGGGCGACGGCTGGGAGCGGGATCCGGACGTGCTGGACACGTGGTTCAGCTCGGCGCTGTGGCCGTTCGCGACGCTCGGGTGGCCGGCGCAGACGCCTGAGCTCAAGGCGTTCTACCCGACCGACGTCCTGTCGACCGCGCGCGACATCCTGTTCCTGTGGGTCGCCCGGATGGTGATGATGGGGCTGGAGTTCACCGGGGACGTCCCGTTCCAGGACGTCTACTGCCACTCCGTCATCCAGGCGCCCGACGGGCGCCGGATGAGCAAGTCCCTCGGCACCGGCATCGACCCGCTCGTCCTCATCGAGGGTGGCCCGCGGCCCCCCGTGTTCAAGGAGGGCGGCGACTTCCCCGCCTACGGCGCCGACGCCGTGCGCTTCGGGCTGCTGGCGATGTCCTCCACCCA
>CAZRLR010000130.1:0-10733 GCA_964600395.1 uncultured Conexibacter sp.
GGGCGCCGGGGCACCGGCCGCCGCCGGCGGGGTGTCCGCGCGCGCGACGACCGGCCGCGCACCGCGGACCCGCACCGGCCAGCGCATCCAGACGCGCCCGCGCCCGCTGTGGCACCCGTGGCCGCTGACGGAGATCGCGATGGGTCTCGGCGTCGCGATCGCCGGCGTCGGCTTCGTTCGCGGCCTGGACAGCGGGGCGGCGCTCATCGGCATCGGCGTCCTCATGGCCACCGCCGGCGTCATCGAGCTCTGCGCCCGCGAGCACTTCAGCGGCTTCAAGTCCCACACGCTGCTGCTGGCCTTCCTGCCCGTCGTCGCGCTGCACACCGTCATCGCGCTGTGGATCACCGACGCCTACAAGGGGCCGGTGTCGTTCCTCGCCGACCTGGCCGTCTTCGGCCTGCTGGCGATGGTCCTGCTGGACCGCTTCCGCAAGGCGCGGCCGCGGCCGGGCGCGCGATGACGTTCCTGCCGTTCGTCGAGCTCGAGTTCGTCCACGCCGTCGGCCCCTCCGCCGGCCGCTACGTCGTCGCGGTCGACGACGACGGAACGGGGGAGGGCCCGGCCGAGGACGTCCTGCAGATCAAGATCGTCGAGGGCACGACGACCTCCAAGGGCCTGCGCCGCCGGACCCGCGACGAGTCGGCCGCCGCCGCGCCCGCCGACGTCCCCGTCCTGCGGGCGATGTGGATCGGCGCCAGCCAGGCGTCCCCCACCAAGGGCGAGGCCGCCGGGCGCCTGGAGCGCCTGCGCCGCCAGGAGGACGAGCGCGAGGAGCTCGTGGAGGCGATCCTCGGCGTCCTGAACACCGCCGTGCGCGCCCACCGGGCCGCCGCGCGCGACCCGTACGTCGCAGAGGTCACGCGGGCGGACCCGCGGGCGGTGCGCTTCGGCTACGGCGAGGCCCGGCCGCTGACGCAGGGCCAGTGGACGGAGGCCTTCCTCGCGCCCGCGCCCCGGCCGCCGGCGCTGGACCGGGCGGTGAAGCTCGGGCCGAGCGAGACGGTGGCGCTCGCGCTCCGCGGTCGCCTCGACCTCCTCGAGAGCGAGGAGCTCGTGCTGCGGGCCTCCCTGGACCTGGACCAGGAGCGCTGGCGGGCGGCCGGGACGCAGCTCGTCGCCGCCGTGGACCTGCTGCGCCACGAGCTGGCCGGCGCGCGCGGGGCCGGGGTGGCCGTCCTCGTGGAGGACGAAGATCTCGTCCGGCGCGGGGACCGCGTCCGCTCGCTGTCGCAGCTCGCGCGTCGCGACGAGCTCGACGAGGTGGCGCAGCAGGAGCTGCGTTCGCACGCTGACGCCCTGGCTGACGCACTTGAGAGTTGGCGTGCGCCGCAGTGATCTGACAAGGTGTCAAGCGCGCTAGGTCCTGGGAGGGACGGCTGCCTCGGCAGCCCGTGTCGGAGCATCGGTCGCAGGAGACAGGGAGGGGTTGCGTGCTCACGTTGAGTGCTGTCGTGCCGGAGCCGTCGGAGGCGTGTCGTGCTGCGCTCGGCGAGCTGTCAGAGGCGGTCGTCCCCCGGCTGGGGCACGTCGCGCAGGAGATGGCGCAGGCGATCCACACCGCGATGGACGTCCTCTCGGACGACATCCTCGAGGAGACCGAGGCCAGCTGCCGCGCGAACATCTCGCTCGTCGTCGCGATGCTCCGCGACGGGGTCGACCCCGCCGGCGTGCAGCCGCCCGCCGAGGCCTTGCACTACAGCCGTGAGTTCGTCCACCGCGGCCTGCCCGTCGAGGCGCTGCTCGGCGTCTACCGCGTCGGTCACGGTGCCTTCTGGCAGATCTGGCTCGAGCTGATGCGCGACGCCATCGAGGACCGCGAGGTGCTCGCGGAGGCCATCGCCTACTGCTCGGCGTGGACCTTCGGCTACGTCGACGCGGTGTCCGGCCCGCTGGCGACCGCGTTCGTCGCCGAGAAGGAGCGCTGGGCGCGCAGCGCCGTGGCGCAGCGCGCGGAGGAGGTCCGCCTGCTGCTCGACGGCCGGCCCGTCGACGAGCAGCGCACGAGCCAGCGCCTGCGCTACGAGCTCGGCCGCCGCCACCTCGCCTTCGTCCTGTGGGGGGACGAGACCGCCGACGCCGAGGACGCCGGGTCGGCCTTCTCGCAGGCCGCCGTCGCCGTGGGCGCCGCGCTCGGCACCGGCTCCTCGCTCATCGTCCCGTCCGGCCGCACCGTCGTGTGGGGGTGGGTCGCCGTCGCCGGGGACGACGTGGACCCCGTCGCCCAGACCGCGGACCTCACCCCGCTGCTGACGAAGGCGGGCGCGCGGATCGCCTTCGGCGAGCCGGGGCTCGGGGTGGACGGCTTCCGCCGCAGCCACGCCGAGGCGCTGACCGCCCGTCGCGTCGCGCTGCTGGGACAGCGTTCGGTCGGGGCGCGGGTGCGCTTCGACGACGTCGCGCTCACGGCCCTGCTGACCGCCGACCTCGACGAGGCGCGCCGCTACGTCCAGCGCGAGCTCGGGCCGCTCGGCGAGGAGACCGACGCGATGCGCCGCCTCGTCGCGACGCTGCGGGTCTTCCTCGAGGAGGGCGCGAGCTTCGTCCGCGCCGCGCGACGCCTGTCCGTGCACGAGAACACCGTCGCCTACCGCGTCAAGCGGGCGGCGGACCTGCTCGGGCACCGCGTCGAGGAGGACGCGCTGCGCCTGCACGTCGCGCTGCTGCTGTGCGAGGTGCTGCGGCGCTCGGACGAGCCCGCCGCCTGAGCCCTCAGGCCGCCGGCGCGGCCGCGTACTCGTCCTTGAGCAGCCGCTTGAGGAGCTTGCCCGTCGGCGTGCGCGGCAGCTCGGCGCGGAAGTCGATCGACGACGGCGTCTTGAGCTTCGCCAGCGACGCGCGGCAGTGCGCAAGCAGCTCCGCCTCCAGCGCCAGCGCCGCCTCGTCGTCCTGCGGCAGCGTCACGGGCTGCACGACGGCCTTGACCGCCTCGCCGAAGTCGGCGTCCGGGACGCCGAAGACCGCGGCGTCCATGACCTGCGGGTGGGAGAGCAGGGCGTCCTCGGCCTCCTGCGGGTAGACGTTCACCCCGCCGGTGATGATCGTGTACGACGCGCGGTCGGTGAGGTAGAGGAAGCCGTCCTCGTCCAGGTGGCCGATGTCCCCGAAGGTCTGGCGGCCCTGCGCGTCGGTCGCCTGCGCCGTCTTCTCCGGGGCCTTGTGGTACTCGAAGCGCGGCCCGTCGGAGAACCAGACGGCGCCGTCGACGTCCGCCGGCAGCGCCTGGCCGTCGGGGCCGAGCACGTGCGGGACGCCGACGAGCGCCCGGCCGACGGTCCCGGGCCGCTCGCGCCACTGCTGCGGCGTCACCCACGTCATGCCGCACGCCTCCGTCGAGGCGTAGTACTCGTGGACGATGTCGCCCCACCAGTCGAGCATCTGCGCCTTGATCTCCGGCGGACAGGGCGCGGCGGCGTGCAGGACCAGGCGCAGGCTCGACACGTCGGCTGCGTCCCGGACCTCCTGGGGCAGGCGCAGCAGCCGGACGAACATCGTCGGCACCATCTGGGTGACGGTGACCCGGTGGCGGGCGATGAGCGCCAGGGCGCCGCGATCGTCCCAGCGCTCCATCACGACGACACACCCGCCGAGCTGGTGCAGCGCCATGCAGAAGCGCAGCGGGGCCGCGTGGTACAGCGGGGCGGGGGAGAGGTAGACGTCGTCGGGGCCGACGCCGAACATGTCCCGCAGGATCGGCGTGACGACGACCGGCGCCTCCTCGAGCGGGGTGGTGACCTGCGCGGGCCGGATGCCCTTCGGGCGGCCCGTCGTCCCGGAGGAGTAGAGCATGTCGCGGCCGGCGATCCGGTCGGGGTGGTCGGCAGGCCGGCGACCGCCTCCTCGTAGGCCGCGAAGCCGTCGATCCGCTCGCCGACCGAGAGCCAGTGGCGCACCCGCGGCGCCGCCGCCCGCGCGGCCGGCACGCGGTCGGCGTAGCGCCCGGAGACGAAGACCGTGGCGGCGTCGCAGTCGTCGAGGATGTAGCCGAGCTCGTCGCCGGTCAGCTGCGTCGAGCAGGCGGTGTAGAGGAGGCCGGCGTAGTGGGCGCCCCAGGTCAGCACGAGGAACTCCACGCGGTTCTCGACGCAGAGCGCGACGTGGTCCCCGGGCGCCAGCCCCTGGGCGCGCAGCAGGTGCGCGACGCGGTTGGCGGCGGCGTCGAGCTCGCCGTAGGTCGTGACGGCCCCGGTCGCGGCCATCACGACGGCGGGCAGGGACGGGTCGAACGCTCCAGGGTGCATGGGCCCAGTCTCCGTCGCCCGCACGCGCGGGGGAATGGGCGGTCCGGCGGACCTTCGTCGGTCCTTCGGCCGATGGCGGCCGGGCCGGATCCCCCGGAAGGCCGAGCGATCTCTCCCGAAGCGCCGATG
Source organism: uncultured Conexibacter sp. (assembly GCA_964600395.1). Taxonomy (GTDB): domain Bacteria; phylum Actinomycetota; class Thermoleophilia; order Solirubrobacterales; family Solirubrobacteraceae; genus Paraconexibacter. The sequence continues at coordinate 4,371 of CAZRLR010000130.1, forward strand.
CGCGCGGGCGCCCCGCGGTGGGACGGTAGGCCCGTGAGCACTCCGGTCATCGACAAGCCCACCCTCGACGCGGCCGACGCGGACATCTCCGCCCGCGCCTTCTGGGCGCAGGACTACGAGACACGCGAACGCGTCTTCGCGCGCTTCCGCGCCGACTGCCCGGTCTCGTGGCACCGCCCCTATGAGTCCGAGCTCATGCCCCCGGACGAGGACACGCCCGGGTTCTGGTCGGTCTGGCGCCACGACGACATCCGCGCCGTCAGCCGCAACGCGAAGGTCTTCTGCTCCGGCCAGGGGATGCTCATGGAGGACTTCCCCGAGGTGGTCAGCCAGATGTCCCAGTCCTTCCTGGCGATGGACGACCCGGAGCACGCGCAGCTGCGCGCGCTCGTCTCGCAGGCGTTCAGCCCGCGGCGGATGCGGACGATCGAGGGGTGGGTGCGCGAGAACGTGCACGCGCTCGGCGACGAGCTGCTCGCGCACGGCGGCGAGGCCGACTTCTGCGAGGCGTTCGCCAAGCTCGTCCCGGGGCGGATCTTCGCCGACTTCTTCGGCCTGCCCGAGGGGCAGATGCGGCACGACATCATGGACGCGGCGGAGAAGATGCTCGCGTGGGACGACCCGGAGGCCGCGCAGGGGCGCAGCGCCCTGGAGACCTACGGCGAGGAGGCCCAGCGCCTGCTGGACATGTGCTTCGACCTCGTCGACGCGCGCCGCGAGACGCCGGGGGAGGACCTGCTGACCTGGCTCACGCAGGCCGAGGTCAACGGCCGTGTTCTGGAGGACTGGGAGATCGGGTCCTTCTTCTGCCTGCTGGCCGCCGCGGGGAACGACACGACGCGCCACTCGCTGACGCACGCCCTGAGCCTGCTCTCGCGCTTCCCCGAGCAGAAGGCGCTGCTGCTGGAGGACCTCGACGGCCGCCTGCCCGGGGCGGTGGAGGAGATCCTGCGCTACTCCACCCCGGTGATGCAGTTCCGGCGCACCGCGCTGCAGGACACGGAGATCGCCGGGGTGCCGATCGCCGAGGGCGACAAGATCGTCATGTGGTACTCGTCGGGCAACCGCGACGAGACCGTCTTCCCGGACCCGGGGCGCTTCGACATCCTCCGCGGGGAGACGAAGCACCTCGGCTTCGGCGGCGGCGGCCCGCACTACTGCATGGGGGCCGCCCTCGGCCGGATGATGCTCACCCACGGCCTGCACCACGTCCTGACGCACGCGCCCGACATCCAGGCCGACGCGCCCGTCTTCCAGGTCAACAACTTCATCAACGGCATCGCCGCGCTGCCGGTGCGCTGGACGCCCGCGGCCTGATCGTCGGCCACCGGCGCCCGGGTGCGCCCGGGTTGGGTACGGTCGCCGCATGGCGACCGTCGTCCGCGAGCCGGACACCTCCGAGTGGCTCGTCAGCGGCCAGCCGCTGGAGGACGCCGCTCTCCGCGCGCGCCTGCTGGCGGCGCTCAGCGAGCTCGCCGCCGACCTGCCGTCCTTCTCGGCGCCCGAGGACCGGGAGGTCCTCTCCCAGGACGTCGCCGAGCTCCTCCTGGACCGCGCGCTGGACCACCTGGACGTGGCCGCGCAGGAGGACCTGCCGGTGGCCCGGCTGCGTCAGCTCAGCCGGCACGTCACCGCGCTGCACCGGCTGCACCGCGACCTCGCCGACGCCCGCCTCGCGCACCGCAGCCGTGCCTTCGGCCGCGTCCAGGAGGCGCTCGCACGCCTGCACGAGCTGTCGACCGTCGACCAGGCGATGCAGCGCGTCGCCGCCGAGGTCCTGCACCTGGGCTTCTCGCGGGTCATCCTGTCGCGCGTCGTCGACGGCGCCTGGATGCCGGAGATCGTCCTCGTCGAGGGCGACCCGGAGTGGGGGGAGGCGATCCTCGCCGCCGGTCGCGCCGAGCCCGTCGCCCTCGATCACATGGTCCTGGAGACCGAGATGGTGCGCCGCCGCGTCCCGATGCTCGTCCGGGACGTCCAGAACGACCCGCGGGCGCACCGCCCGATCGCCGACAGCTCCTTCAGCCGCTCGTACGTCACCGCCCCGCTCATGCCCGAGGGGCGGGTCATCGGCTTCCTGCACGCCGACTGCTACGTCACGCGACGGGACGTCGACGAGCTCGACCGCGACCTGCTGTGGATGTTCGCCGAGGGGGCGGGGTACGCGATCGAGCGGACCGTCCTGCGCGAACGCCTGCGCGACCTGCGCGACAACATCCGCGGCCTGACGGATGCCATCACCGCCGCGGCCGACCAGGTCGTCGGCGCGGAGGTCGAGCTCGCTCGCCTGGAGCGGGCGACCGCGGCCGTGACCCAGCACGCGACGATGGCCAGCGCCGCGGTGCCCGAGTCGCGCCTGGCCAACCTCCTGACCCGGCGCGAGCTCGAGGTCGCCCAGCTGCTGGCGGCCGGCCACACGAACAGCGAGATCGCCCGGCGCCTGGTCATCTCCCAGGGCACGGTCAAGACGCACGTGAGCAACGTCCTGCGCAAGCTGCGCGCGACGAACCGGACGCAGGCGGTCGCGGTCGTCTCGCGGCTGCTGGGGAGGGACGCGGGCGCCCCGGGGGCCTAGACGTCCCCCAGGTGGCCGAGAGGGATCGGCCGAAGCGCCGATGCGCGGCACGGGGCAGGGATGGGACGGTCGGTGGGCAGGCTTTCACCCCCGACGCTTGGAGTCACCATGCCGTTCTTCGCCGATGCCGCCGAAGTCGAGAAGTACCTGGGCGGCGTCTTCCGCATCGCCGCCGAGACGCCCATCGGGCCGAAGCTCGCCTCCGCGGACATCGACCTGCAGGTCTACTACGCCGATCCGGAGGCGAAGGTCCTCATCAAGATGCATGGCGAGAACATCGAGGTCCACGAGGGCGTGGACAACGAGGACGCCGACGTCAAGCTCTTCATGCCGGCCGACATCGGCGACAAGTACTGGCGCGGGGAGTACAACCTCGCCGTCGGCCTGGCCAAGGGGCAGGTCAAGGCGAAGGGGCCGGTGAACAAGATCCTCAAGCTCGTCCCGCTGACGCGCCCGGTCTTCCCGATGTACCGCGAGATGATCGCCGAGAAGGAAGGCGCGGCGGTCTAGATGGCCACGGTCGGCGTCACCCACCACGGGATGTTCATCGACGGCGCGCGGGTCGACGCGCCGGAGGTCTACGAGATCCACAGCCCGGCCGACGAGTCGCTCGTCTGCACGGTCGCCAAGGGCACGGTGGAGCACGCCGACCTCGCCGTCGACGCCGCGCGCCGGTCGTTCGAGGCCGGCGTCTGGTCGCGCAAGCTGCCGGAGGAGCGCGCCGCGGTCATGCTGCGCATCGCCGAGCGCCTCAGCGTCGACCTGGAGGCGTTCACCGAGGCGGAGATCAGCTGCAACGGCGCGACGATCCGCCAGGCCATGGGCTTCCACACCGGCCTGGCCTCCACCCACTTCACGTACTTCGCCGAGCAGGCCGCCAAGTACGAGTTCGAGCAGCACGTCGGCACCTCGGCCTACCCGACGCTCTCGTCCAACCGCATCCGGCGCGAGCCGATCGGGGTCTGCGCGGCGATCGTCCCCTGGAACTTCCCGCTCGTGCTGGGCATCTGGAAGATCGCGCCGGCGCTGGCGGCCGGCAACTCGATCGTCGTCAAGACCGACGAGAAGACGCCGCTGTCGCTCCTGCTGCTCGCGCAGGTCGCCTTCGAGGAGGGCCTGCCCGCCGGCGTGCTGAACGTCGTCACCGGCGACGGCGCCGAGGTGGGCGCCCGCCTGGCCTCGCATCCCGGCGTCGACAAGGTCGCCTTCACCGGCTCGACCGCGGTCGGGCGCGAGATCATGCGCCTGGCCTCGGGCACGGTGAAGAAGGTCTCGCTCGAGCTCGGCGGCAAGGGGCCGGTCGTCGTCCTGGACGACGCCGACCTGGACGTCGCCGTCGACGGGGCGCTCTTCGGCTGCATGCTCTACTCGGGCCAGATCTGCGAGTCGGGCACGCGGCTGTACGTCCCGGACGCGCTGCACGACGAGATCGTGGCGCGGCTCGTGGCACGGGCCTCGACGCTCAGGCTCGGGGACCCGGCGGACTTCGACACGGACATGGGGCCCGTGGTCTCCGCCCGCCAGCGCGACCGCATCCTCGGCTACCTGGAGGCGGGGGTGCGCGAGGGCGCGACCGTCGCACTCGGCGGCGGCGTGCCGACCGGCGAGGGCTTCGAGCGCGGTCACTGGATCGAGCCGACGATCTTCACCGACGTGACGAATGACATGACGATCGCCCGCGAGGAGATCTTCGGGCCGGTGCTCGTCGTCCTGCGCTACTCCTCGGTCGACGAGGCGGTCGCGCTCGCCAACGACAGCGACTACGGCCTGACCGCCGGCGTGTGGACCGGCGACCTGGGGCGCGGGCTGGAGGTCGCCGAGTGGCTGCGGGCCGGGACGGTCTGGGTGAACAACTGGCACATGATCGACCCGGCGCTGCCGTTCGGCGGCTACCGCCAGAGCGGCGTCGGGCGCGAGCTCGGCCCCGGCGCGCTGGACGAGTACACCGAGGCCAAGCACGTCCACGTCGACCTGACGCAGACGATCGACCGGCACCTGTTCGACGTGCTGCTCTCCACGCCGGGTGAGCCGGGGGCGTCCGCGTGATCGCCACCGCCGCGGTGCTCCGCGAGATCGACGGCCCGCTGCTGCTCGAGGAGGTGCAGCTCGCCGACCTGGAGGAGGGCGAGGTGCTCGTCCGGATGAAGGGGGTGGGCATCTGCCACACCGACGTCACCGCGCAGGACGGCACGATCCCGCTGCCGCTGCCGTCCGTCCTGGGCCACGAGGGCTCGGGCATCGTCGAGGCCGTCGGGCCGGGGGTCACGACGCTCGCGCCCGGGGACGCCGTCGCGCTCTCCTTCGACCACTGCCGCGAGTGCGAGGTCTGCGAGGACGGCCACCACGCCTACTGCGAGATGTTCGCGCCGCTGAACTACTTCGGCACGCGCCTGGACGGCACGACGACGATGCGCCAGGGCGAGGAGGAGGTGCACGGCAACTGGTTCGGGCAGTCGTCCTTCGCGACGTACGCGATCGCCAGCGCGCGCAACGCGGTGAAGCTGCCCGACGACGTCCCGGTCGAGCTCATGGGCCCGCTCGGGTGCGGCTTCCAGACCGGGGCGGGCGCCGTCATCAACGTCCTGCGTCCGAAGGCCGGGCAGTCGATCGCGATCTTCGGCCTCGGCGGCGTGGGCCTGGCGGCGGTGATGGCCGCCGCGGCGCTGGAGTGCGGGACGATCATCGCCGTGGACCCGAACGCCGCCCGGCGGGAGCTCGCGCTCGAGCTCGGAGCGACGCACGCGATCGACCCGACCGCGACGGCCGACCTGCTGTGGGACGTGCAGATGATCGCCGCGCCCGGGGTGCACGGCTCGCTCGACGCGGTCGGCCTGGCCGCGGTGACCCGGCAGGCGCTCGAGGTCCTGCGCACCCCCGGGCACGCGGTGACCGTCGGCTTCCAGGGCCTCGAGCACGAGATCACGATCGACCAGGGCCACCTGCTCATCGGCCGGCGCCTGTCGGGCGTCATCGAGGGCGACGCGGACCCACAGGCGTTCATCCCGCAGATGATCGAGCTCTACCAGGCGGGCAAGTTCCCGATCGAGAAGCTCATCACGACGTTCCCGTTCGCGCAGATCAACGAGGCGAGCGCGGCGGCGAACGCCGGCGAGGCGATCAAGCCCGTGCTGGTCTTCGACTGATGGCACTCGACGAGGCCGTCGGCGGCGCGCCGCCGGCGGTCGCCGCGGTCCCGCGCACCCAGGACCGCACGTGGCACGACCTGTTCCTGCCCGACGACGTCGCGCACGTCCGCGGCCTCGCCCGCGAGGCCGTCGCGACGCACCTGGCGCCGGTCGCGCGCGAGATCGGCCTGGCCACCGAGACGCGCGACTCCTTTCCGTGGGGCGCCTTCCGCGGCCTCGCGTCCGAGGGCCTGTTCGCCGTCCCGTTCGCGGCGCCGCACGGGGCCGGCCTCGAGCACCCGATGCTCGCGACGTGCCTCGTCACGGAGGAGATCGCCTACGAGTCCTCCTCGATGGCGGGCGTGTACGACGGGCAGTGCATCCTCAACGCGCGGTGCCTGACCTTCGCGCAAGAGCACGTGCGCGACGCGGTGCTCCCCGGGCTCATCAGCGGCGAGCACGCGTTCTCGTTCGCGACCACCGAGCCCGACGCCTCCTCCGACCTCTCGCCGTCGTCGCTGCGGACCGTCGCCGCGCGGACCGGCGACGGCTTCGTCGTCAACGGACGCAAGCGCTGGATCACGAACTCGATCGTCGCCGACTGGGTCTGCGTGCTGTGCCGCGACGGGGAGGCGCAGGCGATGACGATGCTGCTCGTCGACA
>CAZRLR010000131.1:0-6044 GCA_964600395.1 uncultured Conexibacter sp.
CTGATCGAAGCGCTCCCAATCGCGTGCCTCGAGGGCCGTCCACCAGCGGTCCTCCACCAGCCAGGACTCGCGGACGGCGTCGACCGGATCCTCGGCGACGCTGAGCGGCCGGCCGTTCGGGCCGACCCTGACCTTGACGGGCACCGGCAGCCCGAGCCGCCGCGGCCCCCCGGGCGTCCGGGCCGGCACGGCGGGACCCCGCACGACCCGCACGCCCTTGCGCCGGCCGGAAGGCTCGACGGGCTTCATTCGAAGGGCGCCAGGACGGCGCGCCGCTCGGGCACGCGGGAGTCGGGCTCGACGCACAGCACGCGCAGCGCGGCGTCCGGGCCGGCGGCCAGGCGGGCCTGACGCACGGCCTCGCGCAGGCGCGCCCGCCGGACCGTCGTGGCGTCCTCGAAGAGCGCCGCCCCCGGGGCGTGCGGGGGCCCGAAGCGCTCGACCGCCAGGCGCAGCGTGGAGGCCGGCGCCGGCAGCAGCGCCAGGCGCAGCGCGAGGACGAGGCGCATGCGCCCGGGATCCGCCAGCGGCTCGCGGAAGACGACGCGCTCCTGCCAGGTGCTGCCCTCGACGAGCCTGGCCGACAGGACGACGGCCCGCAGCGTCCGGCCCTTGCGGGCGGGGTTGGCCAGGAGCTGGTCGATGAGGAGCTCCAGCGCCCGCTGGGCCTGCACGCCGCTGGCGGCCTCCGGCAGCTCCAGGCTCTCCCGCACCGTCTCGCCCGGGACGCGGGGGCGCAGCGGGGTGTCCTGCCCGAGGGCCAGCGCGTGCGCGCGCAGGCCGGGCTTGCCGAAGCGATCCGCCAGCGCGGGACGCCCGAGCGCGGCCAGCGCGCCGAGCGTCGTGATCCCGAGGCGCTCGAGCGGTTCGACGAGCGCGGCGGTGTCCTCCACCCGACGCAGCAGCGTCACCGGCTCGCCGGCCAGCGTCACGGCACCGGCGACGAGCTCCGGGCGGCGCGAGCGGGCCCGGGCGGCGCCGGCGATCGCGCAGAACCGCGAGGGGCCGGCGCCGATCCGGGCCGGGAGCGCCAGCGCGCGGCGGACGACCGCGACGACCGCGTCCAGCCAGGGCGGCGACTCGTTGCCCAGGCGCCGGAGGCTGGGCGCGACGTCGTCCAGGACACGGCCGCCGTAGAGGCGACGCAGCCCCGACGCCTCGAAGCAGGCGCTGCCGGGCCGCTCGGACTCGACCGCCGCGCCGACCGCCTCCAGCCGGCGGACGACGGCCTCCCACTCGTCGGCGACGCCCACGGGGTCCGGCGGGATCAGCGCCAGAGCAGGGCAGCGCGACAGCGCCTCGCCGAGCCGCATGCCCCGATGCACGCCGGCGGCCTCGGCCGCCGAGGACACCTCCCCCACCTGCTGCTCGCGGCCGGGCTCGGGCGCCAGCGCGGCCGGGCCGAGCTGCAGCAGGGCGTCACGACCGCCGGCGGCGACGGCGAGCTCGAAGCGGGGAAGCAGGACACAGACAACCATTGACACGAACGCATGTTCGCACCCGCCGCGGACGACCTGGGACGGCGCTTGCGCGGCCCGTCAGCGACCGGACCGGCCGAACATCGGCCCCAGCCGCATGGCCAGCGCGAAGTCCCCGCGTACCTCCATCTTTCCGCCGAGGAGCAGGCGGACCGGGTCCCGTTCGCCGGTCGCCAAACGCACGAACTCGGCGACCGGGATGACGACGGTGAGCGCGGGATCCGGCACCGGCCCGCGCACGATCCGGGCCTGCACGGCGTCCACCAACACGCTCCAAGTCTGTGGCGGCGCGCCCGCCCGCGTGAGCTCGAAGGCGATCGCACCGTCGAGCCCGCCGGCCTGCTCCGGGACGTAGCGCGAGCGCATGCCGGCGAAGATCGCGCGCAGTCCCGCACGCGAGCCGAGCGTCCGCACCACCCAGCGGTCGTCCATCCGCGCGACGGTCCGTCGCACGCCGGCGAGTGCCCGGTCCCCCACCCCGGCGCGGGGCGCCGCGGCGGCCGGGGGCGGGTCGGCTGGGGCTCCGGAGCTCACGCGCGGCAGGCTACCCAGGCCGACCCGATCGTACCTGCCGCCGTTCGGACCCGCGCCTCCGAGGGCCGATCCTGCGCCGTCCGCGCCCGCGGGACCGAGGGCCGATCCTGCGGGGTCAGAGGCCCAGACGATCGGCCCTCACCCCCGACGCGAGATCGAGGGCCGATCCTGCGGGCCCATAGGCCCCGACGATCGGCCCTCGATCTCCGGCGTCACGTCTCTACCGACGAGCGACCCACGCCCGACGTGGGGCCGCATCTGGCGCCCGCCGCCAAGGAACAAGACGGAATGCAGCCAGTTCCCCCAGAGCGATACTGGCTGCATTGCGTCTGCCCGCAAGCCAGGGGCGGGACGCCGGCATCTCCCGGAGCGGCGTGACGCATTCCGTGATCACGCACCCCGGCCCACCGCCCAGGCGTGAAGAGCGGAGGGGGATGACCGGCGCCCGCCCCACACGGAGCAGCACACCCGGCCTGACGGAGCAAGACGGAATGCAGACAGTTCCCCAGAGCGACACTGGCTGCATTGCGTCTGCCCGCAAGCCAGGGGCGGGACGCCGGCATCCCCCGGAGCGGCGTGACGCATTCCGTGATCACGCACCCCGACCCACCGCCCGGGCGTGAAGAGCGGAGGGGGATGACCGGCGCCCGCCCCACACGGAGCAGCACACCAGCGCCCGCCCCCACAGAGCAGCCCACCGGCGCCCGCCCCACGAAGGACCGAGCCCGGAAATAGGTCGGGCCCCGGTCTCCCGGGGCCCGGCCGACAGCAGATCGGTAAGCCGGATTCTGTCGTTGGGCAGCCATCCATCTCTGCGGCCTACCTGGACCTCGGCGGGCAGCCTGCAAACGGTCCTGCTTGGCCTAGCACCGAGTGGGGTTTACCCGGCCGCCGCGTCACCGCGACGCCGGTGCGCTCTTACCGCACCATTTCACCCTTGCCTGTGCGAGCCCCGGTCTCCCGGGCCAAGCCATCGGCGGTGTGTTTCTGTGGCACTTTCCCGCGGGTTTCCCCGGGTCGATCACCCGACCACTCTTGCCCTGTGGTGTCCGGACTTTCCTCGAGGGCGCTGGGCGCCCCCGCGACTGCCTGATCTGCACGGCCACCGTACCGGCCGGCGGCCCCTCGCGTCAGCCGAGCACGGACCCGCAGTCGCCGCAGCGCCCACCGACGGCGCCCTGCCCGCTGCCGTAGCGGGGCCGCATGGCCACCCCCTGGCAGACCGGGCAGGTGACCGTGCGGTGTGCGGACAGGTCCTCCCAGGCGCCGACGATCAGGTCGTCGAACGTCTGCCCGTCCGCGGGACGATCGAAGAGGGCGTCGAAGGCCATCGACGCCACGGCCGGGCGTCGGCGTGGCCGCGCCGCTGCGGTCGTCGGCCCGGCGCCGCGCCCGACGCGGGTCGCGCCGGCGGTCACGGCGCTCATGCGACGCTCCGGAAGAGGCCGACGACGCGGCCCATGATCTGGACCTCGCGGGTGCGGATCGGCTCCATCGTCGTGTTCTCCGGCTGCAGGCGCACGTGGTCGGCCTCGCGGAAGAAGCGCTTGACCGTCGCCTCCTCCCCGACGAGCGCGACGACGATGTCGCCGTCCTTCGCCGTGTCCTGGCGCTGGACGACGACGAAGTCGCCCTCGAGCATGCCGATGTCCCGCATCGACTCGCCGCGCACGCGGAGGATGTACTCCCCCGTCTCGCCGCCGGCCACCGGGGGCACCTGCACGTACTCCTCGATGTTCTCCTCGGCGAGGATCGGCGCGCCGGCGGCGACCTGGCCGACGACGGGGAGCCCGGGCCCGGTGACGAACTGCCGGACGTTCTCGACGACGTTGTCGACCTCGCGGCCGACGCGGTCGAGCAGCTCGATCGCCCGCGGCTTCGTCGGGTCCCGCCGCAGCAGGCCGAGCTTCTCGAGGTTGGCCAGGTGCGCGTGCACCGTGGACGACGAGGCGAGCCCGACCGCCTTGCCGATGTCACGGACCGTGGGCGGGTAGCCGTAGCTGGCGGAGTACCGCTTGATGAAGTCGAAGATCTCCTGCTGGCGCTTGGTCAGATCCACCGGGGACGCTCCTTGCTGTGAGAACCGAACATGTGTTCGCCACAGTAGCGACCGGCCCCGACGGAAACAACCGCGCTACACTCCGCGCCCACCCAAGCGGCGGTGGCGGAATTGGTAGACGCGCAAGGTTGAGGGCCTTGTGGGCTTTATGGCCCGTGGAGGTTCGAGTCCTCTTCGCCGCACTGCAGGAACAGAGCCCCCGCCCCGCGGGGGCTCTGTCGTTCCGGGCCCCGGTGCCGGCCCCGGAGCACCTCCGGCCGAGCGACCGCTACCCGACGGTGAGCGTCACCGTCCGGCTCGAGCCCGCGAGGTTGTCGGCGTGCGCCGCCAGGCGCACGCGGTAGGTCCCGCTGCGGGAGACCTTCAAGGACCGGCCGTAGACCGACCTGCCCGCACCGGTCGTCGCGGCGCGCAGCGTCGAGCGCCCGACCGTGCCCCAGGTCCCCGTCGAGGTCCGGCGCTGGATGAGGACGACCCGGCGGTCATGCGGCGGGCGCACGGTCCCCGAGAAGCGCACGAGCGCACCGGCCCGCGGCGTCGTGTCGGACACCGTCAGCCCGAGCAGCGGCCGCACGCGGACGGTCTTGCCGCCGCTCGTGACGGCCGGCGAGACCGCCGCGACGACGCGGTAGATCGTGTTGACCGTCGGCTTGACGCTGAAGCTGTAGCCGCCGTTGGACGCGGTCCGGGCGGTCAGGCCCGTCGCGGCGTAGGCGTCGCCGAGGAAGCCCGTGCGGTCCTGCTCGAGCCGGACGGTCACCCCGCCGGTCTTGCCGCCGGTGAGGCGGCCGCTGAGCGTGGACGCCTGCGTGAAGGTGATCGCGGTCGCGCTCGCGTCGAGCGAGAGCGTCTGCTTGGAGGCCGGCTTGGGCGGCTTGACCGGCGGCTTGGCGGCGAGCGCCACCGGCGTGGCGACGAGGCCGACGGCGACGGCGACGAGGATCGGACGGTGCAGCACTTGGGACCCCCTTGGTGGTTGCCCTCAGGACGCGCCCCGCCCCCCGAGGTTGGCCGGTGACCGCCCGGGACGTCAGACCGCGCCGGTCACCTCGCGCCGGATCTGGTCGAACTGCGCGCCCATCGCCGCCGCCAGGGCGTTGGCCGCCGACAGCGGCCGCACCATGACGATGAGCTCGTCGACGTACCCGTCGGCGTCCGTGTGGAGGATGTCGACGCCGTGGACCTCGACGTCGCCGACCTTCGTGCGGAACTCCAGGACGTGGTCCGCCGCCCCCTCGGCGCCGATCTCGCGGACGTAGCGGAAGTCCTCGAACACGCGCGACACGCCGCGCAGGATCGCGGCGACCATCTCGCGCCCGGCGTACGGCTTGAACGCGACGGGGCTGCGGAAGACGACGTCCTCGGCGAGCAGGTCGTGGATCGCGTCGTGGTCCCAGGCCTCCACGGCGGTGCGGAACGGGTGCATGGACCCGACCCTATCCGCCCCCGGTCGGCCCTCGCCAGCGCCGGCGGCGGCCCGCTCAGCGCGTGAAGACGATCTTGCCCGACGTCTCGCCGTCGACCATCGCCCGGAAGCCGCGCTCGGCCTCCTGCAGCGGCAGCTCCATCCCGATCTGCGGCCGGATGTCCTGCTGGGCGCAGAAGCTCAGCAGGTCGCGCAGCTCGTCGAGGGTCCCCATCGTCGAGCCGACGACGCGCAGCTGCAGGAAGAAGATGCGCTGCAGCTCCGCCGGCGAGGCGTCCCCGGTCGTCGTACCGGAGATGACGATGATGCCGCCGGGCTTGAGCGCCTTGATCGAGTGCGACCACGTCGCGCCGCCGACCGTCTCGAAGACCGCGTCCACGCGCTCGGGCAGCCGTGCGCCGACCTCGAAGACCGCGTCGGCGCCGAGCGCCGTCGCGACCGCGCGCTTCTCCTCGCTGCGCCCCGTGGCGAAGACGCGCATGCCGGCCGCCCGCCCGAGGGTGACGAGCGCGGTCGCCACGCCACCCGACGCGCCCTGCACGAGCAT
>CAZRLR010000131.1:6054-10666 GCA_964600395.1 uncultured Conexibacter sp.
TGCCCGGGACGCAGGCCCGACTTGACGAACAGCATCCGGTAGGCCGTCAGCCACGCGGTCCCCATGCAGGCCGCCTCCCCGAAGCTCAGCGCGGCCGGCTTCGGGACGATGTTGCGGCGCGGGACGACGACCTTCTCGGCGAACGTCCCCTGGTGACGCTCGGTGAGGATCGAGCGCTTGGGGTCCAGCGTCTCGTCGCCCGTCCACCCCTCGGACGAGACCACCGCGTGGACGACGACCTCCGTCCCGTCCTCCAGCACGCCGGCGCCGTCGCAGCCGAGCGTCATGGGGAAGCGATCGGCGCTGATCCCGACCCCGCGCAGGGTGAAGATGTCGTGCATGTTCAGCGTCGCCGCCTTGACGTCGACGCTCACCCAGCCGTCGGGCACCTCCGGCTCGGGACGGTCGCCCAGCGCGAGGGACGCAAGCGGATCGTCGGGGTTGGGCTCGGTGGCGTAGACGGCGAACATGCCCGCCACCCTACCGTCGGCCGGGTCGCGGTCAGGTCGCCAGGACGCGGTCCAGGAAGGGGCCGAGCAGCTCGGTCACCGAGGCCGCCGTGACGTCGGCCGGGCCCCCGGGCAGCGCCGCGTGGCTGATCGCCAGCCGCACGACGGTGTCGGCGACCAGGCGCGTGGTCGCGGCGTCCGCCTGCGGCCAGCCGGTCTGCATGACCGTGGCCAGGCGCTCGGTCGCGACGGCGAGCACGGGGCCGCCGTCGGTCGTCACGAGCGCCAGCAGCTCGTCGCTGCCGTCGCCCGCGGCGATCGCGCGGATGAGCGGCCGCTCGGCGGCCGCCTCCAGGAAGACGGTGAACGCCGCCGCGACGGCCGCGCGCGCGTCGTCCGTCCGCTGCAGGACCGCCGCCTCGACGGCGGCCAGGAAGCGCTCGGTCTCCCGCAGGACGTACTGCTGGGCGAGCGCTTCGCGGGACCCGAACTCGTTGTAGACCGTCTGCCGGCTCATGCCGGCCGCGGTGGCGACGCTCGCCATCGAGACCGACGACCACGGGCGCTCGCCCAGGCAGGCGTCCACGCCGTCGAGCACGCGCTCGCGGACGAGGTGGCGCGTAGCCTCGGCGAGGGACGGCGGCGGGGTCACGCGACGGGCTCGAAGTCGACCTTCTCGCGGACCCCGCAGTCCGGGCAGGGCCAGTCGTCCGGGATCTCGCTCCAGGCCGTGCCGGCGGGGAAGCCCTCCCGCGGCGCGCCCGTGTCCTCGTCGTAGACGTACTCGCAGACGGGGCAGCGGAAGGCGCTCACGCCGCGGCCTCCTGCCCGCCCTTGCCGTACTTGGCGAGGATCTGCTTGCGGCGGCGCGGATAGATGTTCGCCCGCGTGACGTCCCCGTCGTAGTGGGCCAGCACCCGCGCGTCCATCACGCGGCGCCACAGCGGCGTCAGGTAGGCGAGGGTGATCATCGTCCCGTACCCCGACGGCAGCTCCGGCGCCTCGTCGAAGTGGCGCAGCGCCTGGTAGCGACGGACCGGGTTGGCGTGGTGGTCGGAGTGGCGCTGCAGGTGGTAGAGCAGGACGTTGGACGCCGTGTTGTTGGAGTTCCAGCTGTGCTCGGGGCGGCAGCGCTCGTAGCGGCCGTCCTCCTGCTTCTGACGGACCAGGCCGTAGTGCTCGAGGTAGTTCACGACCTCCAGGAGCGAGAACCCGTAGACGGCCTGCAGGAGCAGGAACGGGACGATCCCGACGCCGAAGGCGATCGTGAGGGCGGCGAAGAGGACGACGCTCATCGCCCACGCGTTCAGCACGTCGTTCTTGATGCTGAAGACCGGCGCGCCGACGCGCTCCAGGCGGATCTTCTCGAGCTCCCAGGCGGAGGTCAGCGACCCCTTGACGGTGCGCGGGAGGAAGGCGTAGAGGCTCTCGCCGAGGCGGGAGGACGCGGGGTCCTCCGGGGTGGCGACGCGGACGTGGTGGCCCCGGTTGTGCTCGATGAAGAAGTGCCCGTAGCCCGTCTGCGCCAGCGCGACCTTCGAGGCCCAGCGCTCGCCGTTCTTGCGCTTGTGGCCCAGCTCGTGGGCGGTGTTGATGGCCACGCCGCCGACGGCGCCGATCGTGAAGGCCAGGCCGATGGACTCGAGCACGGAGAGGTCACCGGAGGCCCACATCGCGCAGGCGAAGACGAGGCCGGCGTACTGCAGCGGGATGTAGAGGTAGGTGCACCAGCGGTAGTACCTGTCCTCCTCGAGCTGCTTGACGACGCTGTCGGGCGGGTTCTCCGCGTCGGACCCGACGAACGTGTCGAGGATCGGCAGCAGGATGTACATGAACATCGGGCCGAACCACCAGAAGACGCCCAGGCCGGTCGCGGCCACGAGCCCGACCGCGATGAACGGCAGCATCGGGACGAGCAGCCCGAGCAACCACAGGTAGCGCTTGGGATCGCGCCACGTCACCTCGTCGGACGGGCCTGCGGCCGTCCGGCCCATCGTCGCTGCCTCCATCGGGAACCCCCTGCGTCGAACGTGCTTTGACATGCACACGGTTACCTGACCGCGCGCTTGACAGCGAAGGTATCAGGTGTCCAATGCGCTGACAAGGTGTCAACGTTCGGCGCCGTCGGTTCAGCGGGCGCCCTCCGCGATCGCCCGCAGCCGCGCGACGGCGCCGCGCATCCGCGGGGGGAACGAGACGTCGTCGAACTGCGCGCGGTGCCCGCCGTAGCCGATGGCGTACACGAAGCAGTCCGCGCAGCCCGTCTGGGTCGGCGACAGGCGCCGCTCGAGGTGGGCGGCGTCCAGCGCGGCGCGCAGCCGGCGGAAGGTCGCTGCCCGCAGCCGGCCGCGGACGGTGCGCTCGCCGCGGCGTGTCACGACGAGCGTGCGGTCCTTGCGGACGACGAGGTGCACGTCCACGCCGGCGATCCCGCCCGTCTGCCGGAAGGTCGCGAAGGTCCGCGCCGTGGCCGCGCCGGCCGACGGGGCGGCCGCGGCCACGGTGAGCGTCACGGCGGCGAGGAGGACGGCGACCAGGCGGGCCATGGCGCCGACCCTAGAGCCCCGTCGGGACGGTGACGGTCCCGTCTGCGTCGGCATCCCGTTCGCTACAGTGGGGCCTCGACGCACCCCGACTCGTCACGGGTGACCGTGGCGGGAGTGTCTATTGCCCAGGCACGCCACATCAATTAGGTCCTGGGACTCGTTGTAATCAGGTTGGGTGTGATCGGCAGGCTCTGAGCGGACACCAGTCGTCCGCTCATCTTGCTTAAGCGGCCGTCCGCCGCTCAGGAGGCGAGCGACAGCTCGCGCCGGGCGCTGCCGAACTCCTCGCCGACCTCGCGCAGGATGCCGAGCATCGCGTCCTTGGCCGGCGAGCAGTAGGAGTCCGTCAGCGTCGCGGCCATGATGCAGCGCACCGGCGGGCGCGCGCCGAGGGAGCGCACGACGATGTCGTCCCGGATCGACATGAGCGCCAGGTCGGGGATGAACGAGACGCCCATGCCGGCGGCGACGAAGCCCTGGATGGCGGGGTAGTCGTTGGACTCGAACGAGATGCGGGGCTCGAAGCCCGCGGCCTGACAGGTGCGCAGGAAGATCGACGTGTCCGGGCAGGTGCCGGTCGAGCCGAGCGTCCACTGCTCCTCCGCGAGGTCCTCGATCCGCAGCGAGCGCCGGCGGGCCAGCGGATGGCTCTGGGGCAGGATGACGTACATCGGGTCGTCGAGCAGGTGCTGCTCCTCGATCCCGGGGCCGTAGGCGCAGGCCGTCTCGAAGGTCGCGCTGATCGTCAGCGCGATGTCGATCTCCCCCGCGCGCACGAGCGCCACGGCGTCGTCGGGCTCGGCGAGCTGCAGGCTGAGCTCCACGGCGGGGTGGCGCTCGCGGAAGACCGCGATCGCCTTGGGCATGATGCTCGCCCCGGCGGAGGGGAAGGAGGCCAGGCGCAGGCGGCCGCCGCGCAGGCCGGCGATCGCCTCCAGCTCGGCCTCGGCGTCGGCCAGGCGCGCGAGGATCGCGTCGGCGTGGCGGACGACGACGTCGCCGGCGTCCGTCAGGCGCACGCCCCGGGCGTTGCGCTCGACGAGCTTCGTCCCGGCCTCGCGTTCGAGCGCGGCGATCTGCTGCGAGACGGCGGACTGGGTGTAGGCGAGCGCCTCGGCGGCGGCGGAGAACGAGCCCCGGCGGGCGACCTCGCGGAGGACACGCATGCGGCGGACGTCGAGCATGAGCAGATCTTATACCGCATGGCTCGCTTTGTCATTTGTGCTGATGGGTACCGAGGAGCATGCTTCGTCCATGACCTCCACCGAGACCCTCACCTCCACCCCGATCGTCGCGCTGCGGACCGCCTCCCCCGAGGACGCGCCGACCGTCCGCCGGCTCGCCGCGCTCGACAGCGCACCCGTGCCCGCCGAGCCCGTGCTGCTCGGCATCGTCGACGGCGAGCCCGTCGCGGCCCTGTCGCTCACGACCGGCGCGGCCGTCGCCGACCCGTTCACGCCGACGGTCGCCGTCGTCGAGCTGCTGCGCATGCGTGCTGAGCGCCTGCGTGCGGAGCCCGCGGTGCGGAGCCTGCGCCAGCGGGCCCGCGACGGCCTCCCCGGCCGCCGCCACGCGCTGCCGACCGCGTGACCGTCAGGCCGGGCCGGCCGCGGCGGC
>CAZRLR010000132.1:0-10654 GCA_964600395.1 uncultured Conexibacter sp.
GGATCGGCGCCTACGTCGACGCCTGGACCGCGGCCGACCCGACGGCGGCATGAGCATGGAGATCGAGCGCAAGTTCCTCGTGACCGAGCTGCCCGACGCCGTCGCGCAGGCCCCGAGCACCGAGCTGCGCCAGGGCTACCTCGCGCTCGACGGGCCCGTCGAGGTGCGCCTGCGCGACGACGCCGGCACCCGCGTCCTGACGATCAAGGGCGGGGCGGGCCTCGCGCGCACCGAGGCCGAGTTCCCGGTCGACGCCGAGCGCTTCGACGCGCTCTGGCCGCTGACCGAGGGCCGGCGCGTGGACAAGCGCCGCCACCGCTTGGAGCTCGACGGCGGCCTCGTCCTCGAGGTGGACGTCTACGCCGGCGCGCTGGACGGCCTGCTGACCGCCGAGGTCGAGTTCGCCTCCGAGGCCGACAGCGCGGCCTGGACGCCGCCGCCGTGGCTCGGGCGCGAGCTGACCGGCGACAAGCGCTACGCCAACCAGGCGCTCGCGGTCCACGGCCTCCCGGCCGCCTGACCCGCGCCGCCCCCCAGGGCGGCCTACTAGGCCCGCAGGCGGTGGCCCGTCCGGAAGAGGCGCAGGTTCACCGCGAAGAGGACCGAGACCGCCGCGCTGAGGAAGAGCAACGACAGCGCGATGTTCGTCTCGGAGTAGTCCAGGAACCCATAGCGCACGAGGCTGATCATGTAGTAGACGGGGTTGAAGTGCGTGATCGTCTCGTAGGGCTGGGGGAGCAGCGACGCCGAGTAGAAGACCCCGCCGAGGAAGATCAGCGGCGTGAGGATGAACGTCTGCGCGAACGAGACGTCGTCGAACTGCTCGGCCCGGACGCCGATCATCACGCCGAGCTGCGCGAAGAAGAACCCGACGAGGAAGAGCGACGGCAGCAGGACGAGCGGATGCTCGACCGGGATGTCCACGAGCAGCGACGCGCTGACGAACGTCAGCGTCGCGATGAGCATCCCGCGCAGGAAGCCGCCGAAGGAGAAGGCCAGCAGCAGCTCGACCGGGGAGGCGGGGGAGGAGAGCTGGTCGTCGATCGCCCGCTGCATCTTCTGCTGGAGGATCGAGGAGGCGTTGTTGGAGAACGCGTTCATCGCCCACGCCATCATGATCAGCCCCGGAACGACGAAGACGACGTAGCGGTAGCCGTGCAGCTGCCCGACGCGCGAACCGAGCGCCGCCCCGAAGACGGAGATGTAGAGAAAGGTCTCCAGCAGCGGGGCGCCGAGCGTCTGGCGCTTGATCTTCCAGAAGCGGTTGCACTCGCGCCGCAGCAGCGAGAAGAAGCGGATCTGCCCGGTCGTCATGCGCAGCCGCGTCGTGGCCTCGGTGCTCATGCGCCCGCCTCCGCGCCGCCGCCGACCACGTGGGCCCGCGACAGCTCCTTGCGCCCCACGAGCTCGAGGTAGGCGTCCTCCAGCCCGGCCACGCCGTACTTCGCGGCCAGCTCGGCGCTCGTCCCCGTCGCGACGATCTGCCCGTCGTTGATGAAGGCGATCTTGTCGCACAGCTGCTCGGCCTCTTCGAGGTAGTGCGTCGTCAGGAGGATCGTCGTCCCTTCCGCGTTGATCTGCTGGACGTAGTGCCACAGCTCAAGGCGCAGCTCGACGTCGACGCCGGCCGTCGGCTCGTCGAGGATGAGGAAGCGCGGGCGGTGCATGAGCGCCCGCGCGAGGATGAGCCGGCGCTTCATGCCGCCCGACAGCGTCCGCGTGCGGTCGTCCTTCTTGGACGACAGCGAGAAGGCCTCCAGCAGCTCGGCGACGCGCTCGCGCCGGTCCTTCTTGGGCATCCCGAAGTAGCCGCCGTGGTAGTCCAGCGACTCCTCGAGCGTGAGGAACCAGTCGAGGTTCAGGTCCTGCGGGGCCAGGCCGACCGCGGCCCGGGCCCGCGAGTAGTCCTCCACGGCGTCGTGCCCGAAGACCCTGATCGTGCCCGACGTCGGCCGCGCCAGGCCCGTCGTGCAGTGGATGAGCGTCGACTTGCCGGCGCCGTTGGGCCCGAGCAACCCGAAGAACTCGCCGTCCTGGATCTGCAGCGAGACGCCGCGCAGCGCCTCGGTCCCCGTCGGGTAGCGCTTGGTCAGCGCGTCGACGTCGAGCGCGAGCGTCCCCGCGGGCTCGGGGGCCGTGGCGGACGGGGCGGGATCACGGGAGAGAAAGGCCATGGTGGGTGCTCCTGGACGGCTGGGGGACGGCGGGGAACGCAAAAACACCGCCCGGGTCGGGGCGGTGTCGGGTCCTGCTCACGCGGCGCCGCTCGGGACGCCTGTCGCGAAGGTCGCTACTCGGGCTGGCCGGCACGCACGCGGGCGGCGCGGGCCTTCTTGCGCGCGCCGGTGTTCTTGTGCAGCGCACCACGCTTGACGGCCTTGTCGATGAGCGACACGAGCGCACGGTGGTCGGCGTCGGCGGCCTCGGCGTCGTCGCCGGCGGCGGACGCCTCCAGGCGACGGAAGTACGTGCGGATCGAGGAGGTGTAGCGGCGGTTCTCGAGGCGCTCGCGCTCTGCGCGGAGGATGCGCTTCTTCTGGGATGCGATGTTGGCCATAAGCGACGGCGAAGTGTAGCGCCGCGCGGCCCCGCACGCCGTGCGGTGACCGCCCGCGGCGTGGTCCTCTAGCCTGCGGACCTCTGTCCGATCCGACGCAAACCCTCGAAGAGCCCCCCGCGGAGGCGCCCAAGCGGGGCGGCGTCGCCCGGAACACCGTCATCTTCTCGATCGCGACGGGGCTCTCGCGGATCATGGGCCTCGTCCGCGAGGTCGTGGCCTCCAGCTACTTCGGCACGGGCGGCGGGGCGTCGGCCTTCACGCTCGCCTTCCAGTTCCCCAACCTCGTCCGCAGCCTCTTCGCGGACGCCGCGATCAGCGCCGCCTTCGTCCCCGTCTTCACCGACCTGCTGGAGAAGAACCGGCGCAAGGACGCCGCGCAGCTGGCCACGACGCTGCTGTTCTGCATCATCGCCGCGCTCGGCGCGATCACCGCGCTCTTCATCGTCTTCGCGGGCGTGATCATGCCGCTCTTCCTCGGGCCCGAGTTCAGCGCGCCGCTCGTGGACCTGACGATCGGCCTGAGCCGCGTCCTCTTCCCGATCGTGCTGCTGCTCGGCGTCAACGGCCTGGTCGTCGGGATCCTCAACGCCTACGGGCACTTCGCCGTCCCGGCGATCGCGCCGCTCGTGTGGAACGTCGTGATCATCGGCTGCCTCGTCGCCGTCCGGCCGCTCTTCGACGGGGACGACCAGCTCTACGGCTACGCGGTCGGCGTCCTCATCGGCACGGTGGTCCAGCTCGTCATGGCGCTGCCGGTCCTGGGGCGGATGGGCTTCCGCTTCTCGCGGACGGTCAGCCTCAAGGACGAGCGGATCAGGCGCGTCTTCGTGCTGATGCTCCCGATCACCATCAGCCTCGGGGTCATCAACTTCGACCTGTACATCAACTCCAGCCTCGGCACGCTCGTCTCCGACGAGGCCCCACGCGCCATCGACGCGGCCTTCCGCGTGTACATGCTGCCGCAGGGCATGTTCAGCGTCGCGCTGGCGACCGTCCTGTTCCCGACCCTCAGCCGCTTCGCGGCGCGCCGCGACCTCGATGGCCTGCGCGCGTCGATGGCCAACGGGTCGCGCCAGATCTTCCTGCTGCTCGTCCCCGCCGCGGCGTTCTGCGCCGTCCTGGCGACCCCGATCGTGCGCCTCGTCTACCAGCGTGGCGCCTTCGACGAGCAGTCGACGCAGCTCGTCTCCACCGCGCTCTTCTGGTTCTCGTTCAGCCTGCCGTTCGCCGGCGTCAACCTCCTGCTGACGCGCAGCTTCTTCAGCCTGCAGCGGCCGTGGATCCCCACCGCGCTGGCCGCCGCGAACCTGCTCGTGAACGTCGTCATCAGCCTGCTGCTCTACAAGCCGTTCGGCGTCGGGGGCCTCGTCATCGGGACCGCGGTCGCGAGCGCCGGGATGACGGTCGGGCAGTCGATCTACCTGCGCCGGCTGCTGCAGGGCAGCCTCGAGGGCGGCGCCATGGCTGCCGCGCTCCTGCGGATCGTCAACGCCAGCGGGCTGCTCGGCGCGGTGAGCTACGGGACGTGGTGGGTCGTCGACGACGTCCTCGGCCGCTCGCTGCCCGCCCAGGTGCTGGCCGTCGGCGGCGCCGCCCTGACCGGCTTCGCCGTGTACGTCGCCGCCGTCCTGGCACTGCGGATCCCCGAGGCCGAGCAGATCGCCGGTTTCGTCACCAAGCGCGCAAGGCGCAGAAAGGTCACCACCCCATGACCGACTGGTCCCTCGGCAGCTACGAGCGCACCGCCGTCCTGCTGGACTCCGTCAGCGACACCGTCGTGACGCACGCGAGGATCGTCCCGGGCGAGCTCGTCCTGGACATCGCCTGCGGCACCGGCAACGCCGCGCTGAAGGCCGCCGCGCTCGGCGCCCAGATCGTCGGGGTCGACCTCGCGCCGCGGCTCGTGCAGGTCGCCACCGATCGCGCGGCCGCCGCCGGGCTGACCGGGACCTTCGTCCTCGGGGACGCCCAGGCGCTGCCGGTGGAGGACGCGAGCGTCGACGTGGCCCTCTCGGTCTTCGGCCTCATCTTCGCGCCCGACCAGCAGGCGGTCGCCGCCGAGGTCGTCCGGGTCCTGCGGCCCGGGGGCCGCGCCGTCATCACCGGCTGGGTGCGCGAGGGGGCCTTCGCCGAGGCCGGCGCGGCGCCCGCGCAGGCGCAGGCGGCGGTGCTCGGGACCGTCGAGGGCGAAGGCGACGACCCCGTCCCGGGCCGGACGCCGGTGGACTGGGGGGACGCGGCCGCCGTGCGGACGCTCTTCGCCGACCTGCCCGTCCGCCTGGCCTTCACCTCGGCGGCGCTGGCCTTCGTCGCGCTCTCGCCGGAGGCGTACGTCCAGGAGCTCACCGACCACCATCCCGTGTGGCTCGGCGCCCGCGCCGCGATCGGCGACGAGGCGTACGCGCGCCTGCATCGGCAGCTCGTCGCCATCTTCACGGCGGCGAACGAGGACCCGGGCGCCTTCCGCATCACGAGCCGCTACCTCATCACCGCGCTCGTCCGCGCCTGACGGGAGCCGGACGAGGGGCGGGGCGGGGCGGTCCGGGCCGTATCCTCAGCGGACTCCATGGGCGACCAGTCCCTGATCGCACGGATCAGGCTGTTCCGCTCGCGAGTCCCATATGAGTGATCAGAGCCTGATTCGCAACTTCTCCATCATCGCCCACATCGACCACGGCAAGTCGACGCTGGCGGACCGCATCCTGGAGATGACGCACACCGTCGACGCCCGCGGGATGCGCGACCAGGTCCTGGACTCGATGGAGCTCGAGCGCGAGCGCGGCATCACGATCAAGGCGCAGGCCGTCCGGGTGGCCTACACCGCCAAGGACGGCGTCACCTACCAGCTGCACCTCATCGACACGCCCGGGCACGTCGACTTCACGTACGAGGTCAGCCGCTCCCTGGCCGCCTGCGAGGGCGCGCTGCTCGTCGTCGACGCCTCCCAGGGCGTGGAGGCGCAGACGCTCGCCAACACGTACCTCGCGGTCGAGGCGGGCCTGGAGATCATCCCGTGCCTCAACAAGCTCGACCTGCCCGGCGCCGAGCCCGAGCGCGTCGCCGGCGAGGTCGCCGAGCTGCTGGGGGAGGACCCGGACTCGATCAAGCGCATCTCCGGCAAGACCGGCATGGGCGTCGAGGAGGTGCTCGAGGAGCTCGTCCTGCGCGTCCCGGCCCCGGACGGCGACCCCGACGGCGCGCCGCGCGCGGTCATCTTCGACTCCGAGTTCGATCAGTACCGCGGCGTCGTCGCCTACATCCGCGTCGTCGACGGCACCTTCAAGAAGGGCGACGCGATCCGCGCGATGGCCGCCCAGACGGAGGCCGACATCGACGAGATCGGCTTCTTCACGCCCGCGATGACGCCGACGGACAAGCTCACGGCGGGCGAGGTCGGCTACCTCATCACCGGCCTGAAGGACGTGACCCTCCTGCGCGTCGGCGACACGCTGACGACGAAGCGCGGCGGCGCGACCGAGGCGCTGCCGGGCTACCAGGAGGTCCAGCCGATGGTCTTCTGCGGGCTCTTCCCGATCGACGGGGACGACTACCCGGACCTGCGCGACGCGCTGGAGAAGCTGACGCTCAACGACGCCGCGCTGGCGTGGGAGCCGGAGACCTCCGACGCCCTCGGCTTCGGCTTCCGCGTCGGCTTCCTCGGCCTGCTGCACATGGACATCGTCCGCGAGCGCCTGGAGCGCGAGTACAACCTCGAGCTCATCGGGACGATGCCGTCCGTCGGTTACGAGGTGACGCTGACCAACGGCGAGGAGATGGAGGTCCACAACCCCTCCGACTACCCCGACCCGCAGCGCGTGGCCGAGGTCCGCGAGCCGATCGTCCGCGCCTCGATGCTCATGCCCAAGGAGTACGTCGGAACGGTCATGGAGCTCTGCCAGGAGAAGCGCGGCACCCACGCCGGCATGCACTACCTCAGCGCCGACCGCGTCCAGCTCGAGTACGACCTGCCGCTCGGCGAGATCGTCATGGACTTCTTCGACCAGCTCAAGTCGCGCACCCGGGGCTACGCCTCGCTGGACTACGAGATCACCGGGATGCACGCCTCCAACCTCGTGCGCCTGGACGTCCTGCTCGGCGGCGACCCGGTCGACGCGCTCTCGATGCTCGTGCACCGCGACAAGGCGCAGGCCATCGGCCGGACGCTGGCGGAGAAGCTGCAGAAGAAGATCCCGCGCCAGCAGTACGACGTCCCGATCCAGGCGGCGATCGGCTCGAACGTCATCGCCCGCGAGACGGTCAAGGCGTTCCGCAAGGACGTCACCGCCAAGTGCTACGGCGGCGACATCTCCCGCAAGCGCAAGCTCCTGGAGCGCCAGAAGGAGGGCAAGAAGCGGATGAAGCAGGTCGGCCGCGTCGAGGTGCCCCAGGAGGCGTTCCTCGCGGTGCTCGAGCTCGGCGACGGCAAGTAGCCGTGGACCTCGGGCTGGAGGGCAAGGCCTGCCTCGTCACCGGCGCCAGCCGCGGGATCGGCCTGGAGATCGCGCGACGCCTCGTGGCCGAAGGCGCCCGGGTGATGGTCACCGGTCGCGACGAAGCACGCCTGAAGGCGGTCAGCGTCGAGCTGCAGTGCCAGGCCGTCCCGGTCGACGTGACCGAGCCCGACGCGGCCGGGCGCCTCATCGATGCGTGCGAATACGCCTTCGGCGGCATCGACGTCCTCGTCAACAACGCGGGGACGTCGTACGTCAAGGCGCTCGCCGACCTGGAGGACGCCGACTGGCGCCTCAACCACGAGCTGCACGTCATGGCGCCGATGCGGCTCATGCAGCTCGCCGCACCGCGGATGGCCGAACGGGGTTGGGGGCGGATCGTCAACGTCACGTCGTCGGCGGGCAAGCGCCCCTCCCCGATGAACGCCGCCTACGCGGTGAGCAAGGCGGGACAGCTGTCCTTGTCGCGGGTCTTCGCCGACGCCTACGCCGCGCAGGGCGTGCTCGTCAACGCGGTGGCCCCCGGCATCACCGCCAGCGAGCTGTGGGTGGGCGCCGGCGGCATGGCCGACCAGCTCGCCGCCCAGGGCGGCGGCACCCGCGAGGCGGCGATCGCCGACCGGGCCGCCAAGGCGCCGCTCGGGCGCATGTCCGAGCCCGGGGAGATCGCCGACGTCGTCGTCTTCCTGTGCAGCGAGCGCGCCTCGAGCGTCGCGGGCGCCGCGTGGTCGGTCGACGGCGGAGCCGTCGCCACCATCGTCTGAGCCGAGCGCCCAGCCCGTGCGCAGGAGGTCCCCAGCGGGCTCCCAGGATCGGCTGGGAGGGTGTGGCCATGCCCTCCCCCGACACCGCCTCCCACCCCGACCACGGCGACGGCCTGCACGAGGACCTCGCCCGCCTGGCCTCCCGGCGCGACGCGCTGAAGCTCTTCGGCGCGGGCGGCGCGACGGCCCTCCTGGCCGCGCTCGGCGCCCCGGCCGCCCTGGCCAGGACGCCGGCGGGCGTCGTGCCGACCGAGACCGCCGGGCCCTACCCGGGCGACGGCTCCAACGGCCCCGATGCCCTGGAGGCGTCCGGCATCGTCCGCCACGACATCCGCCGCAGCTTCGGCACGAGCCGCACGCTGGCGACCGGCGTCCCGCTGCGGGTCAACCTCACGGTGACGAAGGCCGCCAAGGGCTACGCCGCGCTGAAGGGCGCCGCCGTGTACCTCTGGCACTGCGACCGCCTCGGCCGCTACTCGATGTACTCCTCGGGGGTGGAGGACGAGAACTACCTCCGGGGGATCGCCAAGACCGACGCCGACGGCACGGCGTCCTTCACGACGGTCTTCCCGGCGGCCTACGACGGCCGCTGGCCGCACATCCACTTCGAGGTCTACGCGTCGGTCGCCAAGGCGGTGTCGCACGGACCGATCGTCAAGACCTCGCAGCTCGCGCTGCCGCAGGCGGCCTGCGCCAAGGTCTACGCGACGGAGGCCTACCCGGGCAGCGCGGCGAACCTCGCCGGCACGTCGCTGGCGACGGACTTCGTCTTCCGCGACGACGCGGCGATCCGCCAGCTCCCGACGGTCACCGGCAGCGTCGCCAAGGGCTTCGTCGCGAACCTCACGATCGCCGTCTGAGCTCCAGGACGTCCGCCCCGTCCCTCATTGCAGGATGTTCACCGCGCGGGCGGCCACGAGCGCGACGGTGACGAACGACCCGACGCTCTGCGTCAGCATCAGCAGCTTCGCCGTGGGCGTGAACGGCATCGTGTCGGTCGGGCTGAACGCGGTCGCGTTCGTGCACGAGAGGTACAGGTAGTCGACGAAGCCGGGCATCCAGCCGCGCGGGGACTGCACGCCGTACACGTCGGGGTCCATCTGCGGGAAGAAGAAGTCGGGCAGGTGCCCGGCGACGGCCGTCGCGTCGGAGCGCACGACGGGCCCGCCGCGGTCGACCTCCCAGTAGAGGACGGCGAAGACGAGCACCTGCGCGAGCCACAGGGTGGCGGCGGCGCCGAGCAGCGTGCGACCGGTCAGGCCGTTCGCGCTGATCAGGTCGCCGACGAGCTCCACGAGCGCGGCGAGGTTGACGGCCGAGACGGCCGCGACGACGGCGATCGCCAGGCGACGGCGGGTCGCGGACGCGGCCGGCGGGGTGTCGGCCCGCCACGGGGTCGCGTACGCCAGTGCGGCGAGCAGGACGCCGCAGAGCGCGGGCACCGCCCAGCGGGGGCCGAGCGAGAGCCGCTCGGGCAGGAGCGCGTAGAGCACGAGCACGACCGCGATCGCCGCCTGGGCGTCCCAGAACGGCTCGATGCGGTGCGGGACCGTCCGCGGGGCGGGGACGCTCACGGTCGCTCGGCGGGCTCGCGCAGCACCGGCACAGCCTCCGCCAGGCGCCGGACGCCCTCGCGCAGGGCCTCGGGCGGCGCCCCCGCGAAGGTCAGCCGCAGGTGCCCGTGCGGCGGCTGGGTGCAGAACCACGGCCGCCCCGGGCTCACGACGACCCCGGCGGCGGC
Source organism: uncultured Conexibacter sp. (assembly GCA_964600395.1). Taxonomy (GTDB): domain Bacteria; phylum Actinomycetota; class Thermoleophilia; order Solirubrobacterales; family Solirubrobacteraceae; genus Paraconexibacter. The sequence goes on from CAZRLR010000132.1 coordinate 9,517, forward strand.
CGCCGCCGTCACGGCGCTCGCCTCGTCGACGCCGTCCGGCAGCCGTCCCCACAGGTGCAGCCCGCCGCCGGGCACCCCGTCCAGGACCAGGCCCGGGAGCTCGGCCGCCACCGCGGCGACGAGCGCGTCGCGGCGTTCGGCCAGCCCGGGCCGCAGGACGCGCAGGTGGCGCCGCCACGCGGGGGAGGCCACGAGCTCGAGCGCCGCCTGCTGCAGCGGCCCGGACACGAAGAAGTCGTCGACGACGCGGGCCGCGCGCAGACGCGCCCCCGCGGCCCCGCGCGCCCCCATGGCCGCCACGCGCAGCCCCGGCGCCGCGACCTTCGTCAGCGACCGCAGGTGGACGACGTGGCCGTGCGGGTCCTGCGCCACGAGCGCCGGTGGCGGCGGGCCGTCGATGCCCAGGTCGCGCGCCCAGTCGTCCTCGACGAGGAAGGCGCCTGCGTCCGCCACCGCCGCCAGGACGTCCGCGCGCCGGTCCTCGGCGAGCACGGCGCCGTGCGGGTTGGCGAAGGCAGGCTGCAGGTAGACGAGCCGGGCGCCGGTCCGCACGAGCGCGTCGGCCAGATGTCCCGGGCGCACGCCGTCGCGGTCCGTCGGCACCGGGACGGGCCGCAGCCCGGCGCTCCGCGCGGCCGCCAGCGCCCCGAGGTACGTCGGGGACTCGACGAGGATCGGGTCGCCCGGGGAGCCCAGCGCGCGGAAGGCCGTCCCCAGCAGCGACTGCCCGCCGGGCGCCACGACGATGTCGTGGGCGTTCAGCGCGCCCCCGGACTCGCGGGCGAACCAGTCGCGCAGCTCCGGCAGGCCCTCCACGGCGGTGCGGTCCCAGGCGCCGGGGCGCCGGCCGGCGCGGGCGAGCGCCGCCGCGAGCGCCGCGGTCGGCTGCAGCGCGGGTTCGACGTAGCCCGTGCTCAGCGTGATCGCGCCGGTCGGGGGCAGGCTGAGCAGCGTGTCCAGTCCGCCGGTGTCGACGGTCTGGGCCCCGAGCGCGACCTCCTGCCAGTCCAGGTCCGGCAGGGCGCCGTCCGCCGGTCGTGCCGCCGGCCCGCGGCGTGCCGGCGCGACGAACGTCCCGCGCCCCGGGCGCGGCTCGACGACGCCCTCGGCCGCCAGGCGGGTGATCGCGCGCTGCACG
>CAZRLR010000133.1:0-10622 GCA_964600395.1 uncultured Conexibacter sp.
CGACCGTGTCCTTGGTCGGGGTGGCGGCCGGTGCGGGCGTCCCGGTCAGCGTGCAGGCCGGCACCGTCCCGGCTGCGGAGGAGGTGCTGCCGACGGACGTCGGGACGTACGTGTGGCTGGCCAGCGCCTGGGCGCGCAACGCCGCGATCGTCGAGTCGTCCGCGGCGGTGAGCGTCGGGATCTGGGTGATCCGGTTGCCCGTGAGCAGGCCGCCGACCGAGGCCAGCGCCGGCACCGACGAGCTCGCCACGGCGCCGAGCGTGCCGGAGACGCAGGTCGAGGTCCCGGCGGACATGTCCAGCGCGCCGCAGCGCAGACCGGTCACGCCGCTGGCCGGCGGTGCCGCGGTGGGGTCCGCGGCGACCGTCCGGGTCGTGGTGAGCAGGCCGTTGAGGACGTCGGGCAGCACGCTGGACGTCAGGCCGCTCACGGTGGTGCCCAGGTCGTCGTTGATCCGGCCGGTCGCCAGGCCGTACTTCGACGGCAGCGCGGGCAGGGTGCGGACCTTGACGAGCCCGGCCAGCGCCCGGGTGCGACCGTCGACGGTCGCCTGCGCGCGGACCCACACGAGGTTGTTCGCGTTCTTGTCCCAGTTCTTCGTGCCGTTCGTCAGCGTCGCGTCGTTCCACACGGCGGTGGAGCCGTCGTCGTCGCAGACGTTGACCTGCCACGTGGCTCCGGCGTACGCGCTGTCGGTGAAGGCGTTGTTGAGGGTCGTCTGCAGCAACGCCGTCCCCGTCCCGGGCGTCGCGGTGGCGCCGAGCACGGCCGAGCCGACCGCCGCGGCGGCCGCGGAGCAGTCGCGCTCGACGGGGGACACGAGCGTCCCGCCCCCAGCCGAGGCGGGCCAGTTGCGGCCGAGGACGAAGGACTCGCTCGTCAGGACGCTCTCGGCGAGGTTGAAGGCCCGGTCGCGCGTGCGCTCCTTCCCGGACTCGCTGGCCTGGGTGTCGACGATCGAGAGCAGCGCCAGGCCGAGGGCGAGCATCACGATCGTGCTGAGCAGCGCGGTCATCATGGCCGAGCCGGTCTCGTCGGTGCGCAGGTGGCCGAGCCTCAGGTGCATTCGACGTTCTTCTGAACGGTGGTGGAGACGCCGGCCGCGTCGGTGATCGTCGCGACCAGCGCGGTGATCCCGGTGGCGATCTGCAGCGTGGACGTGCCACTCGTGCTGCCCAGAAGCGCCCCGGCCGCGGTGCGGTAGGTGACGTTGAGCGCGCCCAGGCCGCCGGTGGCCGTCGCGTCGAGGGTCAGGAGCGCGCCGCTGGCGTTGCACGTCGGGACGATGGCGTCGGCCGTGATCGGCAGCGTGCCGGCGGCGCGCCGCAGCGTCGCGCTGGCCCGCAGGACGCTCGTGGACGTCAGGCCGTTGCCGCCGGCGTTGAGGGCGAACGTGATGCCGACGGACTTCACGGAGGCCGGCGTGGCGGACGACGCCGCGCCGTCGTAGGTGAAGGCGGTCGCGGAGGTCGAGGGGAGCGTCGACACCCGGGCGACGTTCCACCCCGTGTCCGGGCTGCCGCACGCGCTCGTCGCCGTCGTCGTCGTGGTGGACGTCGCGCGGTACAGGAGCAGGCCGCTGGACAGGCACAGGCGCTCGGTCCGGGTGCCGGTGGTCTCCGCGACGGAGTAGACGAGGTCGGTCGCCGTGGCGGTCCGGATGACGGCCGCGCCCCGCAGGTCGTTCACGACGCGATCCATCGCGGCACGGGCCTGGGCGTTGGCGTCACTCGTCCGGGTCTGGCCGCCGGCGTTCTTGGTGAAGGCGTCGAGGCTCTGCAGGACGCCGAGCAGCACGACGACCGACAGGGTCATCGCGACGAGGACCTCGACGAGCGTGAAGCCGTCGTCCTGAGGCCGCTGCTGTCCGGTGCTCGTCGGCGTCATGAGATGGGGGTGGGGCACCCGGCCGGCAGGGTCGCCGGGGCGACAGGGGTGGTGAGGGGGCAGTCGTTCGGGAGTGGGTTCGTCAGGAGCGTCGTCTGGGTGATGGTCTGCGCGCTCGCGCCGGAGGGCGTCCACGACACCGCGACGCTCACGCGGCGCAGGTCGTCCGGCCGGCTGTCGTAGGCGACGGTGGCCTGGGTCCCGCTCGGGCAGGCGCTCACCGGGACGACGTTGCTCACCGCCGCCGTCAGCGTGCTGAGGATCGCGGTGTTCGTACCGACGGCGTTGCAGACCGTGCTGAGAAGGCTCCCGCCGAGGGTGACGGTGACCCCGAGGACGTTGACGGCCGCGGCATAGCCGCTCGCCGGGGAGCCGGGGTAGCTCGTCGTGGTGGGGGCCGCGCAGAACGTGGCGTCGCCCCGGCCGGCGCCATCGCTCGGATCGTCGATCGAGCAGGCGGTGACGGTGACCGTGTAGACGGTGTTGCGCCGGGTGACGGTGAAGGACGAGCCGCTGAGCGCCCCGGCGTCAGGGGTCACGGCCTGCAGCTGCGCCGGGGCGCCCGTGGCGGTCATCGACGTGTAGGCGATCTGGCGGCTGCGCTCGATGACGTCGCGGGCGACGTTCGTCGCCTGCTCGCGCGCGGTCGTGCGGCGCGTGCTGCTCATCCCGTTCTCTACGAGCGCGAGCGTGCCGAGCACGCCGACGAGGAGGATGAAGACGGCGACCATCACCTCGACGATCGTGAAGCCGTCGTCCTGGGGAGCGGGGTGGGGGCGGACATCCGGCACACCCGGGCTATCGGCAGCGCCCGCCCTCCCCATAAGTGGGTAGAACGCGGCGCTGGACGGGGCCCGACCGCTACGCTCGCCGCCCGTGAGCGATCAGACCCCAGCCGAGCCCGTTCCCTGCTCGCCGTGCCGCGGCACCGGCAAGGTGATGTCGAAGCTCGGGGGCACCGAGCATCAGGTCACGTGCCCGTGGTGCGAGGGGACCGGGACGATGATCCCGGAGCACGACGCGCAGGCGGCCAGGCGCGGCGACGCACCCGCGGACGCCTGAGCGACAGCCGGCTCGACGCCCGTCGTCCCCAGCTGGGGTCCCGCCACTAGAACAAACGTCCAGATCGTCCGAAAAACGGGGGATGGGTCTTCAGTGGACGGAGGGTCGGACCGACAGGGGCCGTGAGCCAGTCCCCAAGGTGCAGCGGCAAACCACTCGTGAGGGTGGGACGCAAAGCCACGGACCTCATGTGGTGTGAGGAAGCCGGGTTGCCATCAGGGTCGCAATTGGACCCCCACGGCGAGATCCGCGGGCAGCTGACTCGAGGTAGGTCGCCTGGTCCAATTCGCTGACTCCCTTGGAGGGATCACATGCTTCGCAGCAAGCTCAACAAGTTCCGCAACGACGACGAGGGCTTCACGCTCATCGAGCTCCTGGTCGTCATCCTGATCATCGGCATCCTGGCCGCGATCGCGCTCCCGTCGTTCCTGGGGCAGTCCGACAAGGCGAAGGACTCGGCGGCCAAGTCCGATGTGCGCAACGCCGTGACGCAGGTCGAGTCCTGCCTGGCCGACGGCACCGCCGTCGCGACCTGCGCGTCGACGAGCGGCAACACGGCGCTGACGCAGTTCAAGCTCCTGACCGCGGCCACCGCCAGCGGCGAGGGCTACACCGTCACCGCGACGTCCAGCACTGGCAACACGTTCTCGATCGTCAAGAGCGGCACGGCGCCCGGCGGCTTCACGCGCTCGTGCACCACCACCGGCGGCAAGACCGGCGCCGGCTGCGCCACCAACGGCGGCTCCTGGTAGCACCGAACCACATCTGAGCAGTGACCGCGAGGCGGGCCGAGAGGCCCGCCTCGCGGCGTTCTGCCGAACGGCGGTCAGCCGTCGAATTGGTTTGGACTAGAACAAAGGTCCAGATTCGAGCGACTTCTGATCCAGCATCGGCGCCGGCCGCCGATAGGGGCCGTGAGCCAGTCCCCAAGGTGCAGCGGCAAACCACTCGTGAGGGTGGGACGCAAAGCCACGGACCTCATGTGGTGTGAGGAAGCCGGGTTGCCATCAGGGTCGCAATTGGACCCCCACGGCGAGATCCGCGGGCAGCTGACTCGAGGTAGGTCGCCTGGTCCAATTCGCTGACTCCCTTGGAGGGATCACATGCTTCGCAGCAAGCTCAACAAGTTCCGCAACGACGACGAGGGCTTCACGCTCATCGAGCTCCTGGTCGTCATCCTGATCATCGGCATCCTGGCCGCGATCGCGCTCCCGTCGTTCCTGGGGCAGTCCGACAAGGCGAAGGACTCGGCGGCCAAGTCCGATGTGCGCAACGCCGTGACGCAGGTCGAGTCCTGCCTGGCCGACGGCACCGCCGTCGCGACCTGCGCGTCGACGAGCGGCAACACGGCGCTGACGCAGTTCAAGCTCCTGACCGCGGCCACCGCCAGCGGCGAGGGCTACACCGTCGAGGCGACCTCGAGCACGGGCAACGTCTTCAAGATCATCAAGAGCGGCACGGCGCCCGGCGGCTTCACGCGCGAGTGCACGATGGCGAAGGCCGGCGCGGGCTGCCCGGGCAACAACGCCTCCTGGTAGCCGGTAGGCACACCTGAGCAGTGACCGCGAGGCGGGCCCACGGGCCCGCCTCGTCGTCGTCCAGGGGCCGACGGGTGTTCGATGCCCGGCCCGCCCGGGGTCAAGCGGGCGCGCGAGATGCCGAAAGGCAGAACGTGAGGCGCGCCAGCCCTGCACTCCACCCCGCCGACCGCGACGACGGCTTCACGCTCGTCGAGCTGCTCGTCGTCATCCTCGTCATCGGCCTGCTCGCCGCGATCGCGCTGCCGAGCTTCCTCGGGCAGTCCGAGAAGGCGAAGGACGCGGCCGCCAAGAGCAGCGCGCGCAACCTCGTGACGAAGGTCGAGGTCTGCCACACCGAGTTCTCGAGCTACGCGACGTGCCACTCCGGCTCGGCCGACCTGGACGACGAGGGCTTCGGCGACGTCGTCGCCACGACCGACGACGGCGGCTTCCGCGTCGTCGCCCGGTCGGAGACCGGCAACACCTTCACCATCCGCCGCGACAGCGGGGTCCTCAGCCGCACCTGCACCGACGCCGGCACGCCGGACGGCGGCTGCGTCGACGGCAGCTGGTAGCCGCCCGCCGGCCCGGTCAAGACCCGCCACACCCCCGCCGATACCGTCCGGGCCCATGCTCGCTGCCCTCGTCTTCGCGTTCGTCTTCGGCGCCGTCATCGGCTCCTTCCTGAACGTCGTCGCCTGGCGCCTGCCGCGGGGCGAGTCGCTCTCGCACCCCGCCTCGCACTGCCCCAAGTGCCAGACGCCGATCAAGCCCTACGACAACGTCCCGATCCTCGGCTGGCTGCTCCTGCGCGGGCGCTGCCGCGCCTGCCAGGCGCCGATCAGCCCGCGCTACCCGCTCGTGGAGGCCGCGACCGGCCTGCTGTACCTGCTCGTCGTCGCCGTCGCGTGGGACGACACGACCGACATCGCGCTCGGCATCGCGCTCGTCACGCTGCTCGTCCCGGTGACGCTCATCGACCTCGACGTGCGCCGGATCCCGAACTCGCTGACCGCGCCGTTCGCCGGGCTGGCCGTCGGCCTGCTCGCCGTCCTGGACGCCGGCCGCCTCCCCGAGCACCTCATCGCCGGCGCGGCCGCGGCCGCCTTCTTCTACGTCGCCGCCGTCGCGCGGCCCGGCGGCATGGGGATGGGGGACGTGAAGCTCGCCGGCGTCCTGGGCCTGTACCTCGGGCGGGCCGTGGCCCCCGCGATCTTCTTCGCGCTCATCGGCGGCATCCTCGTCGGCGCGGGCGTGATGGCCCGGGTCGGGGTGCAGGAGGGGCGCCGGACGAAGATCCCGTTCGGCCCGTTCCTCGCCTTTGGCGGCCTGCTCGGTTTCCTCGTCGGCGGCGGTCTGGTCGACGCCTACGTGGATCGCTTCTGACGACGGGCGTCCGTCCGGACGCCGCGGGGCTCAAGGACCGGGGCGGGCCAGCCGAAGGGTCACGCGGCGGGTCCGTGGTGGGTCCGCCGGAACTCCCAGGGGTTGATCCGTCTCCGTGGTCTCGTCGTCCAGCGTCCTCTCCCGCCCGCTCACGCGGCTGCTCGCCGTCGGTGCCGTCCTGCTGGCCGGGGCCGCCGCCACCGCGCCGGCGCAGGCCGCCCCGCTCGCCCCGGCGGCGCTCACGAGCCCCGCGAACGATCCCGCCGGCGTTACGCCGGTCGACGCCCCGCAGTTCACCTGGGCGCCCGTCGCCGGGGCCGCGGCCTACGAGCTGCAGCTCAGCGACGACGACGCCTTCCAGCAGCCGGTGACCGTCACGGTCCCCGTCCCGCGCTGGGCGCCGACGACGACGCTGCCCCAGGACCAGTACTTCTGGCGGGTGCGGGCGCTGCAGGCCGACGGGACGCCGTCGCCGTGGACGGCCTCCAGCGCGTTCCGGCGCGAATGGCTCGCGCCCGCGCCGGCGGGCGACCCCGATGGCGCGGGCAACCTCGCCGCCCGGCCGCTGCTGAGCCTCAAGGACGCCGACGCCGGGACCGCCGGGGTGCAGCTGCCCGCCGACCAGCTCACGTTCTCGTGGAGCCCGGTCCGCGGCGCGAGCTACTACGTCATCGACATCTCCAGCGACCCCGGCTTCGCGCCGTCGTCCGGGAGCGAGACCCGCAAGACCTGCCGCACGGCCCACACGACCTTCACGCCCTACGGCGGGGCGACGTACGCGGGGACGGCGCGCAAGCTGTTCGACCCGTGCAACATCGCGAGCCCGGACACGCCGTTCCTCGCCACGGGTGGCACGTACTTCGTCCGCGTCCGCGCCGTCGACGAGACCCCGGACGAGGCCGTGATCACGAGCCTGTGGTCCAACGCCGCACGCCCCGGCCCCGCCGCGTCCAGCGCCACGCCGGCGTCGTTCACCATCGTCGCGCCGACGCGCCCGACGAGCCCCGCCGACCAGGCCGCCGTCGTCGACGACCCGTTCCCGGCCGCGCCGTTCGCCGACGTGCCGCTGCTGAGCTGGCGCCCGGTGACCGGCGCCAAGGCCTACCTCGTCGGCCTCGCGAAGGACAGCTCGTTCAACACGAGCCTCCTCGTGCCCGACAACGACCTGCGCACCGACAGCTACTGGGTCACGACGAACACCGAGCTCATCACGAACCAGACGCTGCTCGACAGCACGGTGACCTCGGGCTACCACTGGTTCGCGCTGCCGTGCAGCGCCTACAAGACGCCCGGCGACAAGGACAACCGCTGCGTCGGCTCGGCCCAGGCGATCAACACCGCCGGCCGCTTCGGGTCCTTCACGAAGCGCGCGCGCCTCGTCACCGGCCTGAACCGGACCGTCGACGCCGCGAACCTCGTGAGCTTCGCCTGGGACGACCAGGGGCTGGTGGCCCAGGACGCCGGCAGCGTCACGGTCTACGAGCTCGAGGTCCGCAACGCCAAGGGCGAGGTCGTCGACGACGTCAAGACCGACAACGCGTTCTACTGGCCGGCGTCGGGGACCTATCCCGACGGCGCCTACAGCTGGCGGGTACGGGTCATCGACGCCTCCGGCACGGCGCAGGCCTGGACGACGGGTGAGTCGTTCTCGACGAAGGCCCCCGTCCCGCCGCCCCCGGCCGTCGGCACCCCGGGCGGACCGGGCGCGCCCGCCGGGACGGCGGTCCTCACCACCGCGAACCTGAAGGGCACCCAGGCCATCGCTTCGGGGCGGTCGGCCGACATCGCCGGCGTCCTGCTGACCAAGACGGACGCGCCCGTCGCCGGCGTGGCCGTCGAGGTGCAGGCGCAGCCCGCCGGCAGCACGCAGTGGGTGCGCGTGGCGAGGCTCACGACGACATCGACCGGCGCCTTCGCGACGGTCGTCACGCCGAAGCGCAACACGCGCTACCGCGCGGTCTTCGCCGGGACACCCGCCGCCGCGCCGGACACGTCGCCGACGATCCGGGTGTCCGTCGTCCCGACGCTGACGCTGAAGGCCTCGGCCCGACGCGTGGACCGCGGGGGCACGCTGACCTTCTCGGGGCGCCTGACGCCCAAGGACGCCGCCGGCAAGGTCGCGCTGCAGTGCCGGCGGGCCAAGAAGTTCGTCACGGTCAGCTCGGCGAAGGTGGCCCCGGACGGCGCCTACCGGCTGCGGCTGAAGGTCACCTCCGCCGGCGGGACCCGCTGCCGCGCGGCCATCGCGGCGACCGACGAGTTCGCCGGCGCCCGCAGCCGTGAGGCGGCCTTCGCCGTGCGCTGATCCACCCGTCGTCGTCCGGGTGCCGCGAGCCCTCAAGGATCCGCGGTCACTGGACGAAAGGGGGAGGGAGGCATCCCCGGTACAAGCGCCGCGCCGCAGGTGCCGATGCCTCTCCTGAAGTCGTTCCCCACCACCCCGGCAGGACTCCCCTTCATGCCCAAGCGCTCCCCGCACATCACCGGACTCGAGATCGACTCGAGCGCGGTCACCGCCGCCACCGTCGGCGCCGACGGCCTGCTCAGCGTCCGGGGTGCGGCCTACGCGACGCTCGAGCCCGGCGTCATCCGCGACGGCGAGGTCCAGGACGTCGCCGCCCTCGCGCAGGTGCTCCGGACCCTCTTCGAGGAGCACAAGGACCTCGACAAGCGCGTGCGGGTCGGCATCGCCAACCAGCGCATCGTCCTGCGCGTCATCGAGCTGCCGCCCGTCACCGACCCGAAGGAGCTCGCCGCCGCGGTGCGCTTCCAGGCCGAGGACCAGATCCCGATGCCGCTGGACAGCGCCGTGCTCGACTTCCGCGTCCTGGACGTCGTCGACACGCCGAACGGGCCGCGCCAGCGCGTCGCCGTCGTCGCCGCCCGCCGCGACATGATCGACCGTGTCCTCTCGGCGGTCCGCGACGCGGGCCTGCGCCCCGAGGGCATCGACCTGGCCGCCTTCGGGATGGTCCGCGCGCTGCACCACCACGGCCTGGGCGCCGGGAGCGTCGTCTACCTGTCCGTCGGCGGCGTCACGAACCTTGCGGTCGCCGACGGCACCGTCTGCACCTTCACCCGCGTGATCGGCGGCGGCCTGGAGGGCCTGGCCGAGGAGCTCTCCGAGCGCCGCGCCCTGACGCGCGAGCACGCGCACGGCTGGCTGACGCACGTCGGGATGGTCGAGCCCGTCGAGACGCTCACCGGCTACGCCGAGGACGGCGCGATCATCGAGGACGCCCGCGCGATCCTCGTCGACGGCGTGCGCCGGATCGCCGGCGAGGTGCGCAATTCCGTCGACTTCCACCAGGGCTACGACGCGCAGACCGGCGTCCAGCGCTGCGTCCTCACCGGACCGGCCCTGTCGGTCGCGGGCTTCGCCGAGGCGCTCGCCGCGGACCTGGGCCTGCCGGTCGATCACGGCGACCTGCGCGTCCCGCCCGGCCTGGAGCCCGGCCGCCTGGCCGTCGCCGCCGGCCTGGCCATCGAGGAGGCGCTCGCCGCATGAAGGCCGTCAACCTCATCCCCGCCGAGGAGCGGCGCGGCGCCGGTGGCGCCGCGGGCCGCACCGGTGGCGGCGCGGACATCCGGCTCGCCGGCCGCGCGCGGCGGGCGCTGATGCTGGCCGCGGACACGACGCCGACTCGCTCGCTCAACCAGCAGCAGGCGAAGCTCACGGTCCTCGAGCGCGACGCGGCGGCCGGCGAGGCGCGCGCCGCCGCGCTGGCGCCCTACACCGCCTTCGCCGCCCTGCGGACCGCGCGCGTGGCCACGGTGCAGTCGATCGCCGACAGCCGCTTCGACTGGGCGCACGCCATGCACGAGCTCGGCCGCACGCTGCCGCGCGACATCACCCTGACCGCGCTCACCGGGACGGTCTCCTCCCAGTCCTCGAGCGGCGGTGGCGGCGTCGCGCTGCGCGCCGCCTACGACGTCCCGGCGCTCGAGCTGACCGGCTGCGCGCCCGGGCAGGGCTCGATCCCGCCGATGCTCGCCGCCCTGCGCCAGGTCGACGGGGTCCGCCGCGTCGCGCTGCAGCAGTCGGTCAAGGGCGACGCGGCCGCGAGCGGCACGACGCCGACCGGGACGCAGGTCAAAGCCGCCGACTGCCGCCGGACGTTCCAGGCCGTCGTCTTCTTCGACGCCAAGCCGCAGCCGAGCGCTGCCGCGGCGGCGACCCCGGCCGCCCCCGGCTCCGGCGCCGCGACCGCCGCCGGAGCACCCCCCGTGACCGGCACCGCCCAGAACGTCAACGGAGGTGCCAAGTGACCACCCGTGACCGCACCGTCGTGATGGTCCTCGCCCTCCTGGCGATGGTCGCCGCCTTCTGGTTCCTGCTCCTGTCGCCCAAGCGGGAGGACGTCGCGACGCTGAAGGACTCCGTCGCGGCGGCGCAGCAGCGCCTGCAGGCGGCGAACACGGCGGCGGCCACCGCGGCGACGGCGAAGGCCTCCTACGTCGCCGACTACCGCGCTGTCGCGGACCTCGGCAAGGCCGTCCCCGCCGACGACGACGTCGCGTCGCTCGTCTTCCAGCTCCAGACCGCGTCGAAGGCCAGCCGCATCGACTTCGAGTCGATCAAGCTCACCGGCGCCGCGGCCCCCGCCGCGCCCGCGGCCACGACGACCGCCCAGGTCGCCGGCCTCGCACAGGAGCAGAAGGGCGGCAGCACGACGCCGCCCGCCACGACCACCGGCGCCGCGCCGGCCGCGGCGGCGACGACGACCGCCGCCCCGGCCGCGACGACGGGCGCCGCCCCCGCCGCGG
>CAZRLR010000134.1:0-10618 GCA_964600395.1 uncultured Conexibacter sp.
CCGACAGCGCGTCGGCGAGGTCCACGACGCCGGAAGCCTGCGCGAGCCCGATCGTGCCGCCCGCCGGGACGGGGCGCCCCTTCGGGCTGGGCACGAGATCGACGTACTTGAGCCCGAGGTTGGAGCGCTGGCGGATGACGACGTGGGTGGCGCTCGTCAGCGGCTCGACGTCCTTGCCGAGCGAGAGCGTCAGGCGGGCGGTCGGGGTGCGGTCGCCGGGGACGGCGGTGATCGCCTTGACCGAGCCGACGCGGGTGCCGCCGATGCGCACGTCGTTGCCGGGGACGAGCTCGGCGGCGTCCGGCACGAGCGCGTCGATCTCGTAGCCGGGGACGAACGGCAGGCCGGAGTTCGCGTTGTAGGAGAGGAACACCGCGACGACGACGACGAGCACGGTGACCGCCCCGATGAGGATCGGGTTGGCCAGCGCGGAGGGACGGGAGCGGCGGTTCACGCGATCACTGCCCCAGGAGGAAGTCGAGGACGTCCTTGACGCCGCGGGACGGCGCCGGAGCGGCCGGTGCCGGCGCCGGCGTGGCGCCGGTCTTGGGCTTGAGGCCGCCGAGCAGCCCGCCGAGGATGCCGTCGACGGTCTTGGGCAGGTCCTTCAGCGGGTCGGCCAGGGGCGACTTGGGCGCGGTGGGGGCGGCGGGGGCCGGTGCGGCCGGGGTGGTCGGCGCCGTGGTCCCGGCGGACGGGCGCTGCGCGGCGGCGGGCTTGCGCCGCTTCGTGGACCGCTGCTTGCGGGCGGCGCGGGTGACCGCGCCGGCGGCGAAGTGCGTGTCGCAGCCCTTGACCGTCGTCGTCGCGTACAGGTTGCACGTGTCCTTGACGATCGGGAAGGCCGCGAGGATGTGGCCCGAGGCGTCGTAGCGCGCCTGCGCGGCCGTCGCGTAGTAGACGAAGCGCAGCAGGCCCTCGACGGCGCCCTTCTCGCGCATGCTCGCGAACAGGTCGGCCGTGAGCTTCGCCGTCGGGGTCAGCGGGACGGCCAGACGTCGCAGGCGGCGCAGCTGCGGCGCCGCGTCCGGGACGGCGGCGCGCCCGGTGCGGGCGGCGGCGCCGAGGGCGTTCAGCGTCGGGCGCAGCTGGTCGGCGAACGGCGCGAGCTGCCGCAGGAGGCGGGTCGTCGCGGGCGCCGCCGCGCCGAGCGAGGCGACGACCGGCGTGCCCGTGTCGGCGAGGGACTGCAGGTCGGCGAGCGCGGGGCGCGTCTCGTCCAGCAGCGCGGGCAGGCCGCGCACGGTCGCGCGCAGCTGCGCCTGGCGCGCGCCGGTGGTCGCGGTGACGCCGGCGGCCTGCTTGACGAACTGCCCGACGTCCTCTCGCCGGCGTGCGAGCACGCCGATGACGCGGTCGGACTCGGCGATGAGCGACCGGATCGTCCGGCGGTCGCGGTTGACGAGCGTCAGCAGGCGGTTCGTCTCGGCGAGCGCCGGGTTGGCGCGGCGGATCGCCTGGTTGAGGTCGGTGCCGTGACCGGCCAGCCCGTTGCCGAGCGCGTCGAGCAGCAGCGCCAGCCGGGTCGTCGTCGGCGCGCGGAACGTCGACAGGACCGTGTCGATGTCGACCGGGGAGTGCGTGCCCGACAGCGGGACGGTCGGCGGCCGGTCGCCCTGGGCCTGCAGCGGGCGGCCCGAGACGGTCCCCGGGGTGCACTGGATGAACTTCTCGCCGATGAGCGACTGCGGCTGGATCGTGCAGTCCGCGTCGCTGCGGAACGGCGCGAAGCGCCGGTCGACGTCCATCGAGATGCGCGCCTTGCGCTGCGGCGTGAGGTGGATCTCGGCGACCTTGCCGACCTTGGCGCCGGCGATCTTCACGTCCTGCCCGGGGACGAGGAAGCCCGCGTTGTCGAAGATCGCGTCCACGCGATAGGTGCCGTCGGCGCTCGCGGACGAGCCGTCGCCCCCGCCGGCCGAGGCCGACAGCGCGACGACGAGCAGGAGCAGCGTCACGCCCAGGGCGGCGAGGCGCTTCACCGGCGCGGGTCCTGGCCGGGATCGCAGCGGCCGTCGGGCAGCTTGATCGGGTTGGAGCCGTCGCCGACGGGCTCGTAGGCGGCGCCCGGGCAGCGGTTCGTCAGGCCGTCCTGGTGGCCGGGCTTGATCGCGTTGCCGACGCCGCCGAGCAGCCCGGCCAGCGCCTGGGTGTTGGCGATCGGCTCGATGCGCGCGTAGTGGCCGTTGGCGTCGTAGGCCTGCACGGCGCCGCCGCCGAAGCCGGAGACGAGGCCGTGGTAGAGGTCCGGGACGTAGGGGAGGGCCTCGTCGACGATCGGCAGCGCGCCGTCGATGGCCGCGTTCAGCGCGGTGAAGGCCGGCAGCGCCCGGCTGCGCAGGGCCGGCATCGCGCGCAGCACCCGCTGTAGGTCCGGGAGGATCGCGTTGACCGAGCGCAGCGCGGCGGGGCCGGTCGCCAGCAGCGGCTGCAGGTCGCCCACCAGGGCGGTGGCGGGCGCGGCCACCGGGCGCAGCGCGCGGGCCGCGGGCTGTAGGGCGGTGAAGGTGCTCCCGGCGTCGCGCAGCGTGCGCGAGGCCTGGGTCAGCGTCGCCGGCGCCTTGGCGAGGACGCCGGAGAGCGCGGTGCTGCGGTCGGCGAGCTCCTGCGCGGTGGCCGCGGTGCCGTCCAGGGCGGTGCGCAGGTCGCCGTCGCGGTCGGCGACCGCGTTGACAACGGTGGCCGACTGCACGAGGAAGCGCTCGAGCGCGGGCTGGTCGCGGCCGAGCTCGCGGGCGACGGCGTCCAGCTGCGAGAGCGCCGGGTCCAGCGCCTCCAGCCCCTTGTTCGCGGCCCGTTCCTGCCCCGTGTAGAGCCCGGCCGTCCCGCGGAGCAGGCGCTGCGTCGCGCTGCGCGTGGCGACGTCGAGCGTGTTCAGGACGCTGTCGAGCTCGACCTGCGAGGTCGTGCGGGAGGTCGGGATGAGGGAGTCGTCGTCGAGCTCGGGGTTCGAGTTCGGGCCGGGGTTGAGCGCGATGAAGCGGTTGGCGACGCTCGAGAGGGAGTTGATCCGGATCTGGCCGCTCGTGCCCTCGTGCAGCGGCGTGAGGTCGTCCGCGGTGATCGTCGCGGTGACGACGGCCTCGTTGTTCTCGCCCAGGTCGATCTCGTCGATCGTGCCGACGGGCAGCCCGCCGACCTTGATCTGGTCGCCCTTGACGAGCTGGCTGGCGTTGACGAACGCGAGGCGGACCTTGTAGTCGCCCGAGCCACGCAGGAGCACGAACGCGAGCGCGGCCGCCAGGAGGGCGACCCCTGCGATCACGATGTAGCCGCGGCGCATCACGCCGCCGGTGCTGCTCCCGGAGCCCCCCACCGGCGGAAACGTACCAGGCGGTGCGTTTCCGTCGCGCCGGTTCGCGGGGCCCTGATGCACCGCCGTCCGTCTCAGGCCGTCGTGACGGCCTCCTCGGGGCGGAAGCTGGCGTCGGCGAGGTATCGCTCGGCCGTCGAGATGGCCGCCTGCAGCTCGGGGGAGTCGCCCGCCTCGGCGTACCGGAGGACCAGGCCCTGCACGGTCGCGAGCACGAGCACCTCGAGCGTCACCGGGTCCAGGCGCAGGCGCAGGCCGCGCGCGAGGATGCCGTCGATGACGGTCCGCAGGAAGGCCCGCAGCCGGGCCGAGATGTAGCCCGCCGGCTCGCGGAACTCCGGGTTCGTGAGCGCCTCGGCCTGCAGGCCGAGCCAGGCCACGAGGAGCGCCCGGTCGGTGGCGACGGCGGCCCACAGGGTCCGGAAGCCACGGTCGATGAGGTCGCCGGGCTCCTCGAGGTCGCGGATGCTCGCCTCGAGCTGGCGGACGAGGCGGTCCCCGACGTGGCGGACGACGTGGTCGAAGAGGCCCGCGCGCGAGCCGAAGTAGTAGAGGACGACGCGCTTGCTGACGCCCGCCTCGTCGGCGACGCGCTGCAGCGACGTGGCGGCGAAGCCGTCCGTCGACAGGCAGCGCACCGCGGCCTCCAGGATCTCGGAGGTGCGCTGCGTTCCCTTGTCGGTCAGGTCGCCGTCGGCTCGCATGCTCGACGCGACTCTACGCGCCGGGGCGCGGTGACGATGACGGTACCCCGGAATCCGGTCCATGCTCGGACACGGCGCGCCGGCTGGTCGCCGCCCACGCCGCGTTCGCCGTCGCGCCGGCCCCCGGCTACGCTTGGACCCATGGCGACCGAGGTGCGCGACGACGCAGAGCGCTCGCAGTTCGTGATCACGCTCGACGGCGAGCAGGTCGGCCTGGCCGCCTACCGCCGCAAGGCGGGGCAGATCGCCTTCACGCACACGGAGATCGATCCGGCGCACGGCGGCCAGGGCCTGGCGGGCACGCTGATCGGCTTCGCCCTCGACGCGGCGCGAGCCGAGGGCCTCGCCGTCCTGCCGTTCTGCCCCTTCGTCCGGGGCTTCATCCGCAAGCACCCGGACCGGCTGGAGCTCGTGCCTGCCGGGCGGCGAGCCGAGTTCGACCTGCCCGAGGACGCCACGACGGGGTCGGCGGCGTGAGCGACACCCGCAAGACGTACCGCGGTGCGGCCCTCGACGTCTCGTTCGACCCGGCGGTCTGCGCCCACGCCGCCGAGTGCGTGCGCGGCCTGCCGGCGGTGTTCGACACGCAGCGGCGACCGTGGATCGACCCGGACGGGGCCGAGCCCGCGGCGGTCCAGGAGGTCGTGGCGCGGTGCCCGAGCGGGGCACTGCGGATGCATCCGCACCCGCCGGCCTGAGCGCCTCAAGGCCCGGCGGACGCAGGCCGATGTAGGCCGGACCCGTCCGTTGCACCGTGAAGGAGCGCCATGACCGTCCTGCTGCTCGTCGGCTACATCCCCCTGACCCTGCTCGTCGTCGGCCTGGGCGTCTTCGCCGCCGGTCTGCGCCGTGACACCGAGGCCGCCCGCGCGCTCGGCGACCAGCTCGGCCGTCGCTCCGGCGTCGACCGCCGCAGCGGCGCCGCGCTGGCGTTCGTCGGCGCCGACCGGCGCAGCGGCACGGACCGTCGCGCGGCCGCCGAGGCTCGCGACGAACGCGCCGCCTGAGCGGCACGGCGCCGGCGACGGGACCCGCGTGGCCGCGCGCGGCGTCCCGGCTTGCCCCTATGCTCGTCGGGATGGCGCAAATCCCGATCAACGTTTCAGCACTTGTCGGCTCGACGCCGGTCGTGCAGCTGACGCGGATCGCTCCGGAGGGCGTCGAGCTCTTCGGCAAGATCGAGGCCGGCAACCCCGGCGGCAGCGTCAAGGACCGCATCGGCGTCGCGATGATCGAGGCGGCCGAGCGCGAGGGCCGGATCGAGCCGGGGCGCACGACGATCGTCGAGGCCACGAGCGGGAACACCGGGATAGCGCTGGCCTTCGTCTGCGCGGCGAAGGGCTACGAGCTCGTCCTCACCCTCCCGCAGGGCATGTCGCGCGAGCGCGAGGGCCTGCTGCGCCTCTACGGCGCGCGCGTCGAGGTCATCGAGTCGATGGGCGGCATGAACGAGGCCGTGATGGCCGCCCGGGCGATGGCCGAGGACCGTGACGTCTTCCTGCCCGACCAGTTCGCCAACCCGGCCAACCCGGAGGCGCACCGGCGCACGACCGGCCCGGAGCTGTGGGACCAGCTCGACGGCAAGGTCGACGTCCTCGTGTGCGGGGTGGGGACCGGCGGGACGATCACCGGCGCGGGCGAGTACCTGCGGCACAAGAACCCCAGGCTCCGGGTCGTGGCCTGCGAGCCGCAGACCTCCGCCGTCCTGTCCGGGCGCGCGCCCGGCCCGCACCGCATCCAGGGCATCGGCGCGGGCTTCGTCCCGCCCGTCCTCAACCGCGAGCTGCTCGACGAGGTCATCCCCGTCAGCGACGAGGCCGCGATCGAGACCGCCCGGCTGTGCGCGCGCAAGGAGGGCGTGCTGGCCGGCCTGTCCTGCGGTGCGGCCCTGTGGGGCGCCCTGCAGGTCGCCGAGCGACCCGAGTCCCAGGGCAAGCGGATCGCCGTGGTCCTGCCCGACAGCGGCGAGCGGTACGTGTCGCTGCCGTTCTTCGCCTACTGACGCCGAGCCACGCGCTCAGGCGGCGAGGCCGGCGCGGCGGCCCATGACCCAGTCGGCCATCGCGGGCCATGGCCCGAAGCCGGCCTCGGCGTTCAGATGGCCCGTGCCCGTCAGCACCTCGGCCTCCAGGCCCAGCGGCGCGCCCCAGTGCTCGGAGGCCCCGCGGCCGGGGCAGTACGGGTCGTCGTCGGAGCACACGAGGATCGTCCGGCCGCGGGCGGCCGCCTCCACGTGCTCGCGCTCGGCGCCCGAGGGGTAGAACTGCGCGAGCTCCGGGACGCGTGCCCCGGGGCACGGCGGGGCGACGAGCGCGACGCGGTCCACCCGGTGCTCGGGCGCGATCCGCCGGGCCTCGCGCAGCCACAGGACGCAGCCGAGGGAGTGGCAGACGACGACGCGCTCGCCGTCGCCCGGCAGCGCGGCGAGGGCCGCCAGCTGCGGGTGCAGCGCCGCGCCCCAGCGGTCCGGGCAGGGCTTGTCGCAGGCCGGGAGCTCGGGGTACAGGACCGCGGTCCCGGCCCGGTCGAGGGTCTGCGCCAACCAGGTCTGCCAGTGCTCGGGCCCGGATCCCTGCCAGCCGTGGAGGATGAGGACGCGCGGGGTCATCGACGGGGGCAGTATCGCGCACGCCGCCGCCCGGGCGGCGGCGCGGCCGATGCCGCTCGCTACGCTCTGGCGCAGCATGCTCGGTCTGCGCACGATCGCCAGGGTGGCCGGAGAGATCCGCAACGACGTCGCGGCCGCCCACGCCCGCGATCCCGCCGCCCGCGGGGTCAGCTCGCTCGAGGTGCTCGCGGCCTGGCCTGGCGTCCACGCACTGCTCGCCCACCGCGTGGCGCACGCGCTGCACGGCGCCCACGTGCCGGTGGCACCGCGCTCGATCGCCTACGTCACCCGCGCGGTCACCGGCATCGAGATCCATCCGGCTGCCCAGATCGGCGAGGGCCTCTTCATCGACCACGGCATGGGTGTCGTCATCGGCGAGACGGCGGTCATCGGCCGCAACGTCACGCTCTACCAGGGCGTGACCCTCGGCGGCACCGGCTTTGCCACCGGCAAGCGCCACCCGACGGTGCAGGACAACGTCACGGTCGGCTCCGGCGCCAAACTCCTCGGACCCATCCTCGTCGGCCACGGCGCGAAGGTCGGCGCCAACACCGTCGTCATCACGGACGTCCCGCCGAACTCCACGGTGGTCGGCAACCCCGGGCACCCGGTGCGGATCGACGGCAAGCGCCCCGAGGGCCCGGACGCCGACTGGATCCACCTGCCCGACCCGGTCGCGGACGCGCTGCGGGCGCTGTCGACGCGGCTGGCGGCGGTCGAGGCGGCGGTCGGCGACCTCGGCGGGCCGGTGCCCGACGCGGAGGCCGAGGCCGCGAAGGTCCGGCAGCTGCGGGCGGTCAAGGGGCCCAGCCCCGCCGGCGGCTGAGCGCGTCCCTCAGTAGAAGACGCAGCGGCAGCGGTGCCGCGGGACCGCCTTGAACCCGGGCGCCTGCCCGCGGTTCCACAGCCACGTGTCCAGCGTGCGCGCGGGGACCCCGAGCCGCGGCGCCATCTGCTCGCAGGCGTGCAGTGCGCACGCGCGGATCTCGCGCTCGCGGCCCCCGAGCGGGAGCGTGCGACCTGCGTCGATGTGGGCGGCGAGCGACGGGTCGTACACGAGCACGCCCTCGCACCGCAGGACGTGCGGGACGAGGTTGTCGGCGAAGATCGTCAGGTCGTCGAGGTCGGCGAAGGACGCCACTCCGGCGAGCGCCAGGTCGTTCGCCGTGATCTGCGCGCGCTTGTAGAAGCCGTGGTCGGCGAACATCGGCATCGCCGCCGCCAGCGTGCCCGCCAGGCGCACCGCCGAGCCGCGGGCGTCAGCGACGACGTCGAGCGCGGACCGCCCGCCGAGGAAGGCGCCCAGCGCCCGCAGCGCCTGGGCGTAGAGGCTCATGAGCTCGTGGTCGGGGGCTTGGTGCAGGATCGCGGCCAGCGCGTCGGCGCGCATCGTGCGCAGGGCGTCGGCGGTCCACACGCCGTGCGCCCGGTGGTGCTCGGCGAGCGACAGCGCGAGCGTGATCGATCCCGACAGCGGGCGGCCCGTGGCGGGGTCGGTGCGCTTGCGCAGGGTCGGGAACCAGCCTGAGCCGAAGTTCACCGCGTCGCCGATGAGCATCGCCCTGGCCACGTGTTCGGGCTCGTCGTCGAGGTGATGGTGGCGGGCGTCCAGCCCCGCGTCGACGACGTCCCACGCACCGGAGCAGACCCGCTCGAGGGCGTCCTGGTCGATGCGGACCGCCTGGCTGGTGGCGGCGATCTGCGCGCACGAACGGCGCACCTCGTCGGTCAGGCTCGGCGACACCCGACGCAGGCTAGAGACCGGCGGGACTCAGCGGGTGTGGATGCGCCCGAAGTCCAGCGTGAGCGTCGCGCCGCCGGTGTCCTGGCCACCGGCCATCGGCGTGCCGCTGAGCAGCCCGACCCCGAGCTCCTTGAAGCGCCGGTCCAGGATGATCGCGCGGTGCGGTGCGCTCGTCATGAGGGAGTTCATGAGCGCCGCCGGGCTCGAGCGGGCCCCCTGGCCGTAGGCGATCGTCTCTCCGAGCCACCAGCGGGTGGCGTGGCGCAGGTACCCGGTCGCCTCGATGCGCGCGTCCAGCGCCGCCTCGCCGGGGACCTGGTGGTCGAACGTCGCGCCGAGGAGCATCGCGCGCGAGTGGCGGGCGGCGGCCTGCTGCAGGTGACGGGAGTTGCGGACGGGAGGCAGTCCGTGGCGCTCGCGCTCGGCGTTCACGAGACAGCGCATGGCCCGCGCCGCGCGCGCCAGCCCGTCCGACGTCGCGGCGGTGCCGGCGGTCGGGCACCGCTGGGCCTTTGCAGCCGACGCGACGTCGCCACCGGAGAGGAAGGCCACGGCGAGACCCACGAGCAGGGGGCCGCGAAGGCGGTGTAAGCGTGCAGACGGCATACCGGTGAAACATCAAGGTAAACGGTTTTCGACCGTTCGTAAAACGACGTGTCGCTATCGCACGGCTTTACGGTTCAAAACACCCCGACGACCTATGCGCCGTGGATCGGGCGCGTCCGCGGTGGCCGCCGACCCCGCCCCTATCCTCGGAAGCGATGCCCGACGCCGCACCAGCCGCCCACATCGAGAGCCTGCTGGACGGTCTGAACGAGCCGCAGCGAGCGGCGGTCGTGCACGGGGACGGGCCGCTGCTCGTCCTCGCCGGCGCGGGCTCGGGGAAGACCCGCGTCCTGACGCACCGGATCGCCTACCTCATCCGCACCGGCCAGGTCCGCCCGGGCGAGGTGCTGGCCATCACCTTCACGAACAAGGCCGCACAGGAGATGCGCGAGCGCGTCGGGCTGCTGCTCGGGCACTCGACGAAGGCCATGTGGGTCATGACCTTCCACTCGGCCTGCGTGCGGATCCTGCGCAGCGAGGCGCCGCGCCTGGGCTACACCCGCCAGTTCACGATCTACGACACCGCCGACTCCAAACGCCTCATCAAGCGCTGCCTCGACGACCTGGACGTCGACGCCAAGCGCTTCACGCCCAACGCCGTCCTGCACCAGATCTCCGACGCGAAGAACAAGCTGCGCGACGCGGGCGCCTACCGCGAGCTCGTCGGCTCCTACTTCGAGCAGACGGTCGCCGACGTCTACGACCTCTACGAGCAGCAGCTGCACACGATGAACGCGATGGACTTCGACGACCTGCTCGGCCGCGTCGTCAACGTCCTGGAGCTCTTCCCGGAGGTGCGCGCGCGCTACACCGCGACCTTCCGCCACGTGCTCGTCGACGAGTACCAGGACACGAACCACGCGCAGTACCGGCTGCTGCAACTGCTCGCCGGTGACCCGGAGGGCCCGCAGAACCTCATGGTCGTCGGCGACGACTCGCAGAGCGTCTACGGCTTCAGAGGCGCCGACATCCGCAACATCCTCGACTTCCAGGACGACTTCCCGAAAGCGACGGAGGTGAAGCTCGAGCAGAACTACCGCTCGACGCAGACGATCCTGAGCGCGGCGAACGCCGTCATCGCCCACAACCGCGCGCAGATCCCCAAGACGCTGTGGACCGACCAGGGCGACGGGGATCCGATCGTCGTCCGCGAGCTCGAGGACGAGCACGCCGAAGGGCGCTACGTCGTCGGGGAGATCGAGCGGCTGCTCGAGGAGGGCGTCTCGCGCTCAGAGATCGCGATCTTCTACCGGACGAACGCGCAGTCCCGGGTGCTCGAGGACACGCTCGTGCGTCGCGAGGTCGCCTACCAGGTCATCGGCGGCACGAAGTTCTACGAGCGCGCCGAGATCAAGGACGCGGTCGCGTACCTGACGATCCTCGGCAACGGGCAGGACGTCGTCTCCTTCACGCGCGTGGCCAACTCGCCGCGCCGCGGCATCGGCCAGACCTCGCTGTCGCGCGTCATCAGCCACGCCCGCAGCTTCCGCAAGCTGGTGATCGTGCTGACCGACGGCGAGCCGGCCGACATCGACGTCGCCGACCCGCTCGATCTGGTGGAAGACGCCCGCCGCGCCGCCGTCGGCCTCAAGGCCCGCGGCATCGACGGCTTCGGCGTGGTCTTGGACCCCGGCGGCATGAGC
>CAZRLR010000135.1:0-10613 GCA_964600395.1 uncultured Conexibacter sp.
CGCCGGGCGCGGACCGCGCGGCGCGGCAGGGCGGCGGCGCGGTCCTCCCAGTAGGCCAGGGCCTCGCGGGCCTCGGCGAGCTCCTCCCGGGGGTCGTGCCCGGGACCGTGGTCAGGAGAGGAGGACGCGGGGCGCAGCACCGGCATGGGCTCAGGGTAGCCCGCGCCGGGGGGCATCGAGGGCCGATCGTGCGGGCCCATGGGCCCCGAGGATCGGCCCTCGACCGGGTGGCGTCGGCGCGG
This sequence comes from uncultured Conexibacter sp., assembly GCA_964600395.1. GTDB lineage: Bacteria > Actinomycetota > Thermoleophilia > Solirubrobacterales > Solirubrobacteraceae > Paraconexibacter. The sequence continues at coordinate 243 of CAZRLR010000135.1, forward strand.
GGCCCTCGTGTGGGGCCCAATGCCCCCGGGCTAGGCCCCCGGACCCCGGCGGGCCCGGGGCCCGGGCCCCCCCGGCCGGGGCCCCGGGCCCCCCGCGCGGGGGGGGCATCGCGGGCCGAGCGTGCGGCCCCTGGGCCCCCGCGTATCGGCCCTCGACCGGGTGGCGTCGGCGAGGGCCGATCGTGTGGGCCCATAGGCCCCGAGGATCGGCCCTCGATCGCGTGCGTCCCGGGGCCCGGGCCCGCCCGCGCCTATGCTGACCGGCGCATGGAGCTCGTCCGCGACAGGCACCCGGAGGACCCGGTCGCGGAGATGGCCTTCAGCGAGGCGCTGCTGCGCGCGGTGGCCGCGGGCGCGCGCGGGCCGTGCGCACGCGTCTTCCGCCCCGGCGCGACGCTCGCCTTCGGCCGGCGGGACGCGCTGCTGCCGGGATTCGCGCCGGCGCAGGAGGCCGCGCGAACGCACGGGTACGTCCCCGTCGTCCGCCTGGGCGGCGGGCACGCCGCCGGGTACGACGAGGGCGCGGTCGTCGTCGAGCTCGTCACCGTGCAGGAGCGCGTCGGCACCGGGATCGAGGCGCGCTTCGCCGCGCTGGCCGCGCTGCTGGAGGACGCCCTGCGCGCCGTCGGCGTGACGACCGTCACCGGCGAGCTGCCGGGCGAGTACTGCCCGGGCCGCTGGTCGCTGCACGCCGAGGGCTCCACCGTGAAGCTCGCGGGGATCGCGCAGCGCTCGATCCGGGGCGCCGCGCTCACGACGGCGGTCGTCGTCGTCGAAGGCGGTGCGCGCCTGCGGGCGGCGCTCGTCGACGTCTACGCCGCGCTCGGGCTCACGTGGGATCCGGCGACCGCCGGGGCCTTGGAAGACGTGCGCCCGGGGGTCGGCGCCGCCGACGTCGAGGCGGCCGTCGTCGACGCGCTCGCGGCCGGCGCTGCCGGCTGAGGGCCGGCGCGCCGTCGGGGTGCGGCGCGGGTCGGTGGTCGCCGGCGAGTTGGCGGGGTTGTGCCTCGCGGAGCCGTCGTTCACCTTCCGGCCGCTCGGTCGCCGGCGAGTTGGCGGGGTTGTGCCTCGCGGAACCGTCGTTCACCTTCCGGGGCCCTGCGGCGCCCGTTCGTGGTCAGCCGGCGATGACGTGCTGGCGCAGGACGGAGGCGCCGAGCAGGTCGTCCTCGCGGCCCTCGGTGACGGCGGTGACGACGGCCTCGGGCGTGCTCACCGCGCTGTCGTAGACGACGACGAGCGACTCGTCGCCGGCCTGCAGGTACGTGCTCGCGCCGAACGCGGTGTAGCGGGTGGCGCCGATGCCGACCAGGACCGTCGCCGGGCGGCCCGCCGCGCCCAGCAGGGCGCCGACGTCCTCCAGCGGCGTGCCCTCGGCGCCACGCTGATGGTTCAGGCGGTCGACGATCCAGTCCAGCAGCTGCGCGCCGTAGTAGGAGTAGCCGGCCAGGGGGCTGTCGACGCCGTAGGCGTGCGCCTGCCCGTCGCGCCGCAGGAAGCTCGCCAGGCGCAGGCCGGCGGTGGCGCCGTCGGCCTCCAGGTCGGCGATCGGGAAGGCGCTCGCCGCGACGCCCTTGGCCTCCGGTCCCCAGTTCTTCTTGTGGCTGATCTTCGCCGCGCCCGGCCGCCGGACCGAGCAGTCGTTGAAGGCCGCCAGCGCCGTCGGCGTCAGGCCGGTCACCGTGCCGTCGTCGGCGTAGGCGACGGTGCACAGGACGCCGGCCTCGGGCTCGATCTGGAGATCGACCGGGCCGTCGGTCTCCGGCGGCTCGGCGATCGTGTCGTGCGACAGCGGGAAGACGCCGAGGAAGCCGCCGTCGCCCGGGACGTACCAGGGGAAGATGCCCTTCGGCGCCTCCGGGGTCGCCGCCTGGACGGACACGAAGTCCGCCGCCTCACCGGCCTGCTCGAGGTGGCCGGCGAAGTTGCCGGCCACGCCGAAGCCGAAGGTCGCGCGCAGGTCGTCGAGGTGCAGCTGCATGGTCCAGACCCTACGACGGGGGCGCCGACCGACGTCCAGGTGAATCTGATTCACTCCGCGCCATGAGCGAGAACGTGGGCGGGCCGCTGCATGGCGTCAAGGTGCTCGAGGTCGGGGGGATCGGGCCCAACCCGTTCGCCGCGATGCTCCTGTCGGACATGGGGGCCGACGTGCTGCGGATCGACCGCCTCGGCGAGGCGCCGATGTTCCCGCCGAAGTTCGACCCGACCAAGCGCGGGCGGGCGGCGATCGCGGTGGACCTGCGCTCGGCCGACGGCAAGGCGCTCGTCACCGACCTGGCCGCCGAGGCCGACGCGCTCATCGAGGGCTTCCGGCCCGGGGTGATGGAGCGCCTGGGCCTCGGGCCCGCCGAGCTGCACGCGCGCAACCCGCGCCTGGTCTACGGCCGCATGACCGGCTACGGGCAGGACGGCCCGCTGTCGCAGGTCGCCGGCCACGACGTGAACTACATCTCCGTCGCGGGCGCGCTGGGCGCGATGCAGCGCGAGGGCGAGCGCCCGCTCTTTCCGCTCAACCTCGTCGGCGACTACGGCGGCGGCGCGATGTTCCTCGCCTTCGGGGTCGTCTGCGGGATCCTCGAGGCGCGTGGCTCCGGGCAGGGGCAGGTCGTCGACGCCGCGATGGTCGACGGCGCGGCGCTCCTGACGTCGCTCATGCACGGCATGGTCGCGATGGGGGCGTGGGACGCGACGGCGCCCGGCACGAACCTCCTGGACTCCGGCGCGCACTTCTACGAGACCTACGCGACCGCCGACGGCGGGTACGTCGCCGTCGGTGCGATCGAGCCGCAGTTCTACGCGCGGCTGCTCGAGCTGCTCGGGCTCACGGCGGAGGAGGTGCCGCAGTTCGACAAGGCGCGCTGGCCGGAGCTCAAGGGGCGCTTCGCCGAGGTCTTCGCGACGAAGACCCGGGACGAGTGGGCGGCGATCCTCGAAGGGGAAGAGGCGTGCGCCACCGCGATCCTGACGCTCGGCGAGGCCGCGCAGCACCCGCACATGCAGGCGCGCGGCTCGTTCGTCGAGCTCGACGGGCTCGTGCAACCGGCGGCGGCGCCGCGCTTCGACCGCACGCCGGGGGCCGCGCGGCCGCGACGCACCGACGGCGATGCCGTGCTCGCGGGGTGGGGCGTGGACGCCGACGCACAGGCGCGTTTGCGCGAGGCCGGCGCGCTCGGCTGACGGGGGAGGGGGGCGGATCCGTCGCCCCGGCGCCTAGACGTGGTGCGGTCGTCCGGCCGCGTCCACGATCCCAAGGAGGCACCCCGTGTCCGTCAACATCAACAGCGTCGTCCTCATCGGCCGGTTGACCCGCGACCCCGAGGCCGGCGGGCGCCGGTGCATGCTGCGCCTGGCCGTCAACGAGCGCCGCAAGGTCACCGGCCCCGACGACGAGGTCGCCTGGGTCGACCGCCCGAACTTCTTCGACGTCGTGACCTGGGGGCCGCTGGCGCAGACCTGCGCGGCCCACCTGAGCAAGGGGCGCCTGGTCGCCGTCAGCGGCGCGCTCTCCTTCCACGAGTGGGACGCCGGGGAGGGCAAGCCGCGCGGGCGCAAGGTCGAGATCGTGGCCGACACCGTCTCGTTCCTCGACGCGCCGCCCGTCCGCGCGGCGGTGCCGGCCGAGGCCCCGCCGGTGGACGCCGACCCCGCGCCCGTCGCCGCGCCCGTGGCCGACGCGCCGCTGGCCGAGGCCGCCTGACCCGCACCCGATCCGGGCGGCGCCGGCGGCCGCGAGTACGCTGGCGCCATGGCGTACAGCACCGCGGTGGCCCGGCAGGAGATGCTCGACGAGATCGCGGTCGTCGTGGACCGGATCGCCGTGGCCCTCGCGGCGCTCGGGGACGCCTACGAGATCGTCGACGACCAGACCGGCGACCGGCTGGAGGGCGAGCTCTTCCGGCCGGTCCAGCTCGCCTACGGTCGCGCCAAGCGCACGCACACCGAGTTCGCCGAGCGTCACGGCCTGCCGACGCGTGCCTTCGCGCCCGCGCCGCCCGGCCACCCCTCCCAGGGCGTCAAGGGCTTCGTCGACGCCGCGGTCGCGGCGATGGCCGGGGCGGACGCCCGGATCGCGACGCTCCAGGACTCGATGATGACCATCGAGGTGGGGGACGCGCCGCTGCGCGAAGGGCTGGCCGAGGTGCGCCGGATCTGCCACGAGGTGCCCGGCCGCGCCCGGCTCTTCGTGCGCACCCTCGGTCGTTGACGGCGCTGCTAGCGTCGGCGCCATCGCGACCACCCCGCTCACCGATTCCCGCAAGCGCCTGATCCTGCTGGCGGCGATCATGGGGTCGTTCGTCGCCGGCCTGGACGCGACCGTCGTGAACGTCGCGCTCCCCGCGATCAAGGACGATCTCGGCGGCGGCCTGGCCGGGCAGCAGTGGGTCTCGAACGCCTACCTGCTCACCCTCGGCTCGCTCATCCTCGTCGGCGGCTCGCTCGGCGACCTCTTCGGCGAGCGGCGCATCTTCGCGCTCGGCGTGGCCGGCTTCGGCGCCGCGTCGATGGTCTGCGCGGTCGCCCCCTCGATCGAGCTGCTCGTCCTCGCCCGCGCGCTGCAGGGCGTCTTCGGCGCGCTCCTGGCGCCGAGCGCGCTGGCGGTCATCGTCTTCGCCTTCCCGCCCGAGGAGCGTGGCGCGGCGATCGGCACCTGGACGGCGTGGGGCGGCATCGCGACGGTCATCGGCCCGTTCCTCGGCGGCTACCTCATCGACGCCGCCTCGTGGCGCTGGATCTTCGCGATCAACCTCCCGTTCGTCCTGGGGACGCTCGTCCTCGTCCGGGCCGCGATCCCCGAGCCGGAGGCGCGCGCGACCGCCCGGCCGCCCGTCGACTGGCCGGGCGCGATCCTCTGCGCCGTCGGCCTCGCCGGGCCGGTCTACGGCCTGGTGAGCCAGCCGCAGGAGGGCTGGTCCTCGCCGCAGGTCGCCGTCCCGATCCTCGGGGGGCTGGCCGTCTTCGCCGCGTTCCTCGTCCGCGAGGCCCGGACCGCGCACCCGATGCTCCCGCTCGGCCTCTTCCGCCGGCGCAACTTCGCCGTCGGGAACCTGCAGACGCTGTCGATGTACGGCGGCCTCTCGATCACGTTCTTCTTCCTCGTGCTCTACCTGCAGCAGGTCGCCGGCTACGAGGCGCTGCAGGCCGGCATCGCGACGCTCCCGACGACCGTCGTCATGTTCCTCTTCTCCAAGCGCTTCGGCGCCCTGGCCGACCGCATCGGTCCGCGGCTGCTCATGGGCGGCGGCCCGCTCGTCGCCGCCCTGGGCCTCGCGTGGTTCACGCGCATGCCCGCAGACGTGACTTACGTCACCGACCTGTTGCCCGGCCTGCTCGTCTTCTCGGTCGGGCTCTCGATGACGGTCGCGCCGCTGACGGCGACGGTCCTGGCCGACGCCGACGAGCGCAACGCCGGCATCGCCTCCGGCGTCAACAACGCGATCGCCCGCGTCGCCGGGCTCCTGGCCGTCGCGTCGCTCGGCGCCGTGGTCGCCGCGTCGTTCGGCACGTCGATCGACGACCGCCTGCAGGGCCGCGAGCTCTCCCCGGCCGCCCGCGTCGTCGTTGCCGACGCGCGGGAGCAGACCCTCGCCCTGGCCGACACGCGCAGCCTGACCGGGGCGGAGGCCACGGCGGTCGCCGGCGCCGTCCGCGACGCGTCGGTCAGCGCCTTTCACACGGGCATGACGATCGCGGCGCTCCTCGTCGCCTTCGGCGGCCTGCTCGGCCTCGTCGGCATCGTCAACCCCCGCCGTCGCGTGGCGGCCGCAGGGTGCGGCGGCGGGCAGCTCGTCGGCTCGCCCGAGGAGGTCGTCCGCCTCCCGGGGCCCGCCGCGGCCCCGGTTCCGGTCGCTACGACAGCATCGGGGACGGCGGGATGACCGTCTGACCCTCGATCTGCGGGATGAGCATCGCGACCTCGTCCGTGAAGCACCAGCACCATTCCTCGCCCGGCTCGAGCGAGCGGATGAGGACGTGACCGCTGCCCTGCGCGTGCTTCGTCGCGTGCTGGTTGGGGGAGTCGTCGCAGCAGCCGACGTGGCCGCAGGTCAGGCACAGCCGCAGGTGCAGCCAGACGCCGCCCGAGGCGAGGCAGTCCTCGCAGCCCGGGACGGACTCGGGCAGCTGCGTGATCGTGATCTGGTCCAGATGGGTGCAGCCTGAGCTCATGCGTCGTCCTCGTCGGTCGGGTCGGTCAGGGTGGGTGACGGGTGCAGCGGCAGCCACACGCAGAAGCTCGTGCGGCCCGGGACGGAGGAGACGGTCAGCGTCCCCTCGTGGCGGTCCACGACGATGCGCCGGGCGGTGTCCAGGCCGAGGCCCGTCCCCTCGCCGACGCCCTTCGTCGTGAAGAACGGGTCGAAGATGCGGTCCATGACGGCGGCCGGGATGCCGGGGCCGTCGTCGGTGATCGTCACGAGGACGCCGTCGTCGTCCTTGCGGGTGGTGAGCGTGATCGTCCCGGACTGACCGAGCGCGGCGATCGCGTTGTCCAGGAGGTTCGTCCACACCTGGTTGATCTCCGAGCCGCGCAGGGTCAGGGCCGGCAGGTCGCGGTCGTAGTCGCGGACGACCTGGATCGACGTGTGCTTGAGCTTGTGCCCGAGGACGACGAGCGTCGTCTCCAGGCCCTCGTGGATGTCGGCCTGCACGACGGCGCCGCGGTCCATGTAGGCGTACGTCTTGACCGCGCCGACGAGGCGGCTCATCTGCTCGGCCGAGGAGGCGAGCTCCGTCGCGAGCGAGCGGGCGGTCAGCGACGCGGCGACCCACTCCAGGACGGCCTGCGTCCCGGACCCGGCCAGGTCCTGCACGCGCTGCAGCCAGGCGGCGTCGACGCCCGCGATCGCCAGGGGCTCGGCGAGCGCCCAGGCGCGCTCGACGCCGAGGTCCTCCAGCGCGTCGGTCAGGGCGTCCTCCCGGTCGGCGGCGTCCAGGACGTCGAGCGTGCTGCACGCCGCCGCGTAGGCCTGCGCCTCGCGCTGCATCGCCACGAGCTCCTGCGCCTGCTCGCGCTCGATCCCCGCCTCGACGAAGCGCCCGAGCGTCGCGCCGAGGACCTCCAGGGCGTCGGCGAGGTCGGCGGCCGCACGCGTCGCCGCCGCCGCCGGGTTGTTCAGCTCGTGGGCCAGGCCCGCGGCCATCGTCCCCAGCCCGGCCAGGCGCTCGCGGTTCTGCTCGATCGCCGTGATGCGGCTCATGACCGGCGAGATCTGGCGCATGACCGTGCGGTGCACGACGCGCTGGTCCATGACGAGGTCCATGAAGTCCTCGCTCGGGACGAGCGCCATCCGGCAGTCACTCGTCGCCTGCATCCGGACGCCGACGGTGCCGCCGGTGAGGACGGCGATCGCCCCGAGCCACGTCGGGCCCTCCTGGGTGCCGATCGGCTCGGTCCGCCCGTCGGTGACGAGCAGCGTCCGGGCCGTCCCCTCGAGCAGGAGCTGCAGCCCGGGGGCCGGCTCGCCCTGCTCGGCGAAGACGTCGCCGGTGGTGATCGTGTAGACCTGCGCGACCTCGAGCCAGCGCTGCAGCTCGGCGTCGTCGAGGCCGTCGAAGAGGTCGACGCGGCGCAGCTCGTCGAGCGTCAGCGGGCGGGCGAGGTCGGTCGTGCTCATGTGTCCCCGAGGTACTGGTGGATGAGCGAGACGGACATCGAGCCCTCGCCGACGGCGCTGGCCACGCGCTTGATGGAGCGGGCGCGCACGTCGCCGGCGACGAAGACGCCGGGGACGCTCGTCTCCAGGCCGTAGGGCGGGCGCGACAGCGGCCAGGCGTCGGCCGGGACGTCGGGGCCCGCGAGGATGAAGCCGCGCTCGTCGCGCGCCACGACGCCGGCCAGCCAGTCCGTCCGGGGCGTCGCGCCGATGAAGACGAAGCACGCGTCGACGGGTTCGAGGGTCTCCGACCCGTCGGCCCCCCGGATCGTCAGGCCGCTCAGGCGGCCGGCCGCGCTGCGCGCCGCGACCGCCTGCGACTCCGTGCGGACGTCGACGTTCGGCAGCGCCGCGAGCTGCTCGATGAGGTAGTGCGACATCGACTTGGCCAGCGAGTCGCCGCGGATGAGCATCGTCACCTGGCGGGCGAAGGAGCTGAAGTGGACCGCCGCCTGGCCGGCGGAGTTCGCGCCGCCGATGACGACGACGTGCTGGTCGGCGCACGAGCGCGCCTCGGTCATCGCCGCGCCGTAGTACACGCCGGCGCCGGTGAGCTCGGGGAAGCCGGGGGCGTCCATCTGCTTGTAGGAGACGCCGGAGGCGACGAGCACGGTGTTCGCGCTGAGCGTCGTGCCGTCGGCGAGCTCGACGATCCGCGCCGTCCCCTCGACGTGCAGCCGCGCCGCGTCCTGGATCGTCAGGAGCTCGGCGCCCAGACGGCGGGCCTGGTCGGTCGCGCGGCGGGCCAGGTCGTTGCCGCTCAGGCCGGTCGGGAAGCCGAGGTAGTTCTCGATCCGCGAGGACTGCCCGGCCTGGCCGCCGGGGCCCTCGCGTTCGACGAGGATCGTCCGCAGGCCCTCGGACGCGCCGTAGACCGCGGCCGCCAGGCCGGCGGGGCCGCCGCCGACGATGACGAGGTCGTAGTGGTCCTGCGCGGGCTGGCCGGTGACGCCCAGGCGCTGGGCGAGCTCCAGGACGGTCGGGCGCTCCATGACGGTGCCGTCCTCCAGCAGCGCGACGGGCAGGCGGTCGTCGGCGACGCCGGCGACCTTCAGCAGGTCGCGCGCCTCGCTGTCGCGCTCGACGTCCAGCCAGCGGGCCGGAACGCGGTTGCGCGCGAGGAAGTCGCGCAGGTCGTGCGAGTCCTTCGAGAAGCGGTGGCCGATGACGCGCAGGCCGCCGGCCTCCATCGCGGCGCCGGCCTCCCAGGCGGTGAGCAGGTCCTCCAGGACGGGGAAGAGCTGCTCCTGCGGCGGGTCCCACGGCTTGAGCAGGTAGTAGTCCAGCGCGACGTCGTTGATCGCGGAGATCGCCGCGTCCGTGTCGGCGTAGGCCGTCAGCAGGACGCGCTTGGCCTCGGGCACGAGCGCCCGCGCCTGGACGAGGAACTCGGTGCCGGCCATGCCGGGCATCCGCTGGTCGGCGATGAGCAGCGCGACCTGGTCGCCGCGGCGGCGGACCTCCTTGAGGATGTCCAGCGCCTCGGCACCGGAGGGCGCGCGCAGGATCCGGTAGCGCTCGCCGAAGCCGCGGCGCAGGTCGCGGGCGACGGCGGCCAGGACCGTCGGCTCGTCGTCCACGGCGAGGATCGCGGGGCGCCGGGCGCGCTCGCCGACGGCCTCCCCGGGCTGGTCGGCGGGGGCGGGGACGACCGTGGACATGGCCCCGAAGCTAGCAGCGTCGTCGTCGTTCCTCGAACCGTCGCCGCCGTGGCACGCGGGCGCCGTCCATTTGCCGGCGGGTGCGGCGGGGGTTTTGGACGGCGTCCATTCCCCGGCGCTTGCGGCGGGGCTTTTGGACGTCGTGTCGGTGCCCGTGGCGGGCAGGCCGGGCGTGCGCGTCCGCGCCGGCGGGCAGGATCGGCCCATGCCCGACCGCGCCGACCCGACGACCGCTCCGACGACCCCGCGCATCCCGCCCGGCGACCGCGCGCAGATCGGCCTGCTGAACACCGCCATCGTCCGCGTCGTCGCCCTCGCCACGGGCGGACGCCCGCCGAACGTCTTCACGACGCTCGCCCGCCACCGGCGCCTCTTCCGCCGCTGGCTGCGCTTCGCGGGCGCGATGATGCCCGCCGGGACGCTGCGCCGTGAGGACACCGAGCTGCTCATCCTCCGCGTCGCCCACAACACCGACGCGCCGTACGAGTGGGCGCAGCACGCGCGGATCGCGCGGTCGGCGGGGATGACGGAGGTCGAGGTGCAGCGCGTCCACGACGGCCCGGAGGCGGACGGCTGGCGCCCGCGCCAGGCGCTGCTCCTGCGCGCCGCCGACGAGCTGCACGCGACGCAGACGCTGACGGACGCGACGTGGGCGGTCCTCGCGCAGGAGCTGACGGAGGAGCAGTGCATCGAGCTCTGCCTCCTCGTTGGGCACTACACGATGCTCGCGATGACGCTCAACGCCCTGCACGTCGTCCCGGACCCGCCGCCCGAAGCGATGCCCCGGGCGATCGGTGCGCTGCAGCGGGCGCTGAACCGCCGCCGCGGCTGAGGACGGCTCAGCGCGCGCCGGCCCCCGCGCCGCCGTCGCCGGCGCCCGGCACGCCGAGCGCCGCGACCTTGCGCGCGAGATACGGGCCCAGGGTCGTGGCGAACGTCTGGGTGAGGTGGTCGATGTCCCGGTGCACGAGCGCGCCGCCGATGACCGGCAGGCACAGCCGCTTGCTGCACATGTAGGCGCTCAGGTCGACGAGCTTCACGCGCGCCGGGGCCGA
>CAZRLR010000136.1:0-10525 GCA_964600395.1 uncultured Conexibacter sp.
TCGCGCTCGTGTCGCTCTACCGACCGGGCGCGATGGACCAGATCCCGACGTACGCCCGCGGCAAGCGCGCGCCCGACAGCGTGCAGTCCAAGGACGAGCGGCTGGACCCGATCATCGGCCCGACGTACGGCGTGATCCTGTACCAGGAGCAGGCCATGCAGATCTCCAAGGCGCTCGGCGGGTTCTCGGGCGCCAAGGCGGACGACCTGCGCAAGGCGATCGGCAAGAAGAACCGCAAGGCGATGGCCGAGCTCGAGCCCGCCTTCCGCGAGGGCTGCGCGAAGAACGGCGTGGCGCCCGCGACGATCGACTGGCTGTGGGAGACGAACGAGAAGTCCGCCGACTACTCCTTCAACAAGTCGCACGCCGCCTGCTACGCGCTCATCTCCTACCGCACCGCCTGGCTGAAGGCGAACTACCCCGCCGAGTACATGGCGGCCCTCATCTCGTCCGTCATGGACACGAAGGACAAGGTCCCGTTCTTCGCCGCCAAGTGCGACGAGATGGGGATCGAGGTCCTGCCGCCGGACGTCAACCTCTCCGACCACGAGTTTGTCGTCGTCGACGGCAACATCCGCTTCGGCCTGGACGCCGTCAAGGGCGTCGGCTACGCCGCCGTGGAGGCGATCAAGGCCGCGCGCGAGGAGGGCGGCCCGTTCTCGTCGCTGTGGGACTTCTGCGAGCGCGTCGACCCGCGCGCGGTGAACAAGAAGGCGATCGAGTCGCTCATCAAGTGCGGCGCGTTCATCTCGACGGGTGCGTCGCGCAAGGGCATGCTCGAGGTGCTCGAGCAGGCGCAGGCCGCCGGCCAGAAGATCCAGATGGACGCGCAGATCGGCCAGGGCTCGATCTTCGACATGGCCCTCGGCGACGACGGCAGCGGCAGCGGCGCCGCGAGCGCGTTCGCCGCCCCGGCCCACCCGCCGATCCCGAGCGAGGAGTTCGAGCAGACGGAGCTGCTGGCCTTCGAGAAGGAGTCCATCGGGCTCTTCCTCTCCGCGCACCCGCTCAAGGAGGTCCGCGAGGCGCTGATCGTCAAGACGGACTACCGCCTGTCCGAGCTCGAGAACGTCAAGGACCAGGAGTGGGTGAAGGTCGGCGGCATCGTCACCGCGGCGAAGAAGATCCGCACGAAGTCGGGCGACCCGATGATGTTCGCGACGATCGACGACCTCGAGGGGTCCGTCGAGCTGCTCATCTTCCCCAAGAGCCTGCAGGAGTACGAGCCGCAGGTCGACGAGGTCCTCATCGTCCGCGGCAAGGTCGACCACGGCGACAAGGGCACCTCGGTCATCGTCCAGGAGATCAAGCCGTTCACGCCCTCGGCCAAGGAGGTCGAGGCCGCCAAGGAGCAGGTCGCGAAGATCCCGGTCGGCCCGCAGCCGCTGCAGTACACGCTGGACGCCTCCAAGCTCCCGCCGTCGATCATCGACGACCTCAAGCACGTCCTGCAGAACTTCCCCGGCGAGTCCGAGCTCGTCCTCGCGCTCGAGACCTCGCAGGGCCCGCGGGTGCTGCGCTTCGGCGACGCGTTCCGCGTGAAGTCCACGCCGACGCTGAAGGCCGAGCTCGAGCACCTCCTCGGCCGGGCGACGATCCGCCGACCCGTCGCCGCACCGCCCGAGGCGGCAGAAGCGCCCGCGCCGCCGGCGGACTTCTCCCCGGCGCCGACCGTCCGCGAAGTGCCGGTCGCCGCCGCGACGCCGGCCCACGGCTACGCCGACGACGGCGATCCGGGCCCGGCGGAGCCGGACATGGCACCCGGCGACGACGAGTGGCGGTCGGCTCCCGGGCAGACCGCCCAGCAGCCCGCCTGACGGGGCGGGGCCACACCCCGCTCAGGCGGCGCGCGCACCCTCGCCAGGGTCGTGCCGGCGGCGACCCTTGGCCGCGCGCCGCCGCGCCGCGCGGTTGGGCTCACCGAGCGTCCCGCCCGGCACGGCACTTGCGCACACGCCGCACTCGGGCAGCGCGAGCGCCCCGAAGGCGTCGGCCACCAGGCCGGAGAAGATCCCGAGCGCGTCGAACGGCACGAGCAGCGCGAGCATCGTGCTCGGGACGAGCACCAGCGCCTCGCCCTCGTCGCCCTCGGGGGCCTCGTCGGCGATGTGCACGAGCGCGAAGACCGCCGCTCCGGGCGCGGGCGTGCGGCCGCCGGCCAGGCGGCGCGCCTCGGCGTCCGCACCGGGATCGTCGGGGCCGTCGGTCGCGTCCGGGTCGCCGAGGTCGGCGGCGTCCTGCTGCGCGCGGATCTCCAGCGGGTCCGGCAGGGGGTAGGGCTCGCGGCAGGTGAAGCACCGCGGCCGGCAGAGCGTCCCGACCTCGTCGGGGGCCGAGCGGCGCAGCGCGCGGATGCCGTCGGGCAGCGCGGCCTGCGGCCCGTCGACGCGCGCCCGCGTCCGCGGCCCCCAGGCGAAGAGCGTCGCCAGGTGGGCGTTGGCGGCCGGTCGGGCAGGGTGCGCGCCGGCGGTGAGCAGTCCGATCCACATGCGGTGACCCCAGCACGCGCGACGCCGCCGGACCTGCGTCCGGGCCCCGGCGTCACGGCATCGGCGCCCGTCCGTCGCCGACCGCGCGAGCGCTGTCACAAATCCGGCTGCGGACCTTCCCGTCCGACCACAAGCCGGGAGCGGCGCGAACGGGGGAGGGTCGGGTCCGGCACCCCCGCCGTTCCCGACCCGAAAGGCCTTCCCTTGATCAAGCTCACCGTCCTCTACGGCCACCCGACCGACCCCGCGGCCTTCGAGTCCTACTACGCCGAGACGCACATGCCGCTCGTCGCCAAGGTGGCCGGCATCGAGAAGGCCGAGACGACGAAGATCGTCGGCGCGCCCGACGGGTCGGCGTCCGACTTCTACCGCATGGCCGAGCTGTACTTCGCCGACGAGGCGGCGATGGGTGCGGCCATGGGCTCGCCGGAGGGACAGGCCACGACCGCCGACATCGCGAACTTCGCCACGGGCGGCGCGACCGTCCTCGTCGGCGCCGTCGACTGAGCCGGGGAAGCGGCGGGTACGATCGGGGCATGGACGCACCCGCCCCGTCGCCCAGCCCCGTCCTGCAACCGCAGGCCGGCGTCAAGGACGGGCAGTTCGTGACGCCGGAGGGGCGGCCGGTGGCGCCGGAGATCGACGGTGTCCTCGTCCGTCCGCTGGTGACGCAGGCCGATCAGCGCGGCGAAGTGGTCGAGTTGCTGAGCGAAGGCTGGTCCCAGGCTCTGGGCGAGCCGATCCCGCACGTCTACCTGGCGACGGTCCTGCCGGGCTTCATCAAGGGCTGGGTCTGCCACCACGGCCAGCACGACCGTTCGGCGATGCTCTATGGACGTCTGCGGTGGGTGCTCTACGACGGGCGCCCGGACTCACCCACGGCAGGCCTGGTGCAGCAGGTCGTGTCCACCGAGCGCAACCGGAAGCTCGTCGTCATCCCCCCGGGGGTCTGGCACGCACTTCAGAACATCGGCACGCACGAGGCCGGCTTCGTGAACATGGCCACGCGGGCGTACGACCATGCGGCCCCGGACAAGTTCCGCCTGCCCCTCGACACCCCCGAGATCCCGTTCCGCTTCTAGCGCCGTGGCGGCGGGCCCGGCGCGGGACCCCCAGGGTCTCCGTCGTGATCGCCTCCTACCGCTGGCCCCAGGTGCTCGCGCCGTGCCTGGCCTCGGCCCTCGACCAGACCGTGGCGGACATCGAGGTCCTCGTCGTCGAGGACGGGTCCGACACGGCGTCTCGAGAGGTCGTCCACGCGGCGGCGGACCCGCGGGTGCGGTGGCTGGCGGTGCAGCCCAACAGCGGGTCGCAGTCGGGCCCGAACGCCGAAGGCCGGCGCCAGGCACGGGCTCCGGTCGTGGCCTACCTCGGGCACGACGACCTCTGGCATCCGGAGCACCTCGCGGATCTGCTCGGCGTCCTCGGCCCCGACGTCGACCTCGCGCACGCCATCTCGCTCTTCCTCGGCGCGGACGACGACACCCGTCTGGAGGTCGCCGGCTCGACCGCCTGGACGCCCGACGCCTTCGTCCCGCCGTCGTCGATCGCGCACTGGCGCGACAGCCCGAGGGTCGGCGCCTGGGCCGGCGCGGCGCAGAGCGGCCTGCCGGTCGATTACGCGTTCCTCATGGCCTCGCACCTGCGCGGCGTGCGCTGCGCGACGACCGGCCGTCCGACCGTCTTCAAGCATCCCGCGGCCTGGCGCGCGGACAGCTACCGCACGCTCGACGCCACGCCCCTGCTGGCGGTCCGGGACGCCCTTGCCGCCGACCCCGCCCACGGGCAGCAGCTCTTGGCCCGGGCGCTCGCCGCGGGTGCCAAGCCGGACCTCCCGGCGCCACCGTTCCACGCGCCCGGCGTGATCGCCGACTACAACCGCCGCATGAAGGGCCTGCCCGCGCGGTTCGCGTCGAAGCTCACGCGCTGGGACCCGGCGACGTCGCTGCCGTTCCCAGGGTGGCACGCGCCTGAGCGCGACGAGGTCGGCGCCTTCGCCTGGACCGGCACGCAGCCCCGCGCCGTCGTCCGGCTCGACCCTCCCGGCGCGGGCCGCCTCGGCGTGCGGATCGTGGTCCGCCACGTCCTACGGATCGATCAGCTCGAGGCGCTCGTCGTCGAACTCGACGGGACGCCCGTGACGCTGGACCGCAGGGTGGCCGCCGACGGCGCCGCCGTCCTGGAGGGAGCCCTCTCGCGACCCGCGGCAGGCCCGGTCGTCGAGGTGGCCCTGACGGCGCCGACGTTCGACGTGCAGCTCGAACGACCCGGCTCGCCCGACCATCGGCACCTCGGCATCGCGGTCGCCGAGATCGCGCTGACCTAGGAGGCCGTCGCCCGCTCCGCCAGCCCGCGCTTGCGCAGCTCGCGGCAGAGCGCGATCTCCTCCGCCGGCGTGCCCTTCTTGTCGGGCCCCGGGGTCTCCAGGACGACGGGCAGCCCCTCGAAGCGCGGCTCGGACAGGAACATCGCGCAGCCGTGCTCGCCGAGCTCGCCCTTGCCGATGTCCGCGTGCCGGTCGCGGTTGGAGCCCAGGCCGACCTGCGAGTCGTTCAGGTGCAGCGACCCCAGGCGCTCGATCCCGACCTTTGCCGCGCACTCGTCGAGCATCGTCGTGATGCCCTCCGCCGTGCGGATGTCGTGGCCGGAGGCGTACAGGTGGCAGGAGTCCAGGCACAGGCCGAGGCGCTCGTCGCCGCCCGCGGCGTCGATCAGGGCGGCCAGCTCGTCGAACGACCGGCCGAGCGTCCCGCCCGCCCCGGCGGTGTTCTCCAGGTGCAGCGGGCAGCGCTCGGACTCGGCCAGGGCCTCGCGGATGACCGCGCCGGCCCGGGCGATCGCCTCGCCGACGTCCCCGGTCTTCGCCGACCCGGGGTGCAGGACGACCGCATGGGCGCCCAGCGCGTCCCCGGCCCGCAGCGACGCGCTCAGCGAGGCGAGCGTCTTCTCGCGGATCCCGGGGTCGTCGGAGCCCGCGTTGAGCAGGTAGACCGCGTGGATGAGCAGCGCGTCGACGTCCGAACCGGCCATCGCGTCGCGGAAGGCGGCGACCGAGTCGTCGGAGTAGACGGTCGGCTTCCACGCCCGCGGGTTCTGGTTGAAGATCTGGATGGCGTGCGCGCCACGCTCGACGCCGCGCTCCACCGCCTTCTCGACGCCGCCGGCGGGGGAGACGTGGCATCCGATGAGCATCGATAGGTTCTATCTCAATGCGTGTCCGATTCGCCCCCAGCCCCACCGGCGCCCTGCACATCGGCGGGGCCCGCGCCGCGCTCTACAACTGGCTCATGGCCCGCGGGAACGACGGGACGATGGTCCTGCGGATCGAGGACACCGACCGCGAGCGGTCCACCCCGGAGAACGTCGAGCAGATCCTCGACGCGCTGCGCTGGCTGCAGATCGACTGGGACGAGGGCCCGATCTCGCAGGTGGAGCGGTCCGCCCGCCACGAGGAGGTCCTGCAGCGGCTGCTCGACGACGGTCACGCCTACCGCTCGACCGCCACGGGCGACGACGTGAAGGCCTACAAGGCCGAGCACGGGGCCGACAAGGGCTTCCGCGGTACCCCCGAGGCCGAGGGCGCCGTGCGCCTGCGCGTCCCCGACGACGGCGTCACCGTCGTCCACGACCTCGTCCGCGGGGACACGACCTTCCGCCACGTCCACCTCGACGACCCGGTCATCGCCCGGGCCGACGGCACGGCGCTCTACAACTTCGCGGTCGCGGTGGACGATGCGGACGCCGGGATCACCCACGTCGTCCGCGGGGAGGACCACCTCTCCAACACCCCCAAGCAGCTGCTCGTGTACGTCGCGATGGGCGTGGAGCCCCCGCTGTTCGCGCACCTGCCGCTGCTGCACGGCCCGGACGGCAAGAAGCTCTCCAAGCGCCACGGCGCGGCCTCCGTGCAGGAGCTGCGCGAGGCCGGCTACCTGCCCGCCGCCGTGCGCAACTACCTCGCCCTGCTCGGCTGGGGGGACGCGGACGACGAGACGATCATCCCGACGGACGAGCTCGTCAAGCGCTTCGACGTCGCCCGCGTCTCCCGGAACCCCGCGCGCTTCGACGAGCAGAAGCTGCGCTGGATGAACGGCCGCTACCTGCGCGAGCTGTCCCTCGACGAGCTCACCGCGGAGCTCGAGACCTTCACGGGGCGCACCGGCCTGCGCGAGGCCGTCGCGATCTCGCGGGAGAAGATCCAGACCCTGGCGGACTTCTGGCCGCTGAGCGGTTTCATCTTCGACGGCCCCGGCGACGACGAGAAGGCCAAGGCCAAATGGCTCACGGACGACGGGCGCGCAGCGCTCGCCGACGCGCATGCCGCCCTGACCGGCGTCGACCCGTGGGACGTGGAGGGCATCGAGGCGGCGCTGCAGGCCGTCGTGGCTGCACGCGAGGCCAAGCCGAAGGACGTCTTCCAGCCCGTCCGCGTCGCCTTGGCCGGGACGGCGGTCTCGCCGGGCATCTTCGAGACGCTGCAGGTCGTGGGTCGCGAGGCGTCGCTGGCCCGCATCCAGGCGGCGTCCCGCGCGGTCTGACGCCGCGTCGGGCCGGCCGCGATCTGCGGCTCAATCATTCGTCCACCCCTGCCGATAAGGGTGTCGAAGAGATGTCCACCGAATTCACAGAGAGCGCGTCGATGAACCCCGCCCCCGCTGCCCTCCCCACCGCGACGTCCAACGCCGACCAGGCCGGGACGCAGCGCCACCACAACGAAGGCCACGGCCGCCGGCTGACCGCCGCGTTCGAGGCGCTCGAGGCGTTCCCGGCCCTGGCCGAGTCCCGCAACCGCCTCCTGCGCCTGGTCACCGCCGACCGGATCTCGACCGGCGACGTCGTCAACGCCGTCGAGTCCGACGTGGCGCTCGTCATCGCCGTCCTGCGCCTGGGCAACCAGGTCGAGGGCAAGACGCGCGGCCGCGTCGAGTCCGTCGTCCAGGCCGTCGAGCTGCTGTCCCCCGAGGCGGTCCAGTCGCTCGCGACCCGCGCCCGGACCTTCGACTTCTTCGAGCGCTCCAGCGTGTGGGACGCCGCGCCCGAGCGGTTCCGCCTGCATGGTGTGGCCACCCAGCGTGCCGCCGACCGGCTCGCGCAGGAGGCCGACTACGAGCACCGCGACCGGCTCATGGTCACCGCGCTGCTGCACGACATCGGCAAGCTCGTCCTCATGCACGCCTACCCGGGCTACCCCGGCCAGGTGCACGGCAACGCCCGCACGCCCGAGGAGCGCATCCACCGCGAGCGGCGCGAGCTCGGCGTCGACCACGCGCTCGTCGGCGGCGTCCTCGCGCGACGGTGGGGCCTGCCCAAGGCGGTCGCCTCCGTCATCGAGCGCCACCACTCCGACGACGCCACCGGCGAGGCCGCGTTCGTCCGCCTGGCGGACATGCTCGCCCACTACGCGCAGGGCTCGGCGGTCTCCCCGACGGAGCTGCTGCGCTGCGCCCGTGTCATCGGCCTGGGGCCGACCGAGCTGCGCGCCGTCATGTACGACCTGCCCTACCCGACGAGCGCCCGCACGCGGCAGATCGACCCGTGCCCGCTGTCGACCCGCGAGGTCGAGGTGCTCAAGCGCCTGGCCGAGGGCAAGGTCTACAAGCAGATCGCCCTCGAGCTGCAGCTCTCGACGAGCACGGTGCGCACGCACCTGCACAACATCTACGGCAAGCTCGGCGCCGTCGACCGCGCCCAGGCCGTCCTCATGGCGACCGAACGAGGCTGGCTGTGACAAGCGCGCCCTAAGGGCTCGCTTGCCACTGCGAGTTCCTCGCCTAGAGGCTCGGAACGTCGCGGCCTCGGGCACCGTCGGCCGCGAGGTTCCTCCGCTGCACGCGCCGGGTGATCGCGATCGCGATCGCGATCCCCGCGCAGTCGATGAGCCAGTCCACCGGCGTCCCGTGACGGCCGTCGACGAAGGTCTGGTGCAGCTCGTCCGTCGCCGCGTAGGCGGCGACGATGAGCGCGGCCAGCAGCTGCGGGCCGGCGCGGCGGAAGCGAATCCCCGGGACCGTGTCCAGCGCCCGCAGCCACAGCCACCACAGCAGGCCGAACTCCGTCATGTGGACGAGCTTGCGGCCGACGAGGTCGATCGTCCCGAGCCCCGAGTTGAGGTCCGGCTGCGCCGAGAGCGTGAAGATGAGGACCATGAGCGCCACCGGCGGCGCCCAACGGCCGATGCGTGCCATACGATCGATGGCGGAACCGTAACGCCATGATCTCGATCACGACCAAGAGCCCCTACGCCCTCAAGGCGCTGACCGAACTCGGCCGCGCCGGTGACAGCGGCCCGGTCCCGATCGGTGAGCTCGCCCGGCGCCGCGACGTGCCGGTCCAGTTCCTCGAGCAGCTCTTCGCCACGCTGCGCCGCGCGGGCGTCCTGAAGTCCCAGCGCGGGGTCAAGGGCGGCTACACCTTCGCCCGCGACCCGTCGACCGTCACCGTCCTGGAGATCGTCGAGCTGCTCGACGGGCCGCTCGGCCGCGACGCGGAGGGCGTCTTCGCCGAGGCGGCCGCAGCCGCGCGCAAGGTGCTGTCGGAGACGACGATCACCGATGTCGTCGAACGCGAGGCCCGCGACGCGGGCGTCGCGATGTACTACATCTAGGGCGGTCCGGCGAGGGGCGCCCGGACGGCTTCGCCGGTGACCGCCGGTTGTTCGACCACGTTCCGGCGTGAAAGGGTCACGGGCGACATGAAGCTCCGACGCCTCGCCCTCATCGCGGGGCCGCTCGCCGCGGCCTCCATCGCCGTCCCCGTCGCGCTCGCGTCGCAGGGGACCCTCGAGGCCGGCGGGCCGGTCACCGGCGGCAGCCAGGCGCGCGACGCGACGTTCCGCGGCGTGTCGGCCGACGGGCAGGTCGTCGCGTTCTCGACCGCCGAGCCGCTGGACGCCTCGGAGGGATCCGACGTCAAGGAGGACCTCTACGTCCGGCGCGGCAGCGCGGGCCCCGTCCTGCTCACGCCCGGCTCGGCGACCCTCGTCGGCACGAACGAGTTCGACGCCGCGAACACCCGCGTGCTGCCCGACGGCGGCGTGCTGTTCACGACGACGAACCGGCTCGACGCGGCGAACGACACGGACTCCCAGACCGACCTCTATCTCGCCAGGCGCGACGGGACGGTCGTCCTGGTCTCGAGCAACGCGGCCGTCGGCGCGAGCGGGACGAACCCGGCGCCGACGGGCATCGTGTCCTCCGAGGACGGCTCGGCGATCGCGTTCACCACGACCGAGCAGCTGCTCGCCGGCGACGACGCGACCGGCAACGGCACCGAGGACGTCTACCGCTACGCCAGCGGGACGCTGCAGCTCGTGACGGCGGGCGGCACCCAGGGCCTCTCGACCGGCATCTCGCCCAACGGCGGCCGCGTCTACTGGGAGTCCACCGTCACCCAGGCCAACATTCAGGACAGCGACAGCAACGGCGCCGACCTCTACTATGCCGACGGCCCGACGTTCGCGACGGTCAAGTCCCCGACCGCCTACGCGAACGGCACCGGCGCGCGGCCCGTCTACGCCGGCCAGTCACCCGGCGGCTCGACGATCGTCATCGACACGACCGAGACGTTCGACGCCGCGGCCGACACGACCGTCGGCTCCCGCGACCTCTACGCCTTCCGCGGCGTCGCCGCGCCGAAGCTCCTGACCGCCTCGGGCGGCAACGGCACGACGCCCTACCGCGTCCTGCGCGTCTGCGACGACGGGGCCGTCGTCTTCGTCACCGGGAAGAACCTCGGCGGCGACAACGACGGGCAGGACGACGTCTACCGCGCGACCGCCACGACGACCACCCGCCTGAGCACCGGCGACCCGGCGAGCGGGTTCGCCGACGCCGCGCCGCTCGCCTTGAGCGCAGACTGCAGCACCCTGGCGTGGGTGACGGGGGAGAAGGAGGCAGCCGACGACGGCGACTTCAGCGCCGACGTCTACCTGGCGAAGGACGGCGGGCCGCCCAAGCTGCTCAGCGGCGCGGAGGGCGTCGCGACCGCACCGGCCGCCACGGACCCCCTGCAGGCGCTGGGCACGACCCTGCTCTTCA
>CAZRLR010000137.1:0-10503 GCA_964600395.1 uncultured Conexibacter sp.
CGGCGACGTCGTCGAACGGCAACTTCACGCCGTCGGCGAACTCCTGGCCCTGCTCGTGGCCCTTGCCCGCGATGATGACGACGTCGCCGTCGCGCGCGGCGGCGACCGCCTCGGCGATCGCGGCGTGGCGGTCCTCGACGACGTGCACGCCCCCGCGGCCGGCCGGGATGCCCGCGGTGATCTGCGCGAGGATCGAGGCCGGGTCCTCCGAGCGCGGGTTGTCGCTCGTGACGTAGAGCACGTCGGCCTCGGTGGCGGCGATCGCCCCCATCTGCGGGCGCTTGCCGCGGTCGCGGTCCCCGCCGGCGCCGAAGACGACGAGGATGCGTCCGCCCGTGCCGGCGACCAGGGCGCGGCAGGCGCGCAGGACGTTCTCCAACGAGTCGGGGGTGTGGGCGTAGTCGACGAGGACGGCGAAGCCCTGCCCCTCCTCGACCGGCTGCATGCGCCCCGGGACGCGGCCGGCCGTGGGCAGCGCCGCGGCGATCGTCGCGCCGTCGACGCCGAGCGCACGGGCGATCGCGATGGCGCCGAGCGCGTTGAGGACGTTGAAGCGGCCGGGCAGCGGGACCTGCAGGCGCTGCCCGTCCAGCGCGAAGGTGCTCGACGTCAGGCCGAACGCGACGTCGGTGGCCCGCAGGTCCGCGCCGGCGGTCTCCACGCCGATCGTCGTCGCGCGCGGGAAGTCCGCCGCCAGCCGGGCGCCCCACGGGTCGTCGACGTTCACGACGAGGGGCGCGCCCTGGGCGTCGGCGGCCTCGAAGAGCAGCCGCTTGGCCGCGAAGTACTCGTCCATGTCCGCGTGGAAGTCCAGGTGGTCCTGCGTGAGGTTCGTGAAGATCGCCCCGGCCCAGTGGATCGCGTCGGCGCGGTGCAGGACGAGGGCGTGCGAGCTGACCTCCATGACGCAGTGCGTGTCGCCCGCGTCACGCATCGCCGCAAGCGTCGCCTGCAGGTCGATCGCCTCGGGGGTCGTGCGGACGGTCGGGGTCTGCGTCCCGCCGACGATCGAGGAGACCGTCCCGAGCAGGCCGCTGCGGTGCCCCCCGGCCTCCAGCAACGCGTGGACGAGGTAGGCGCTCGTCGTCTTGCCGTTCGTCCCCGTGATGCCGACGGTCTGCAGCGTCGCGGTCGGGTCCCCGTGGAAGGCGGCCGCCGCGGTGGCCATCGCGACGCGCACGTCGCCGACGACGACCTGCGGCACGGCGGCGACGGCCGGGTCGGCGTCCAGGCGGTGCGTCACGACCAGGGCGCCCGCGCCGCGCGCCACCGCGTCGGCGGCGAAGTCGTGCCCGTCCCGCGTGAAGCCCGGGACGCAGAAGAAGAGGGTGCCCGGGCCGACGGCGCGGTTGTCGTAGGCCAGGCCGGTCACGGGGACGTCCGTGACGGCGTCGGCGGCGTCGGGGAGGACGTCGCGGAGCGTCACGACGGTCGCCGGCCTGCAGGCGTGCTGCCGATCGTCATCCGCCGGGAGGATACCGGCGGACCCGGTCGCCCCGGCGTCCGCTGCTGGCGCGCCGGCGGTCGCCGCCGGGGCCGGCGGTCAGGCCGGGACGGGCAGCCGGACGTGGTAGTCCGCCCGCTCCAGGCGCGCGACGCGGTCGCGGTACTCGGCGGTGAAGCCGGGCCAGTTGTTCGTCACCCGACCGTTGGCGTCGACGTACCAGTTCGAGCAGCCGCTGGCCCAGACCGTCTTGGCCGTGCGGCGCGCCATCTCGGCCTGGAAGCGCTCGTGCACCTCGGCCCGGACCTCGAGCACCTCGGCCTCACGGCGGGCCAGGAGGCCGAGCGCGTCGCGCAGGTAGGCCATCTGCGCCTCGTGGGTCGCGAGCACCGAGCCGGTGCCGTGGTTCGTGCTCGGCCCGTAGACGAGGAAGAGGTTCGGGAAGGCCGGGATCGTCATCCCCAGGTACGCCTCCGCCCCGCCGGCCCAGGCCTCGGTGAGCGTCACGCCGTCGCGGCCGGTGAGCTGCATCGGCGCCAGCAGCTCGGTGGCCCGGAAGCCCGTGCCGTAGATGATCGTGTCGACCGGGTGGGTCGTCCCGTCGGCCGTGACGATCCCCTGCGGGACGACGGCGACGATCGCGTCCGTCACGAGCTCGACGTCGTCGCGGCGCAGCGTCGGGTACCACTCGGAGGTCAGGCACATGCGCTTGCAGCCGATCTCGGACGTCGGCTTCGTCTTGGCCATGAGCCGGCGGTCGCCGCGCAGCTGGATCGTCCGCTGCAGGTGCGCCTGGGCGCTCACGACGCGCGAGATGATGCGCCCGCGGCGCTCGGGGTCGCGGGTGAAGGCCGGGACGATCGACTCGAACGCCGACCAGTACAGGCGCCGGTACAGCCGCGGGAGCGGCAGGCGCCGGTACAGCGCCTTCGTCCGCTCGCCGAAGGCGGCGTCCAGCTTCGGGATGACCCAGGGCGCCGAGCGCTGGAAGACCGTCGTGTGCGCCGCCTGCTCGGCGACGCGCGGGACGAACTGGATGGCGCTCGCGCCCGTCCCGACGACGGCGACGTGCCGGCCGGCGAGGTCATGGTCGTGGTCCCACTGCGCGGAGTGGAAGGCGTGGCCGGCGAACGAGTCGATCCCCGGGAGCGCCGGCACCGCCGGCTCGTGCAGCTGGCCGACGGCCGTGATGAGGACGTCGGCCTGCAGTGTCGTGCCGTCCGTCAGCGTGACCGTCCAGCCGGGACGGGCGGCGTCGAAGTCCGCGCGCTGCACCTCGGCGTTCAGGCGCACGCGGTCCAGCACGCCGTGGTCGCGGGCCAGCCGCTCGGCGTACTCGCGGATCTCCGCCCCGGGCGAGTAGCGCCTCGACCAGTCGGGGTTCGGCGCGAACGAGAACTCGTACAGGTGGGACGGGACGTCGCAGGCGATCCCCGGATAGGTGTTGTGATGCCAGACGCCGCCGACGCGGTCGGCGCGCTCGAGCAGCGTGATGTCCTCGATCCCCTGCGAGCGGGCGGCGATGGCAGCGGCGATGCCCCCGAAGCCGGCGCCGACGATGACCACGGAGAGCTCGGAACCCATGGCGGCGACCCTATCCGGGACCGGCGGACGACGGGGCGGCAGCCGTGCCGTCCGGCTGCGGAGCACCGGCGGGCCGTGGTCGACGGCAGAGCCGGGCCGGAAGACGGGCGACACGGTCTTCCCGTAGCCGCCCGTCCGGGGCCCGGCTCGGCTCAGCGCTCCAGGCGGGCCGACCCGGGCGGGGTGGCCGCCCGGGGGCGGATGCGCGCCCGCGGCCGCGTCGGCGCTCCGCCCGCCGCGACCACGGCCGGGGTCGGGGTCGGGGTCGCGGCGCGCGTCGGCAGGAAGCGGTGGATGAGGAGGAACAGGATGGGGACGCCCGTGACCACCAGCAGCACCCGCATCCACAGCGTCGAGGCGTCCGTCCCCGCGCCGAGCGTGTGGATCACGCCGAGCACGTACACGCCGATCGTCCAGCGGTGCAGGCGGCGCCACAGCTTCGCGCCGATGCGCCGGCGGGCGTAGAAGCTCAGCCCGAGCACGGCCGCCAGGAAGGCGGCGATGATGCCCAGCCCGGTGAAGAGCGGGCGGTAGGACATCGTGAACGGCACGACGAGGCCCTTGACCCCGGGGTTCAGCCACGGGTCGCCCAGGAGCGTGAGGCCGTGGACGGCCATCGCGATCAGCCCGGCGAGCGCGGCGTGCTCGTGGATCGACATCAGCGTGCGGTTGAGCTTGGGCCGCTTCAGGATCTTCGTCGCCATCGTCAGGCCGATCAGGACCGAGACGGAGACGGCGATCAGGGCGACGACGCCGGCCGAGCGGCTGGTCAGCCACCACCCGTAGTGCTCGGGATCCGGGCCGGTCATGACGGGACCTGCAGCAGCTCGCGGGTCGTCACGAAGCGCGGCCGGACGACCGACGGCTGGAGCACCTCGACGTCACCGTCGTCGTGGACGATGACGCCGGTGTGGTCGCGCAGCACCCGCCGGGCGCCGTCGGGGCCGCCCAGCAGCGCGGTCTTGGCCAGGGTCTCGGCCTCCAGGACGCTGTCGGCGACGACCGTCACGGCGATCAGGCCGGTCCACGCCGGGCGCCCGGTCGACGGGTCCAGCAGGTGGTGGGCCACCGTGCCGTCGTCCGTCGTCCAGACGTGCCGGTCGATCCCCGAGGTCGCGATGCCGCCCTGGGCCACCGCCGCCGTGTGGGTGATCTCGCCGGTCAGCGGGTGCTCGATCCGGACCTCGTACGGCTCGGTGTCGCTGCCACCGATCGCGATGTCCCCCGAGCAGTCGACCGCGAAGCGCCTGGCGCCCTGCAGGAAGCCGGCCGCCGAGTCGGCCGCCAGCCCCTTGCCGGTCCCGCCGGAGTCCAGGAGAAGGCCGGGCGGCCGCGTGATCGTCCCGGCGTCGCCGTCGACGTGCACCGAGCGCCAGCGGGCGTCGGCGGCGGCCCGCGCCGGTCGCCGGGCCGGCGCCCGGGTCAGCGCGGCGGCGAGGTCGGCAGGCGTCTCGCCCGCCCGGGAGGACGCGTACCCGACCTGCTGCAGCGCCGTGACGAGCGTCGGGTCGATCAGACCGCCGCTCCGCCGCGCCGCCCAGAGCGCCGACCCCACCCACGCCCGCAACAGCGGGGTCGCCGGCACGGTCGCGCGCGCGTCGGCGTTCAGCCGGGACAGCTCGCTGTCGGGCCGGAAGCGCGACAGGCGCTCGTCCAGGTCCATCAGGTAGCCGCGGGCGACGGCCGCGAGGCTGCGGACGTCGACCGCGGACCGGTGGTCGCCCTCGACGAGCAGCCGCACGTCGCCGCCCATGCAGCGGACTGTGAGGTCGTGGTGGTCGCTCATGGTCAGGAGCTCCGGGTGACGGGGGCCGGGGCGGGCGCCGGGGCCGGGGCCGGGACAGGTGCCGGCGCCGCCACCGGGGCGGGCGCGGGCGCGGCGTAGCCGGCGGACGGCGCGGGCGCGGAGACCCGGGCGGGGGCCGACGACGACGGCGCGGCCGAGACCGCGACGCCCCCGCCGGCGGCATCCTGGCGCTCGGGCGGCAGCACCTTCGTGATGACCGCGGTCTTGACGACCCTGCGCACGAGGACGTGCCGGCGGACGACCGTGGCCGGGGCGGGCACCGACGCCGTGGTGACGGTGCCGGTGCGCTTGGCGGCCCCGAGGGACGGGTCGTGACCCGTCGCCATCTGGGCGCCCAGGCCCACCGTGGCCCCGACGAACGTGAGCCCGGCGGCGGTGTAGACGGGCACCGCCTTGGAGCGGCGGCGCGGCTTGGTGCGGGTGACGGGGTCAGTCATCGTTGCCCTCCCCGCCCTCGTCGCCGTGGTCGTCCTCCCGCTCGGACCCGCCGCCGCCCGCGCCGGTGGAGCTGCCGCCGCTGGAGTGGGTGGTCAGCGGCCGGCTCGGGACCGGGGCCGCGGGCCGGGCCGGGACCGGTGCGGCGGCGCGCGGGGCGGGCGCGGCGACCGGGGCCGGGGCCGCGTACGTGATGCTCCTGGCGGCCGGGGGCGCTGCGGGCACCGTGGGCCGGGGGGCCGGCGCGGCGACGGGGGCGGCCTTGCGCACCTTCGCGTGGCGCGTCCGGTGCACGACGCGGTGGACCACGACGGTGCGGACCTCCACCGGCCCGTCGACCGTGCGGGTCACCGGGGCGGGCGCCGCCGTGGTCTGCGCGGCGTTCTCCGGGGTGGACGATCCGCCGCTCGCGGCGACGGCGCCGAGCGCGCCGAGGGCCAGGAGGGTGCCTCCGGCGGCGATCGTCGTACGGGTCTGGGCCATGGTGCGGCTCCTCTGGGAAGACGGGGTGAGCGGAACTGATGGTCAGTCTGCGCTCCGGCCCGGCAAGGCCCGCCCAACCGCATGTCAAGAGTTCGACAAGCCCGGAGCCGCCGTCGCCCGGCGCTTAACGGCGGACGGCGACCCGAAGGTCGCCGTCGCGCGCCTACCGGTGTGCGGGGCACCGGTGGACGATGGGGCCGTCAATCGGCGCTACTTGACGGTGAAGTCGGCGTACATCCCGCCTTGGTAGTGGCCCGGGAGGTTGCAGATGAGGGCGTAGTGCCCGGCCTTGAGGTCGAGCGTGAGGGACTTCTTGGCCTTGACCGTCAGGGCCTTCTCGTCGAGCTCGCCGACGTTGCCGGTCTCGTCGGCCTCGGAGCCCTTCAGCAGGTCGGCGGCCGGCGTGTCGGTCTTGACGACGACGAACTCGTGCGGGATGGCGCCGTCGTTGCTGACGTCGAAGGTCACCTTCCCGGCCGGGGCGCTGACGGCGCTCGGCTTGATCTTGTACTCCGTCAGCGAGACGTCGACGGGTCCCTGCGCGGCGGGCGCCGCGGTCGACGCGGCGGTCGTCGTGGTCGGGGCGGCCGCCGTGCTGTCACCGGACGAGTCGTCGCTGCCGCAGCCGGCGACGACGAGCGTCGCGGTGAGCGCGGCGGGCAGCAGGACGAGTGCACGGAGGCGGGACATCAGGGGGCGCACTGTCGTCACGGCGCGTGAGGGGCGCGTGAGCGGCGGGTGAGAGACCGCTTATCGCGGGCGTGTCGACGACGAACCGGGCACCGGCGCCGTGTCGGGCGCGAAGCCCGGCAGCGTCATCGTCACCCGGGCACCGCCGGCGGGCGACGACGACGCCTGCGCCACCCCGCCGTGGGCGGTCGCGATCGCCTGGACGATCGACAGGCCGAGCCCCGTGCCGGTGCCGCTGCCACGCGGCCCGTGCGCGTCGGCGCGGTGGAAGCGGTTGAAGACGCGCTGGCGCTCGTCGGCCGGGATCCCCGGGCCGTCGTCGTCGACGCCGACGGTCAGGCGCCCGCCGTCGTGGTCGACCCACAGGACGATCGTCCCCCCGTCCTGCGTGTGCTCGATCGCGTTGCGCAGGAGGTTGCGGATCGCCTGCGCCATCCGGTCGGGGTCGGCGTGCAGGACGCCCCGGGCGCGGGCCTCGTGGCGGAAGTCGCGGTCGGCGGTCGCGCGCTGGGCGTCCAGCAGGTCCTCGGTGAGCTCGGGCACCGCGACGTCCTCGGCGCGGACGAAGCCCTCGTCCTGCGCCCGCGCCAGCAGGAGCAGGTCCTCGACCATCCGCCCCATGCGGTCGACCTCGGTGCGCACGAGCGCGTCGACGCGGCGCACCGCCTCGGCGGGCGGCGCCGGGTCCAGCGCGAGCACCTCGAGCTGGCCACGGATGACGGTCAACGGCGTGCGCAGCTCGTGGGAGGCGTCCGCGACGAAGGCGCTCTGGCGGTCGAAGGCGGCCTGCAGGCGGTCGAGCATCGAGTCGAACGCCTCGGCCAGGACGGTCACCTCGGCGCCGTCGCCCGCGACGCTCGGCGTCATGCGAGGGTCCAGCTCGCCCTCCTCGATCCGGGCGGCGACGCCGGCCATGCGGCGCAGGGGGCGGGCGATGCGGTGGCTGAGCACCGTGGCCGCCGCGAAGGCGAGCAGCACCGCGAGCACCGCCGCGGCCGCGAAGGAGCGCAGCACCCCGTCCTGCGCGCGGTCGACGAGGCGGGTCGACTCGCCGACCCCGAGCACGACCGTCCCGCCGGCGGTGTCGACCCGGCGGACGAGCAGGCGGATCTGGGCCCCGTCGGGGAGCGAGACCTGCTGGGCGCCGGGCGACCGCAGCAGGACGGCGGCGGCCGCGCGCCGCTCGGCGGCGCTGCCCGTGGCCGTCAGGTCGCGGTCGTTCGTCACGACGCCGCCGTCCGGCAGCCGGGCGTAGAGCAGGCGCGAGTTCGGGGCGTACGGCTGGCCGTCGACGAACGCCTCGGCCGAGGCGCGCACCCCGGCCGTCCCGCCGCCGACGCCCTGCAGCACGCGGGAGAAGGCGTCCATGTCGCCGCGCAGGTCGCCGTCGAGCTGGGTGCGGACCTCGCCCCCGGTCCCGGCGTAGACGGCGGCGAACGCGACGGCCAGGCACCCGACGACGATGGCGGTGACGCCGAGCGTCAGCCGCCGGCGCAGGGTCATCTGTCGCGCAGGCGGTAGCCGACCGATCGCAGGGTCTGGATGGGCGTCGGGCTGTCGGGCAGCGCGAGCTTCTTGCGCAGGTAGCCGACGTAGACCTCGACGATGTTCGTCTGCGGGTCGAAGTCGTAGCCCCAGACCGCGCTGAGCAGCTGCTCGCGGCTGAGCACCTGGTTCGGGTGGCGCAGGAAGTGCGCGAGCAGCTCGAACTCCTTGGCCGACAGGTGGATCGGCGTGCCCTCCCGCGTGACCTCGCGCGTCAGCAGGTCGGCGTGGATGCCGCCGGCGCTGAGCTCCGTCGCCTTGACCTGGGCCGGGGCCCGCAGGTGGGCGCGCACGCGGGCGGCGAGCTCCTCGAAGGCGAAGGGCTTGGAGACGTAGTCCGTGGCGCCGGCGTCCAACCCCTCGACGCGGTCGGCGACGTCCGCGCGGGCCGTGAGGAGGATCACCGGCAGCGCCGGGCGCTCGGCCCGCACCGCCTTGAGGACCTGCAGCCCGTCGCGGCCGGGCAGCATGCGGTCCAGGACGACGAGGTCGATCTCCTCGGCCATCGCGCGGTCCTGCCCGCTCGGGCCGTCCGCGGCGATCTCGACCTGATGCCCCTCGGCCTGCAGCCCCCGCTGGACGAAGTCGGCGATGGCGGGCTCGTCTTCCACGACCAGGATGCGCACGCCGGCGATGATATGTCCCACCCCGCCCGCGCGGACGATCAGGTGGGCGGGATGCGCAGCGCGGTGAGCGCGAAGCTCGCGATGTCGCCGAAGGCCGGGGCGGCGACGACGCCGCCGTAGATCGCCCCCTGCGGCTCGTCGACCATGACGGAGACGAGCAGCTTGGGGTCCTTCGCCGGGGCGAAGCCGACGAACGAGGCGACGTAGTTCGCCTTGGAGTACTCGCCGGTCTTGGGGTCGACCTTGTTCGCCGTCCCCGTCTTGCCGGCCAGCTGATAGCCCGGGATGCTCACCTCCGCGGCGGTGCCGCCCGGCGCGAAGACGCCGCGGAGCATCTCGCGGACCTGGCCGGAGACCTGCTCGGAGATGACGCGCTTGCCCGGCGGACGCCGCACGGGCCGGCCGTCGACCTTCTCGATGACCTGCGGACGGCGCAGGACACCGCCGTTGGCGATCGCCGAGTAGGCCGTCGCCAGCTGCATGGAGGTGACCGACTCGCCCTGGCCGATCGGCAGGTTGCCCATCGAGGAGCCGGAGTACTTGTCGACGGGCAGGATGATGCCGCGCTCCTCGCCGGGCAGGTCCACCCCGGTCCGGCGGCCGAAGCCGAAGGCGCGGACCCAGTGGTCGAAGCGGCGCTTCTTCAGCAGCAGGCCGATCTTGATGGCGCCGACGTTCGAGGACTGGGCGAGGATCTGGCCGGTGGTCAGGGCCTCGGGGCCGCGGACGTGGGACTCGCCGATCGTCCGGTCGGCGACCTGGATCTGCGGCGGCAGATCGAAGACCGTGTCGGGCCGGACGAGGCCGTCCTGCAGCGCGCCGGCGACGGTGAAGGCCTTGAAGGTCGAGCCGGGCTCGTAGGTGAAGCCGACGGCACGGTTCTGGCGCGCCTCGGCCGGCGCCTGCTCGGGGTGGTTGGGGTCCACCCGCGGCCAGTTGGCCATCGCGAGCACCTCGTTCGTCCGCGGGTCAAGGACGACGGCGGTCGCGGACTTGGGCCGGTACTTCGCACCGACCTGCGCCAGGACGTCCTCCGTCCGCGACTGGATCGCCGCGTCGAGCGTCAGCTGCAGGTGCGCCCCGGCCTTGGCCGGCTGCAGGTCCTGCACCTGCAGCGGCTGCCCGAGGGCGTCGCGGACGGTCCGGCGCTTGCCCGGCGTCCCCGAGAGCGCCTTGTCGCGGGCGTACTCCAGGCCCTCGCGGCCGACGGTCACGCCGTCGTCGTTGCGGCCGACGATGCCGAGCACCTGCCCGGCGAGCAGGCCGCGGGGGTAGATCCGGCGCTCGCTGGCCTCCTGGGAGATGCCCTCGAGCTTGAGCTTCGCGATGCGGTCGGCGGCGACGGCGGGGACCTGCCGGCGCACGACGACGTAGCCGCTGTCGGGCTTGGTGATCGCGCGCAGGACGGCGTCCTGCCCCATGTCCAGCAGCGGCGCGAGGGCCTTGGCGGCGGCCCCCGGGTGCTCGATGAGGTACGGGTTGGCGATGATCGTCGCGGACTGCTCGCTCACGGCGAGCTCGTCGCCGTTGCGGTCGGTGATCGTGCCGCGGCGCGCGGGGACGACGTCGGTGGCGACCTGCTGGGTCGCCGCGGCCTGGGCCAGCGCCTTCCCTCTGACCGTCCCGAAGTAGAGCGCCCGGGCGAAGGCCGCGCCGAGGAGGACGAGGAAGACGGCGAAGAGCAGGCCGATGCGGCGGTCCAGCAGGGGCACGGTCAGGGCTGCGGCGTCGTGGTCCCCGGGGCGGTGGCTGGGGTCACCGCCGCCGTCGTCGCGGCCGGGGCGGTCGCGGTCGTCGTGGCGGCCGGCGCGGCGGTCGCGGTCGACGCGGCGGCTGCCGTCGTGGCGGTGGTCGCGGGGGTCGTCGTGACGGGGACGACCGGGGCGGTC
>CAZRLR010000138.1:0-6783 GCA_964600395.1 uncultured Conexibacter sp.
GGCCTATCCGGACGACTTCAGCACCCGCACGGGGACGAAGTACCGCTGGATCACGCCGCGGGCCGCGCGCAGCGCGCAGCGGGTGATCGTGCCGTCGCAGGCGACGGCGGACGACGTGGTCGCGCGGTACGGCATCGACGCGGGCAAGCTCCGCATCACCCCGTACGCCGCCTCGTTGCCGGTCGGCGACGGGCCGCCACCGGCCTGGCTGGCCGCCCGCGGCGTCCCCTACCTGCTGGCGATCGGGGACCTGCGGGCGAAGAAGAACCTCGCCCGCGTCGTGGCGGCCTGGGGCGCGCTGCGGCGGGACGGGGCGATCGCGCACGACCTCGTCATCGCCGGCCACGGGGACGTCGCCGCGCTCGGGCTGCCGGAGGGGGCACCGCTCCCGGACGGCCTGCACGTGACGGGTTTCCTGCCGGACGCCGAGCTGGACGCCGTGCTGCGCGGCGCGGCCCTCGTCGTCCACGCCTCGCTCTACGAGGGCTTCGGGCTCGTCGTCGCCGAGGCGATGGTCCGCGGCGTCCCCGTCGCGATCGCGGACGCCACGTCGCTGCCGGAGGTCGCGGGGGCCGCCGCCGAGCGCTTCGACGCGCTCGACGTCGACGACCTGGCCGCGGCGGTCCTGCGGGCGCTCGTGCCCGGACGGGCCGCGGAGCTGGCGGCGCTCGGCCGCGCGCGAGCGGCCGGGTTCTCGTGGCAGGCGACCGCGGACGCCACCGCCGACGTCTACCGCGAGCTGCTCTAGATGTCGGCCGCGACGACGATCCTCGTGCTCAGCGTCGACGAGGCGCCGCTGCTGGAGGCCTGCCTGCCCGCGGCGCTCGCGCAGGGGGAGGCCCGGGTCGTCGTCATCGACAACGCCTGCACGGACGCGACGGTGACGCTGTGCGAGTCGCTCGGCGTGACCGTCGTGCGCCTGCGTGAGCGCCTGTCCTACGCGGCGGCGATCAACGCCGGGCTGCGCCACAGCGACGGGGACGCCGTCCTGCTGCTCAACGCGGACTGCGTCCTGGGCGCGGGGTTCCTGGAAGCGGCGCTCGTCCGGCTGCGGCGTCCCGGGGTCGGCTCCGTCGCGCCGAAGCTCATCCGGGCGACGGGGCCGTCTGTGGGCGAGCGGCTGGACGTGCTGGACACCGCGGCGATGGTCGTGGACCGGCGGCGCAAGAACGGCCTGATCGGCCATGGGGAGCCGGCCTCCGCCTATCCGCGCTCGTGCGAGGTCTTCGGCGGGGACGGCGCCTGCGTCCTGTACCGCCGCGAGGTGCTGGCGCAGTGCGCGGTCGGGCACGAGGTGCTCGACGAGGACATGGAGCTGTGGGCGTCGGACGTCGACCTCGCGTGGCGGGCGCAGCTGCTGGGGTGGGCGAGCGTGTACGAGCCGGCCGCCGTCGCCTGGCACCAGCGGTTCTACTCGCCGACGACGCGGGCGGCGGTCCCCGAGCACCACCGCCGTCTGCAGTTCCGCAACCGCTACCTCATGATGCTCAAGCACGAGACGTGGGGGTCGCTGGGGCGGGACCTGCCGTGGGTGCTCGGCTACGAGGTCCTCGCGCTCGGGCACGTGCTCCTGCGCGAGCGGCACCTGCTGCGCGGGTACGCGGACGCGTGGCGGCTGCGACGCGGGGCGTTGGCCCGGCGGCGGGCGATCCAGCCGCGCCGGGCGCCGGGGCGGCGGGTGCCGTTCGGGCTGCGTCCGCCGGCGGGCTGACGAGGGGTCTGCATCGTCTTCGGGCCGAACGTCCGTTTCTGCCCCCCTGGGCGCCACGAAACGGACGTTCGGCGCGGCGGGCGGGCCGTCTCGAGGCCGAGCGTCCGGTTGTGCCCGTGCGGGCGGGAGGAAACGGACGTTCGGCCCCGCACGGCCCGGGGCGTCAGGCCGCCCGGCGCAGGACCGGCTGAGCCGCCGCGTCCGCGGGCGCCAGCGGCGCGCGCACCCCTTCGCCGTGGGCCAGCAGCCGCCGGACGACCGACCGCTCGACGGCCCCGAGGCGGTCGCCGTCCCCGAGCACGCCGGTCCGCAGGACGACGCCCCGCAGGCGCGACACCGGCCGCGCCAGCAGCGCCGCGTGCGTCAGCGGGCTGCGGCCGACGCCGAGCCGGTCGGCCATCTCGTCGCCCATCCAGCGGCGCGTGAAGCCGGCGAGCACGTGCGCGTGGACCGCCGTCAGCGGCCCCTGAGCCGGGCCGGGGAAGAGGCGGACGACCGGTGCGGGGTGGTGCAGCAGCGCGTGCATCAGACGCGCGGAGTCCTCGCCCGGCCCGCTGTCGATCGCCAGCCCTGCCTTGATCTGCGCCCGCGCGTCGGCGTACACCGGCGGGGCCAGGGCGGCCGGGACCCCCATCACCGTCGCGATCCACGCCCACAGCAGCGTCATGTCCTCCAGCTCCTGTCGGGAGTAGTGCACGCCGAGGTCGTGCATCGCCTCCAGGTGCACCGTGAGGAAGCCGCCCATCGCCGTCGAGCCCGCGTCGCTCGCACTCATCGGGACGCCCCAGTTCGCGACGTCCCACCCGCCGCCCGCGCGCAGCAGGTGCGCGCGCACGAGCGCGTGGACGAGGCGCACCCGGACGCAGGCGGCGTAGCCCTCGCCGCCCGGCCGCATGGCCCCGGGCGTGGTCACCGAGACGAGCCACCGTGCGGTCTCCCCGAGCCGTCGCGGCGCGCGCTGCTCGAGGCGACCCGTCGCGGCGAGCGGCCGCGACAGGGACGCGCTCTGGTAGCCGTAGGCGAGCGCGCCGCAGGTCAGGGACAGGCCCAGCGGCCCGGCCCCGGCCCGCCAGTAGGCCACGGCGCCGGCGTGCAGCCGGGCCGGGTCCGCCCAGGCCGGCAGCGCCCGGATCGGCGCCAGGAGCGCCGCGAGCTCCGGCGGCGCCCCGTCGCCGGGCCCGAGGTCCGCGTCCGCCAGCGCCGCCTCCAGCAGTCGCCAGCCCGCCCCGCCCGGCAGCCGCCGGAACGCGGCGACGAGCGCGTCCCCCGCCGGGTCGGCCTCGAAGCACCCGGCCACGAGCCGGTCGACGACGTCATCGCCGTACGTCGCGCGGGCCTCGTCGACGCCGGCGAAGCGCTCGGCGCGGTCGTACGCGGATGGGTCCAGGGACAGCGGCACGCCGGCTCCGATCAAGGTCGCACAGTCAGGCAACGCGTGTTACCCGATGGCACGCTAGCACTCGGCAACGCCCGTTGCCAGACCTGCGAGACTCAGCCGGTGCCCGCCCTCCCCAGCGGCCGCTACCGCGGCGCCAGCGCCCCAGAACGCGCCGCCCTGCGCCGCGCGACGCTGCTGGCCTCCGCCCTGGAGCTGCTGGGCACCGAGGGCTGGACGGGGACGACCGTCCGCAGGGTCTGCGCCCACGCCAAGCTCAACCCGCGCTACTTCTACGAGTCCTTCGCCGACCTCGACGCGCTGCTGCTCGCGCTCTTCGACGAGGTCGCCACGGACGCCACGCGCAAGGTCCTGACCGCCGCGAAGCAGGCGCCGCCGCAGGACGCCCATGCGGCCGCGCACCTGGCGCTGGGCGCCTTCATCCGCCACGTCACCGACGACCCGCGCGTGGCGCGCGTCCTGTTCGTCGAGGCGCTTGGCAGCGAAGCGCTCGCCCGCCGCCGCCTGGACGCGATGCACCGCATGTGGCAGATTCTCGCCACGTTCGCCCGGGGCTTCTACGGCCTGGAGGAGGACGAGGACCCGATCGGCGACGTCGCCGCCGCGCTGCTCGTCGGCGGCGTCACGGAGCTGCTCATCGCCTGGATGGACGGGCGCCTGGCCCTCACCCGCGAGCAGCTCATCGACGACGTCACCGCGCTCTTCGTCGTCACGGGCGAAGGCGCGATCGCGATCGCCGCCGCGCGTCGTCGGTGAGAGCCCGAGGGCCGATCGTCAGGGCCCATGGGCCCCGAGGATCGGCCCTCGACCCCCCGGACCGGCGCACGCGCGGATCGAGGGCCGATCATGTGGGCCCATGGGCCCCGAGGACGGGCCCTCGACCCCTCGGACCGGCGCCCGCCCGCCGCCTGCTTCAGCGCCTGCGCTGCGCGGCCTGGCGGTAGACGTCCCACGTCTGCCGCGCCGCGTCCTGCCACGTGAACGCCGGCGGCGCCGGGGCCGGCCGCGTCGCGCCCTCGGCCGCCGCCAGCAGCGCCCCCAGGTCGTCGCAGTCGACGAACGTCGCGCGGTCGCCGAGCACCTCCCGCAGCGCCGGCACGTCGCACGCGACCACGGGCGTGCCGCAGGCCAGCGCCTCGACCGTCGGCAGCCCGAAGCCCTCGTCATCGGACGGGAAGACGAGCGCGTGCGCCCCGGTGTACAGCGCCGCGAGCTCGTCGTCGCTCACGTGCCCGGTCACCGTGATGCCCTCGCGCGTCCCGAGCTCCCGGGCCCACTGCTTCGCCGGCCCGACGAGGACGAGCGGCAGGTCGCGCGGCGCGTCGGCCAGCGCGGCCACGCGCTTGCGCGGGTCCGGGTGCTCCAGGCCGCCGACCCACAGCAGGTACGGCTCGGCCGGCAGCCCGTAGCGGGCCCGGACGCTCGCGACCTCGTCGTCCGGGCGCGGGCGCATCGCCGCCACCGGCGCCTCGGAGACGACCGTGACGCGGTCCTCCCCGACCCCGAGGTGCTCGACGACGTCGGCCGCCACCGCGTGCGTCGGGACGATGATCCGCTGCGCCTTGCCGACCGCCGCGTACCGCAGGCGGAAGCGCACCCCGGTGCGCAGGTATTCCGCCCGCCGCTTGAGCGGGATCATGTCGTGCAGCGTCACGACCTGGGGGACGGCGCACCGCAGCGCCGCGCCGTCGATCCAGGGCGAGTGGTAGAGGTCGACGTTGCGCGGGCGGTGCCCCTCGACGATCTCGTCCCCGGCGCCCGCGGTCTCGCGCAGCGCCTCCACGAGCGAGCGCACGTAGCGCCCGATGCCCCGCGGGTCGCTCGCCGCGCGCGTGTCGAAGCCGATGCGCAGCCCGTCCGGGTTGGCCGCGCGCCGGTCGCGCTTCTCGCGCCGGGAGCGTGTGCGCGCGTCGCGCAGGCGGTGCTCGGCGGTGATCGGGTCGTCCCCGCCCGTCGTGCCGTCGTGCGGGGCCTCGGGCGTGCTCATGGCGTGATCAGCTCCCGCACGCGCTCAGCGTACGCGTCCGCGCCGAAGCGCTGCGCGGCCGCCCGGGCCGCCGTCCCCATCGCCTCGCGCGCGCCCAGGACGCGGACGACGGCCTCCGTCAGGGCGACCGGGTCGCGCGGGGGGACGAGCACGCCGGTGACCCCGTCGTCGACGACCTCCGCCAGGCCCCCGACGCGCGTGGCGACGACCGGCGTCCCCACGGCCATGGCCTCGCCCAGGACGGTCCCGAACGGCTCCTGGTGGGACGGCGCGACGAGGACGTCGAGGTGGCGCATGACCCCGGGCGCGTTCTCGACCCACGGCACGTGCTCGACCTCGGTGCTCTCGCGCACGGCGGCGAGGTACCGCGGGTCCACCCCGTAGGCGTCGTCCCCGATGACGATGATCCGCGCCCCCGGGACCGCCGCCCGGATCGCCGGTGCGGCCATCAGCAGGTCCGCCACGCCCTTGCGCGGCTCGATCCGCCCGACGAAGCCGATGATCGGCCCGTCCCCGCCCGCACCCGCCGGCCACGGCGCCTCTGCGAGCGGCGGATCCAGCTCGACCGGGCAGTGCACGACGTGGGCTTCCAGACCCTCCAGGCGTTCGGCGACCGCCGCCGAGTCCGCCAGCACGACGTTCGCGTGGTGCCAGTGGCGGGGGACGCGGTCGACGATGTCGTGGACGTGCAGGACGGTGAACGGCGCGCGCAGCGCCGGCAGCAGGCGGCCGCAGACCGTCGAGTTCAGGTAGACGACGTCCGCGTCGCGGGCCAGCAGCAGCGCCTTGGGCCACGAAGCGACCGCGCGCGCCCCCTCGCCGGCGCCCAGGCCGCCGACGTCGAGCTTCACGTGCGCGAAGCCGTGCCGCGTCATCGGACCGTCGTCCCCCGGGGTGGAGATCGTCACGTCCCAGCCGTGGTGCTCGCGCAGGCGCGTGGCCAGGCGCAGGAAGCCGATCTCCGCGCCGCCGGGGTGGTCGACGGGTTGCACGCCGAGGACGCGCATCAGCGCGGGGCCTCCGCGGTGGCGGGGCCTGCGCCACGGGCGGCCGCGAAGAACCCACGGACCTCGGCCTCGGTCCACGCCGGGTCGTTCTTCACGGAGTGGATGATGGCGAAGTGGCGATCCAGGAGGTCCTGCGGGGGGCCCGGCAGGCCGCGGTGCGTCAGCCCGAAGACGGCGGGCAGGTCCTCGAGCGTCAGCCCGCACGCGCGGGCCATCGCCCCCAGGACCATGTCGTCGCCCAGGCGCGCGTGCAGCCAGCGCCGGGGGTCGGCGAGCCAGCCACGCGCCGCCAGGGCGCGCACGAGCGCCGGGCTGATCGCGCACCCCGCGGCGATGCAGTGCTCGCCCGGGCGGTAGCCCGCGGCCGTCGCGGCGCGCAGGACTGCGCGCACGTGCCGGTCGGCCGGGCGCACCCAGAAGGGGCGCCGTGGCGGGTGCCGCCAGGCCCAGACCGGGCGCAGGTGGCGCCGCACCTCGGCCCCGATCGCGGCGACGTCCCGCACGTCCCCGTTGCAGGTCCGGTGGCACGAGCCGAGCACCCCGACCCCGGGCGCGAGCACCGCGTCCTGCGCCGCCGCGACGAACGGTCCGATGACGAGCGCGTCGGCGTCCAGCCGCAGGACCCACGCGTCGGGGTGGTGCGCGGTGACCCAGGCCAGCCCGGCGAGCGTCCCGCACGTCG
>CAZRLR010000138.1:6793-10486 GCA_964600395.1 uncultured Conexibacter sp.
GTCGTCCCCCCGAGCGTCGGGATGCCCCGCCCGCGGCGCGGGTTGGCGATCGTGTACACGGTCAGGTCCGGGTGGGCGAAGGCGCGCGCGGGCTGCTCGTCGTCGACGACCAGGACGTCCCGCGCGAGCGGCTCGTGCGCGGCCAGGGCGTCGAGCAGATCCACCAGGCGCGCAGCGTCGACCGGGCCGGCCGCGACGGGGATGAGGACGACGGTCCGGGGCACCGGCGCACAGGCTAGTCGTGTTCGCGCGCGACCGGGACAACATCGGGCCAGATCGTCACAACCGGCTCGCGACCCTCCCGCCGGGCCTAGGCTTGCGCCCGTGCGGGTCCTCATCGACACGACGTTCGCGCTGCGCGGCCCGTCCGGGACCGGCGTCTACCTCGCCCGCCTCGTCGACGTCCTCGAGGGGCTCGGCGTCCACGTCATCGAGGCGCAGAACAGCGCCCGCCGCGCGCCGTCGGGCGGCTCCTGGCGACGGGGGCTGAACGCCGGCGTCGACGCGTGGTGGACGACCGTCGAGCTGCCGCGCCGTGCCCGCCAGAGCGGCGCGGACCTCATCCACCACCCGCTGCCCGCCCGCGCGCCCGTGGCCGGCGTCCCGCAGGTCGTCACGGTGCACGACCTGGCCTTCGAGCGCATCCCCGAGGCGTTCGACCCCGCCTTCCGCCGCTGGGCCTCGGTGACGCACCGGGCCGCCGCCCGGCACGCCGACGCGGTCATCTGCGTCTCGCACACGACCGCGATGGACGTGCGCTCGCGCTGGGGCGTGGACCCCGCACGGATCGTCGTGGCCCGCCACGGCCCCGGGCAGCTCGTCCACGCCGAGCACCCGCGCGGTGCCGGCGGGCACCTGCTCTACATCGGGGACGAGGAGCCGCGCAAGAACCTCCCCGTCCTGCTGGAGGCCCACCGCCTGCTGCGCGGGGCGGCGGACGCCGGGGCCCCCGCACCGCCGCCGCTCGTCCTCGCCGGCACCGCCCGCCCCGAGCTGCGGCCGGGGGACGACGTGCGCCTCGTGGACCGCCCGGACCCCGAGCAGCTGGCCGACCTGCTGACGCACGCGATCGCCCTCGTCCTGCCCAGCCTGCACGAGGGCTTCGGCCTGACGGCGCTGGAGGCGATGGCCGCCGGCGTCCCCGTCGTCGCCGCGCGTTCGTCCGGCGTCGTGGAGACCTGCGGGGACGCCGCGGTGTACGCCGACCCGCAGGATCCGCGCTCGTTCGCCGACGCGATCACCCGCGTCAGCGCGGACGCCGCCCTCCGCCGTGACCTGTCCGAGCGCGGACGCCGCCACGCCGCGGAGTTCTCGTGGTCGCGGGCCGGTCGCGCGCACGTGCAGGCCTATAACCTCGCGCTGGATGGGTGAGGAACCTCAGGAGCCCGCCGCCGGCGCGACGTTGCTGCCCCCCGGACCGTCGGACCGCCCGATGCGGGTGGCGATCCTCGGGACCCGCGGGATCCCCGCCTCCTACAGCGGCTTCGAGACGGCCGCCGAGCAGCTCGCCAGCCGCCTGACCGCGCGTGGCCACGAGGTCGTCGTCTACTGCCGCCCCCACGTCGTGGACCGGCGGCTGAAGGAGTGGAAGGGCGCGCGCCTGGTGCACGTCCCGACCGTCCGCAACAAGTACCTGGACACGTTCACCCACACGTTCCTCTCGTCGATCCACGCGGCCCGGCGGCTGAAGCCGGACGTCGCGCTGTTCTTCATCGCCGGCAACTCGCCCATGTGCCTCATCACGCGGGCGGCGGGGATCCCGACGGTCATCAACGTCGACGGGCTGGACTCCGACCGCTCCAAGTGGCCCGCCGTCGCGAAGGCGTACCTGCGCTTCGCCGAGCGCAAGTCCCCCCGCTGGGCGGACACGGCGATCACCGACTCGCACGCCGTCGCCGAGATCTTCGCCGAGCGCTACGGCGAGCGGATCGGCGTCGTCCCCTACGGCGTGGAGGACCCGGGCTACGAGGGCAGCGAGACGCTCGAGCGCCTCGGCCTGGAGCCCGGCAGGTACGTCCTCTTCGTCGGCCGGCTGGAGCCCGAGAACAACCCGCACCTCCTCGTGGACGCCTTTGCGCGCATCCCCGAGGCGAAGGCGAAGGGCATGAAGCTCGTCATCGTCGGCGGTGCCCCGTACGCGGACGAGTACATCAAGCAGGTCCGCCGCAAGGGCGACCCGCGCGTCGTCTTCCCCGGCTACATCTTCGGGCAGGGGTACTGGGAGCTGCAGCGCCACGCCTACCTCTTCTGCGCGCCGACCGAGGTCGGCGGGACGCACCCCGTCATCCTCGAGGCGCTGGCCGCCGGCAACTGCGTCCTGGTCAACGACCACGCGCCGAACGTCGAGACCGTCGGGGAGGCGGGGCTGACGTTCAGCGGGGACGAGGGGGTCCCGTCGCTGACGGCCGCCCTGGAGCGGTTGCTCGCCGAGCCCGAGCTCGTGGCGGCGCTGCGCGTCAAGGCGCTCGAGCGCGCCAAGCGCTACTCGTGGGACGCGGTGACCGACCAGTACGAGCAGCTGCTGCGGCGGGCCTGCGACGCGAACGGGCCGGGGCCGCTGCCGCCGGAGTTCCTCGACAAGGGCCCGCGCCCGGCCCCGGCGGTCCCTACTTCACGCGGAACGTGACCGTCCGCGACACGTATGTCCTGCCGGCGCCGTCCTTCCACGCCAGGCGCAGGCCGCCGCTGCGCCGCACGGTCACGCGCCCGTCGACGTAGCCGCGGTCCCCGTCGCTCTTCAGCGTCGCGACCGTCTTGTAGGGCGACCCCGACTTGCCCCGGACCTGCACGAGCACCTTCTGGCGGACGCCGTCCGGCGCGACCCGCGGGATGCCCCAGACGCGCAGGCGCCGCTTCGCGTCGGCCACCCGCGAAGGCAGGTAGACCGGGAACTCGTAGGCGCGGTAGGACGGCTTGCGCTTGCCCTCGAGCGTCAGCAGCCCCGTCTGGAACGACGACCCGTACTGCTCGAACGGCGTCGCCCCGGGCACCGGCTTGTCGTCGACGAGGAGGAAGTGGTTGAGCGTCCGCACGTTCTTGTCCTTCCACGCGCGGTACTCGGCCTCGTTGTCGTAGGCCGCGGCGGTCGCGAGGCTCACCCCGCCCGGGTCCGGCGGATCGGTCTGGTAGCCGAACTCGGTCAGATACAGCGGGACGTTCGCGCCGCCGCCGGGCGCCGGCTGGCGGTAGCGCTGGTAGGTCCGCCGCAGGAGCTTCGTCAGCGCATTGAGGTTCGCGATCGTCGCGTAGTCCTTGAAGCCCGGCGAGGTGTGCGGGCTGAAGAGCAGCTCGTACGGGTGGTGCGCGTAGCCGGAGGCCTTGAAGAGCGCCGGATGCTGGTCGACGAAGGCCTGCGTCGCGTTCGCGCCGACGGGGCAGCCGCGCAGCTGCGCCGAGGTCCCCTTGTAGAGCTGGAGGTTGTCGTCCAGGCAGTAGAGCTGGCGGACGAAGCGGAGCGCCGGGATCGCCCGGGTCGGGCCCTTGGCGTCCTTCTGCCCCTTCGGCGCGGTCTCGCCGACGAGGATCGTGTCGTCCGCATGGTTCGTCCCCTGCAGGGAGGCCCAGGCCGCGTCCACCAGGCCGCGGTAGATCGTCGGCGCCGTCTCGATCTGCGCCTTGGCGCCGCGCGGGTCCTTGGCCCACTGCGGCGTGAGCCAGCCCGGCTGGTTGGGCTCGTTCCAGATCGACCAGTAG
>CAZRLR010000139.1:0-10344 GCA_964600395.1 uncultured Conexibacter sp.
GTCCTCAGTGCGGTGGTTGCGCGGTGACGTATCGCCGCTCAAGACCGCCGAAGACCGCTGGAATTGGGGGCCGACTGTCCCAAGACTTTCCCACGGCGGGACCGTTCTGACGGGCTACCGGACGAGCGCCCGCCGACGGCCGCGCCGTCGGCGCGAAAGCCCTTGAATAAGGGGTTTCCGGTCGGGGCCTCGGGACGCTTCGAGGCGCCAAAGGCACCGGACTACGGTCCGAAAAAATGGCGCGGTGCTCAAGACCGCTGCATCAGCAGGTGCCGAACGAGCGCTCGCTCCGCCGACGAGGGTGCCCGCCGGGCTTCAACGCCGCACGAGGTCGCCACCACTGGCGGTGAGGACGTCAGGCCAGCAGGAGGCGCACGATCCTGACGGCCGCCTCGATGTCCGGCTGGACCTCGGCGAGGGAGTCGTTGTAGATGAAGCCCTCGGTCATGCGCGTCAGCGCGTAGGCGAGCTCCTCCGACGGCGCCCGCAAGACGAGTCCCCCGCGAGTGGCCTCGCCGTCCAGCAGCTCGGCGGTTCGGCGTACGACATTCTGCTGGACGAGCCCGCCGCGGCTGGTGAGCAGCCGGAACGCCAGACGGGTCTCGTGCTGGATGAACCGGCCGAGCGGCTCGAAGGTGACGACCTGTCCCAGGTAGATCCGCGTGAACGCCTCCACCCGCTCGACCCCGGCGCGGTCGGCGCCTTGCGCCAGTGCGGTGTCCATCGCCACGTCGCTGAAATACATGAGGACCTCGCTGAGCAGTTGCTCGCGCGAGCCGGTCCAGCGGTAGACCGTCGCCTTGGAGACCCCGAGGTCGCTCGCCAGGACGCCCATGTCCAGCCGCGGATCGCTGACGAAGCGTCGCAGCGCCGCGCGGAAGGCGTCGGCCGGAACCGGTCGGACCTGCTTGCCGGAGCCGAGCTCCGCACGAAGGGCGCCATAGGCCTTCGAGGTGGTGGCGGCAGCCGGCACGATGCGAGCGTACTCGTCCTGACTAGACAGATGGACATCTTCCATTGTGAGATGAATTCGGGATACGTTTCATCATGAAGTGCATCGGTCCCCCGTCGCAATGGTCTGTCTGTCCGCGGCCGGCCGGTGACAACGATCCCGAGGAGACGTCTTGCGAGCCCCCCTGTCCCACACCCTGCTGACCGCGGCCACCACGGCTGCGCTGGCGCTGACGGTTGCCCCGGCGGCAGCGCACGCCCAGAGCCCGGAGGATCGCGCGGCGCAGCTCGTCGCGAAGATGACCACGGACGAGAAGCTCGACTTCGTCGCCAGCGGCGTAAAGGGCGTGTCGCGTCTCGGGATCCCGCCGCTCGTCCTGCGCGACGGCCCGAGCGGCGTCGGCGAGGGTGAAGCCGGCGTGACGTCCTTTCCGACCTCGGTGACCCTCGGCTCGACCTGGGACCCCGCGTTGGCGCGCCGCGTCGGCGCCGCCCTCGGCACCGAGCTGCGCGGCAAGGGCGGCACGGTCCTGCTCGCCCCGACCATCGAGCCGCTGCGCAACCCGCTCTGGGGCCGTGCGCCCGAGACGTACGGCGAGGACCCCGTCCTCAACGCCCGCCTGGCGACGGACACCGTGCGCGGCATCCAGAGCGCCAAGGTCCTGGCGCAGATCAAGCATTTCACCGCGAACACGCAGGAGTTCGGGCGCTTCGGCCTGCCGCTGGGAGCCCCCGGTGTCAGCTCGCAGGTCGCCGAGCGGACCTTGCAGGAGATCTACTTCCCGCCGTTCAAGGCCGCGATCAAGGACGGCAAGGCCGGCTCGGTCATGTGCTCCTACAACCGCGTGAACGGGACGCCCGTCTGCCAGACGCCGAAGCTCATCAACACTGTCAAGAGCTGGGGCCTGCGCGGGTTCGTCGGCATCGACGCGGTCTTCGCGGTCCGCGACGTCGCTGCTGCCGCTGCCGCCGGGGTCGACAACTTCCAGCTGCAGACGTTCCCGCCCGGCGGTGAGCGCGCGGCGCTGGCGTCGGTGCCGCAGGCCCGCGTCGACGACGCAGCCCGCCACATCCTCGTCGGCATGGCGCAGACCGGTCTGCTCGAGGCCGGTGTCTCGCCGAAGCAGCCGACGGTGAGCACCGCCGCCCACCGGGCGCTCGCGAGCCGGGTCGCCGCCGAGGGCACCGTCCTGCTGAA
This sequence comes from uncultured Conexibacter sp., assembly GCA_964600395.1. Taxonomy (GTDB): domain Bacteria; phylum Actinomycetota; class Thermoleophilia; order Solirubrobacterales; family Solirubrobacteraceae; genus Paraconexibacter. The sequence continues at coordinate 2,150 of CAZRLR010000139.1, forward strand.
GAACGCCCGCCACGTCCTGCCGCTGGAGCGCAGCGACCGCTCGATCGCGGTCATCGGCTCCGACGCCGGCAAGGGGACGCAGACGCAGGAGGGTGGCTCGCCGGCTGTCGGCGGTGGCACGCCGATCACACCGCTGGACGCCATCCGGCGCCAGGCTCCGGCCGGCACGAAGGTCGCCTACGCGGCGGGCACCCGCGGCGTCGTGCCGCTGCCCGGGGTCCCCGCGTCCGTCCTGACGCCCGCGTCGGGCTCGGGCCACGGGCTGTCGGGTGATTTCTTCGCCGACCGCGCCCCGACGTTCACCGGGACGCCGACCGCCACGCGCGTGGACCCGACGATCGACTTCGACACCTCGACGGACGCGACGACGACCCAGGTCTTCGAGACGATCCCCGACACGAACGGTGCCAGCTCGGGTCGGTGGACCGGCACGCTCACGCCGCCGAAGACGGGGCAGTACCGCTTCTCGCTGACGTTCTCGGGCAATGCGAAGCTGTATCTCGATGGCAAGCGCCTGATCGCCGGCGACACGGAGTTCGTCCAGGGCAAGAACGCCGGCTACCCCGGCGCGCCCGACGTCTCCTACCACGGCACCGTGGACCTGACGGCCGGCAAGGCCGTCCCGATCCGCGTGGAGTACGCGACGAACGCGAGCATCGGCGGCGCCGTCCTGAAGCTCGGGTGGCAGCCGCCGGAGCCGTGGCTGCGGCAGGCTGCGGTGGACGCCGCCCGCAAGGCGGACAAGGCGATCGTCTTCGTCAACGACGTCAGCGCCGAGGGCATGGACCGCACCTCGCTCTCGCTGCCGGGTGACCAGGACGACCTGGTCCGCGCGGTCGCCAAGGCCAACCCGAACACGGTCGTCGTGCTGCACACCGCGGGCGCCGTCGCCATGCCGTGGAAGAACCAGGTCGCCGGCATCGTCGAGGCCTGGTACCCCGGCCAGCAGAGCGGCGCGGCGATCGCCGATGTCCTCTTCGGCCGCGTCGACCCGAGCGGCCGCCTGCCGCTGTCGTTTCCGGCCGCCGGGACGAAGAACCCCGCCATCACCGTCCCCTCCGACACCACCGGCGCCGACAACACCCGCACGTTCGGCGAAGGCCTGAAGGTCGGCTACCGCTGGTACGACGCGGCGAAGGAGAAGCCGCTGTTCCCGTTCGGCTTCGGGCTCTCCTACACGACGTTCAGGATGAGCGGCCTGCGCGTCCGCAAGGCCGGCTCCGGCGCGACGGTTTCCGTCCGCGTCAAGAACACGGGCACGCGTACCGGCTCGCAGACCGTCCAGGTGTACGTCGGCTTCCCGGCGGCGGCCGGCGAACCGCCGCGGCAGCTCAAGGCGTTCCGCAAGGTGACGCTGAAGGCCGGCCGCTCGAGCGTCGTGAGGCTGTCGCTCGGCGCGGACAGCTTCCAGGTGTTCGACGCGGACAAGCACGCGCGGACGACCGCGAAGGGGCGCTTCCGAGTCTTCGCGGGCTCGTCGTCGCGGGACCTGCCGCTGGCGGCCTCGCTCGTGCTCGAGCCGGCGCCCGGCGGCGGGGCCGACCCGTCGCTGCGGACGGCGCCGGCCACCCTGGCGGCCGCGCTGCACTGCACCGGGAACCTGCGGACCGGGGGCGAGCCGGTGCTGCTCGTCCACGGCACGTCAGCGACCGGCCGCGAGGCCTTCGTCGCCCCGGTCGACTTCGCCGCCGCCGTGCGCGCGACGGGGTCGGCGACGTGCTACGTCGACCTGCCCGAGTTCTCCTTGGGAGACATCCAGACGAGCGCCGAGTACGTCGTCGCCGCGATCCGCTCCGTGTCCCGTCGCGCCGGCCGTCCGATCGCGGTCTACGCCCACAGCCAAGGTGGCCTGCTCACGCGTTGGGCGCTGACCTACTGGCCGAGCCTGCGCCGGCAGGTCGCCGACGCGGTCACCGCGTCCGGCAGCCATCACGGGACGAACGGCGGCCGGCTGGCAGCGACACTCGACGCCCTGTGCGGAAGCCGTCGCGGGTGCCCGCCGGCGTTTCTGCAGCAACGGCTGGACTCGCGGCTCCTGGCGGCGCTGAACGACGGCAAGGACGAGACGCCAGGCCCGACCGCGTGGACGACGATCCGCACGACGGGCGACGACATCGTCCAGCCCGTGTCCGGGGCGGCGCTCAAGGGGGCGACGAACGTCCTCATCCAGGCGGTCTGCCCGGGTCGCGTCGCTAACCACGACGACGCGCGCTTTGACTCGGTGTCCTTCGCGGCCCTCGTCGACGCGCTCCGGCATCCGGGCCCGGCGAAGGTCAGCCGCTTGCCGAAGGACGTGTGCGCCACGCCGTACGCCCCCGGGCTGAAGGCGGACGCGGTCAAGGCGGCGAAGGCGCAGGCGAGCGACGACTCGGTCTCCCGGACGCTCGGCTACGCGCACAACGTCACCGAGGAGCCGCCGCTGCGGGCCTACGCCGGCTGAGGAGCGCTCAGCGGACGACGCGGACGTGGACGCGCCGGCGCGTCCCGTCCGGTGCGCTGACGCCGACGGTCTTCGTGCCCGTGGTCGCGAAGCGGATCCGCAGCCGCCCGACGCCGCCCGGTCCGGAGCGCGCCCGCGCCCGCGCGACCCGGACGGTGGCGCCGGCGAGCGCGGCGCCGTCCTCGCGGACGGTGACGCGCAGCGTCGTGAGGCGGCCGGCGCGCGGCCGCCGCGGCGTCACCGTCACCCGCAGCGTGTGCGCGCAGGCGGGGTCAGCGAGGAGGTCGAGCGGGATGCTCGCCGCGAGGTGGCGGTAGCCCGCCGAGCTGAGGTGCAGGTGCTCGCCGTCGTCCCAGCGGGGGTCCAGGCGCGACGGGTCGGCCGGGTCGCGTAGGACGGCGTCGAAATCCAGTACCGCATCGGCCGGGCTCTTGGCGCGGATCCAGGCGTTGACCGCCTGGCGGCGGACCTCCTCGTCCGCCTCGCCGCTCGCGAGCGTCGGCGGGTAGCCCTTGAACGGCGAGAGCGTGGCCTGCAGCACCCGCAGGCCGGCCGCGTGCAGGCGGTCGATCGCCGTGCGGTACCCGGCCTCGACCTCCTCCGGCGTGGCGCGCGGTGTCTGCGAGACGTCGTTGATGCCGCTCCAGAGGAGGACGGTCGTCGCACCGGCCTGCTGCAGCACGTCGGCGTCCAAGCGCTTGAGCAGCGCAGGGCCGAAGGACTCGAAGTTGCCGCCCTCGGCCCCGTCGCGCAGGAGCTTGTTGCCGCTGATGCCGGCGTTGAGCACCGACAAGGGCCGACCCGCGTCGCGCAGCCGGCGGGCGAGCCAGTCGGTGTAGCGGGCGTCGGCGTCGCGCCCGTCGGTGCTGTCCAGGACGCCCGTGGCGTTGTTCGTCGCGCCGTCGGTCAGCGAGTCGCCGACGGCGACGACGGCACCCACTGACCCGGCCTGGAGGGCGTCCAGGCCGGTGACGATCGGTCGCGTGAGGGTCTTGGCGGTGAACGAGGCGCCGCTGATCTCGGCCGTCGTGTCGCCGGCCTTGGCAGCGGTGACGTAGGAGGTCTGCCGCGCGGTGAGATGGTGGGTGACGTTGCCGACGTCGTCCGGGACGTGGACGCTGACCGCGAGCGGCTGGAACGCGGCGAACGTCAGCTGCGCCGGGTCGCTGACGACGTCCTGGCCCGCGGGATGGTGACGTCGCGCCGCCCTCGGAAGGTTAGGGGCGCCAGCGTGCCGGGGACCAGGGACGGCCCGCCGGCCTGCCGGGCGATCGTCGCGGCGTCGATCCGCAGCGGTGCGGCACCGAAGCGGTTGGACAGGTGGACCCGGATGTCGGACCCGCCGTAGGTCGGGGTGAAGACGGCGCGGACCGACGTGTCGTCGAGCTTCGGTCGCGGGTTCAGGCCGTTGTCGGCGTTGGCGGTCAGCGAGCCCGCGTCCTGGCCCGCGTCGGTCGGGACGGCAGCCCAGACGCCGACCCAGTGGCGGCTCTGGCACCGGACAGGCGGGGCGGCAGCGGCAGCGGCACGCGGTGCCGCGGCGAGCGCTTTGGCGCACGTGGTGTACGTGCGGACGACGCGCACGCGGCGACCGGTCGCGGTGCGTCCCGTGATGACCAGACGCGCGCGGCCGCGCGGGCGTCCGGTGAGATCGACGACGACCGCGCGGCCGCGGACGGCCAGCCGCCGGCCGTTGAGCGTGACGCGGACGCCGCGCAGGCCGCCCGGCACCGTGACGCGAAAGCGCCGCCGGCTGCGGCAGCGGGGCTTGGGCGCCGGGGCCGCGACGCAGGGCGAGCCGCCCGGGGCCGACGGCTTGCGGTAGCGGCGGAAGAACGCCCACGCGAGGTCCCCGCCGTCCGGGCCCTTGGGGTCGGTGAACGGCGCGGACGCCGGATCGGCGCTGCCGCCGGGCCAGAAGTGGTCCATCCCGTGGATCGTCCAGCGCTCCACGAGCGTGCAGCCGGCGGGGTCGTCGTACTGCTCGACGCTGCTCGGGTAGCGGCCGGCGGGCGTCTCCTCGCGCGTGCGCGTGGGGGTGGCCGTCAGGGGACCGTCGAGCCGCCCGGAGAGCACGAGGTCGTTTGTCTCGCGCCACTGGTCGCGGACCTGGGCGGCGTGGGACGGCGGCACGGTGCCGTCCTTGTCCCCCTGGGTGACCAGCATGGGGACCACGCGCTTGCGCTCGCCCATCGCGGCGTAGGCCTCGCGGGCCAGGTCGGCGGTGTCGCGCGTCGGCCCCGCGCCGGTGCAGACCCCGGCCCGGTAGGCGCAGCCGGCGTTCATGTGGATCGCGGCGAAGAGGTCCGGATACGTGGCCCCGAGGACGGCGCTGATCATGGCGCCGGACGACATGCCGGCGAGGTAGACGCGGGCGGGGTCGATCGCCGGCGTGCCGCGGCCCATGGCGTCGCGGACCATCGCGGCGATAGCGGCCGGGTCCGGGCTCGTGCGCGTGGTGTCCGTGACCCAGTTCCAGCACCCGATCGCGTGCAGCGCCGTGGCGTGGTCGTGGTCGGGGTAGAGGACGACGAAGCCGTCGCGCTCGGCCTGCTGGTCGAGCTCGTTGGCGGCCTCCTGCTGCTCGGCCGTCGTGCCGCACCCGTGGACCATCACGAACAGCGGCGCGGGACGGGAGCGGTCGAGCGCGGCGGGCGTGTACTGGATCGCCCGGTAGCCCCCGGGGTAGGTGCGGGTCTGCGTCGTGCCGGGCGCTGCGGCCTGGGCGGCGGCGGGGGCGACGAGGGCGAGCGCCGCCACGACGCCCGTCAGGACCGAGCGCCTCATGCGCCGCTGGTCCTCATCGTGCAGAGGCGCAGCGTCGTGACCCGACGGAAGCCGCCCGCGGCCAGGACGGTCACACGGACCTGACGCCGGCGGTCGCCGCTGAAGTCGACGATCACGGCGCGGCCGCTGCGGCGGGCGCGGACCGGGCGACCGTTGACGAGCACGCGGACGCGGGAGGCGCCCTTGGGGATCGTGAAGCGGACGCTGCGTCGCGACCGGCACGCCGGGACGACCGGTGCGGGGGAGAGGAGCGCGAGGTCGATGGAGTCGGCGATCAGGCTGTAGCCCTTGGGGTTCGGGTGGATGCCGTCACCGCTGTCAAGGCTCGGCGCGATGCGGTTGGGCTGCCCGGGGTCGCGGACGACGGCGTCGAAGTCGAGGGCGTGATCGCACTCACCGCTGCAGTTGCCGCCCTTGGCGACCCAGGCGTTGACGAGCGCGCGGTCGGCGTTCTGGGTCTCGCTGTACGACGCCCGCGGCGTGATCGACGTGATGAAGACGCGGGCGCCGGCGGCGTGCGCCTGGCGGATCGTGTCGCGCATCGCGTCGATGATCTGCGCGGCGTTGCAGGTGTTGACGCCGGCGGGGAAGCCGCTGAGGTCGTTCGTGCCGGCGTACACGATGAGGTCGGTGACGCCGGCGAGGCTGAGCGCGTCCCGCTTGACGCGGTCCTGCACCCCTTGCCCGAGCGGGCTGGCGCACGCGCGGGCGGCGGTCGTCGTGCCGATGCCCGCGTTCACCACCGCCTTGTGCCGCGCGGCCGGCAGGGCCTGCAGGCGGCGGGCGAGGTCGTCGGGCCACGCGTCGTGCCCGTCGAGGGTCGATCCGGTCCCGTCGACGACCGAGCCGCCGATGGCCACGACCGTCCCGGCCAGCGGCGTCCCGGACACGTCCACCGCGGCGATGAGCGGCGTCGTCGTCGTGGTCGTCGTGAACGGCGCGCCGTCGAGGTTGCCGGTCGCGTCGCCGCTGCCGGAGATGTAGTTCGTGACGGTGTCGAACAGGTGAGCGGGAGGCATTGCCGCCAGCGGCGTGTGGGCGCTCACCGCAAGGTCTTCACCGGCCGTGACGACGAGCGCGACGGGGTCGCTGAGGACCGACCCGCCGGGCGGGACGGTGACGTCACGGCGTCCGGCGAAGGTCAGCGGGCGCAGCGTCCCGGGCACGACGCCAGGGCCGGCTGACCGCCGCCCGACGGTGGCGGCGTCGATCGTCAGCGGCGCGGTCCCGTTCACGCTCGAGCTCCTGCCGAAGGCGTTCTGGACGCGGACGCGCACCTGCGTGCCGCCGGCCGTGAGGCGGCTGACGACGCGGACGGTCTGGTCGGTCAACGGCGGGGTGGTCGGCGACGTGGCCTGCGAGCGTCCCCAGGCGGTGTGCCAGGCGACGGGCGCAGCGGCTGCGGCCTGCGGTGCCGCGCACGCGAGGGCCGCGGAGGCGAGCAGGGTGAGGTGGCGTGCGGTCATCGGGTCGTCCCGTCGTGGTGGTGGGTGCGGGGTCGTACGACGGTGAGCGTCGCCCGGGCCGGGGGCAGGCCCCCGGCCGTCAGCGTCGCGGCGCGTCGTCCGGCCTTGTGGATGGTCAGGCGCACGACGGCGGTGCCGTCGGCGCCCGTGGTGAAGGTGCGGCCGGCGAGGCGGACGCGGGCGCCGGGCAGCGGCCAGGACTCGGTGCCGCTGACGCCGGTGGCCCGGATCCGCAAGCGCGTGCGACGGCCCGCGGTGAGCCGGGACGGCGTGACGGTCAGGCGCGCCCGTGGCGCCGGCGGCGCGAGCTTCGCGTAGGCACGAACGGGCGGCTCGGCCGGGAAGAGGGTGCCCATGGGGTAGGTCGACGCGAAGTAGGCGTCGCGCTCGTGATGGGCCTGGTCGATCTGCTGGGCGTCGGTCCCGGCGATCCACTGCTGCGCGCAGACGGACCGGTCGATCCGGTCGATCGACGCGAGGCCGCCGTGGGTCAGGGCGTCGAGCGTCAGGGCGTAGGTCGCGGCGTCGTCGATCGCCGGGCCGTGGTCGACCTGGCGGCCGGGGCAGACGGTCTGGGTCACGACGTTGGCGACGTTCGCCCCGCCGGTCAGGCGCGAGGACGCCGTCGGCACCGTCGTGTCCGTCGTCGAGGAGATCGTCGTGTACGGCAGCTGCGGCACGGTCTCGCCCCCCTCGTTGAGGGCCGTGAGGAACGCGGACCCGGGCGCCTGCTGCCACGCCGCCGCGCGGCAGGGCGCGCTGCACAGCGCGGAGACGAGCGGCGAGCCGTGGTTGGACGGCTCGATGCCGATCGCCATCGCGATGCGCGTCCGCACGTCCGGCCACCACTTGATGGCCCAGCGCGGCAGCATGCCGCCCTGGCTGTGCCCGACGACGGCGACCGGCTTGCCTGCGTCGGCGGCGATCCGGCGGATGGCGGCCACGACGTACTCGGCCGCGACCTGGATGTCGCCGTCGGCGGCCTCGGGCAGCTGCACCCGGCAGACGTCGAAGCCGGCCTTCGTCAGCGCCGGGAGCATGCCGAGGTCCCAGACCGCGGCGTTGGCGCCGGTGCCGTGGATCAGCAGCACCGGGCCGCGTGGGGCGGTGAACTGCGCGGGGCAGGCGAGCGCCTGTGCCGCGGCCTGGTCGGCGACCGTCAGCGGCGGCCCGGGGGCGGCGCCCGCGGCCGGCGCGGCGATGAGGGCGCCCGCAAGGACGGCGAGGAGGGGCAGGCGACGACGCATCAGGCAGCCTTCTTCGTGCAGGGATGGATGACGGACCGGCGGGCGTAGCGCTTGCCGTCGACGCGCGCGGTGATGAGGACCGTGACCGCGCGCTTGGGGAGCCCGTCGAAGCGCACCGTGATGCGACCGCCGCGGACGCTCACGGTCCGGCGCCCGCCGGCCACGGTCAGGCGGACCTGCCGGGCCCCGCGCGGCAGGGTGTAGCGTACGCTGCGCCGGCTGCGGCAGACCTTGGCCGGGGTGCGCGCGCCGGGG
>CAZRLR010000140.1:0-10287 GCA_964600395.1 uncultured Conexibacter sp.
TTCCTCCTCGGCCTCGGCCTCTTCACGCTCGCCAGCGCGGCCTGCGCCGCCTCGACGTCCGTCGAACTGCTCGTCGCCGCCCGGGTCCTGCAGGCCGCCGGCGCCGCCCTGGTGATCCCGACGACGCTCGGGCTGCTGCTGCCGGAGTTCGACGCCGCGCAGCGCCCGGTGGCGATCGGCATCTGGGCCGCGGCCGGCGGGGTCGCCGCCGCGGCCGGCCCGCCCGTCGGCGGGCTGCTCGTCCAGCTCAGCTGGCACTGGGTCTTCCTCGTCAACCTGCCGATCGGCCTGGGCGCGATCGTCGCCGGGGCGCGCATCCTGCACGAGGTCCGCGACCCCGCCGCCGTGCGCCCGGACCTCCTCGGGGCGTTCGCGCTGATGCTCGGCGTCGCGACGCTCGTCGTCGCCATCGTGCAGGGCGAGGACTGGGGCTGGACGGGCGGCCGCGTCCTCGGCGCCCTGGCCACTAGCGCCGTCCTGCTGTGGATCGTCGTCGCCCGCTGCCGGACGCACCCCTCCCCCGTCGTGGACCCCGAGATCGTCCGCGTGCGGTCGTTCTCCTTCGCCGTCGCGGGCGCCACGCTCTTCTTCGTCGCCTTCGCGGCGATGCTGCTGGGGACCGTCCTGTTCCTCACCGCCGTGTGGGGCGAGTCGACGCTCCGCGCCGGCCTCATGATCGCCCCCGGCCCGGCGACGGCCGCGCTCTTCAGCGTCCCGGGGGCCCGCCTCGGCGCCCGCCTGGGCACCCGCACGGTCGGGACCGTCGGCGCCGCCCTGATGTCGCTCGGCGGCCTGTGGTGGGCGACGCAGCTCACCGGGACGCCGTCGTACGCCGCCGACTTCCTGCCCGGCATGGTCATCGGCGGCATGGGCGTCGGCTTCGTCAACCCGTCGCTGACCGCCGCGGCCGCGGCCTCGCTGCCCCCCACGCGCTTCGCCACCGGTGCGGCGCTCATCACGATGGGCCGCCAGCTCGGCTCGGCCTTCGGCGTGGCGCTGCTCGTGCCCGTCCTCGGCGTCGGGCCGGACGCCGCGGCGTTCGACGGGGCGTGGACGCTGATGCTCGGCTTCGCGCTGGCCTCGGGGGTCGCGATGGCCGCGATGGGCGCCCCGGCCTCCGCCGTGGACGCGACGGACGCCGTGCCGCTGGCGGCGGGCGCGGAGGTCGTCGCATGACGGCCGGGACCCACGCCTTCGCCTGGGAGGACCCGAGCGCCACGCTCGACGCCGGCCGGCATCTCAGCGGCCTGGAGATCTGGCGCGGCATCGCCGCCGGCGAGCTGCCGCGCCCGCCGATCGGCGCCCTGATGGACTTCACGCTGCCGGTCGTCGAGGAGGGCCGGATCGTCTTCGCCTCCGACGCCGCGCCGTGGATGCTCAACCCGATCGGCTCGGTCCACGGGGGCGCCCTGGCGACGATGCTGGACTCCGCGGTCGGCTGCGCGGTGCACACGACGCTGCCGGCGGGCGTGGGCTACACGACGCTCGAGCTGAAGGTGAACTACATCCGCGGCGTCGCCGTCGGCGACGGGCAGCTGTTGGCCGAGGGCACCGTCATCCACCGCGGCGGCAGCACGGCGATCGCCGAGGGCCGGCTCACCGCGGCCTCCGACGGGCGGCTGCTGGCGTTCGCGACGACGACCTGTCTCATCCTCCGGCCGCGATGACCCCGGGCCCGGGCGCCGCCGCGCGAGGCGGCACCCGCCCACGGGTAGGCTCGGGCCATGACGACGGCACCCCGCAGCTTCACCTGGCAGGACGGCGAGCGGACGGTCCGCTTCGGGCGCGGCGCGATCGCCGACGCCCCGGCGCTGCTCGGCGACGGCTACGTCCTGCTCACCACCGCGCGCGGACGCGAGGCCGCCCCGGCGCTCGTGGACGGGGCCGCCCACGTCCTCGACGTGCGGCCCGGCTTCGTCGACGAGATCAGCGCCGAACTGCTCGACGGCCTCCCCCCGGGTGACGGGCTGCTCGTCGCGGTCGGCGGCGGCCGCGTCATCGACACCGCCAAGGCGCTGGCGGCCGCGACCGGCCGCCACGCCGCGGCCGTCCCCACGACGCTCAGCGCCGCCGAGATGACGAAGGTTCACCGCCTGCCGACGGGCGTGACCGGCGTCTCGGGCGTGCGCCCGCGGGTCGTCATCAACGACCCCGCCCTCAGCGCCTCCCAGCCGGAGGCCGCCCTGGCCGCCAGCGCGGCGAACTCCCTCGCGCACGCCGTCGAGGCGCCGCTGACGACGCTCGCCTCCCCCGTCCCGACCGCAGCGGCGCTGGAGGCGGCCCGCCTGACGGCCGCCGCCTACCGCGCCGACGTCGTCCTGGAAGCGGGGCGCGACGAGCTCGCGCTCGCGGCGCTGCTCTCGGGCTACTCGATCGACGGCGCCTGGTACGGGCTCTCGCACGTCTGCTCGCAGACCCTCGTCCGGGTCGGCGGGGTCGGGCACGGCCAGGCCAACGCCGTCGTCCTGCCCCACACCGCGGCGGCGCTGCGCCGGCGCTTCCCGGACGGCTTCACCGCCCTGGACCGCGCCTGCGGCGAGGCCGTCGAGGCGCTCGCCGAGCGGCTCGCCGCGCTCGCGCACGCGTCGCGGATCCGCGACCTCGGGGTCGACGAGGGTCGGCTGGAGGACGTCGCCGACGCCTGCGCCGGCCGGGCGGAGCTGCACAACACCCCGCCCGTCGCCGACCGCGACGAGCTGCTGGGGATCTTCCGTGCCGCCTGGTAGCTCAGGCGGCGGCGTCCGGCCACTGCACGGGGGTCATCGCGCCGTCACCCTGGTGGTGGGGCCCGAAGACGAGGAACGAGAGGCCGTCGTCGCCGGCGCGGAACGACCGTAGCGCCCCGGGGGCGACGCGGACGGCGTCGAGGCGCTCGACCGGCACGACGAGATCGTCGAGCAGCATGTCGCCCGACCCGTCGATGACGACGTAGACCTCCTCGGCGGCGTCGTGGCGATGACCGAACGGCAACGACGTCCCGGCTTTGAGCGTCTGCAGCGCGAAGCCGGTCTCCACGCACCCGAGGTCCTCGCGGCCGAAGCGGGCCGAGAAGCCGTCCGCCATCCCGTGCTTGGCCGCCGCATCCTCGACGTCGGCGAGGTTCTTCAACGTGAACTGGCTCATGGACGGAGCCTACGCCCGTCCCGCGCCAGATCAAGCGCAGGTCAGGCCCACGGCTCCTTGAGCAGCACGATCGTGTTGACGACGAACGCGATCGCGAAGCCGACGGTCCAGCGATTGAGGTTGCGCTCCACGAGCGACCCGCCGCCCAGCGGGCCCGATCCCGTGCCCACGCCGAACGCGCCGGAGAGCCCCGCGTCCTTCCCCGAGTGCATGAGCACGAGGAAGATGAGGCCGATCGAGATGCCGATCTGGAGGAGGGAGAGGATCGTTTCCACGGATGCGATGGTAGCCGGTCAGGACTGCGGCGGGGCCTGCGCGGCCGGCGGTGCGGCCGGCGGTGCGGCCGGCGGTGCGGCCGGGGCCTCGACGCCGAGCTCGTCGAGCGCCCGGAGGATCTCGATGGCCTCGGCCCGGCGCGCGCGGTCCTGGGCGCGGAAGTCGTCGTCCGAGAGCTTGCCGGTGCGGTGGTCGAGCTCGAGCTCGCGGATCTCGCGGTACTTCGCCTCCTTCGCGGCCAGCAGGGCGTCGGTCTCGACGGCGACGCGGTCCTCGCCCCGCCCCGACCGGGCGTGCCGCAGCGGCGCGCTGACGAGGAGGACGACGACGGCGAGCACGGCGATGACGATCAGCGGTTCCACGGGACCTCCGGCACGGTGACACAGACCTCGGTCCGGTGCCGCCCCCGGCACCGGGCGCGGGGCCGGCGTCTACGCGCGGCCGAGCTCCTTGGCCACGCGGGCGGCGTAGCGGCCGCGGGCGCGGCGGCGCACGCCGTCCGGCGCCGGCCACATCGCGACGAGCCCGCCGCCGAAGGTGATGATCGCGCCGATCCAGATCCACATGACCAGCGGCGAGACGATCATGCGGAAGGTCGCCGGCGGCGGGTTGTTCACGTACTGGCGGACGGTCTCGTCGAAGACGGCGCCACGCACCTGACCGAAGCGCGCGGGGTCGACGGTGCCCGCCTGGCGCACGGCGGCGACGAGCAGCTGGTCCTGCTTCTTGATGTACGGGCGCAGGGTCGCGAGGTCCGGCTGCACGGCGATCCACACGTCGCGCGACAGGCCGCCCTTGAGGCCGACCTCGCTCGTCGCCTCGCCGTCGAAGGCGGAGCTGATCGGCGCGAACGGCGCGTTCTGGGGGTAGTAGCCGCGGTTGGGGCGCAGCGTCGCGACGTACCGGCCGTCCTTGGTGACCTTCAGGACGGCGCCGAACTCCATCCGCTCCAGCCGGCCGCCGGCGGTGACGACGCGGCCCGTCGCCCGCTGGTAGTCGACCTTGTAGCCCTTGACCATCGCGCTCTGGCCGGGGACGAGCTCGACGTCCTTGGCCTGCTGGAAGGCGGAGGACGCGGCGACGCCGGCGAGGACGACGGCGAAGCCGACGTGCGCGGTGTAGCCGCCGTAGCGCCGGCGGTTGCGGCGCACGAGCTGGACGAGCGCGGCGGGGACCGAGCCGCCGGCCATGGCGCGCCGTGCCCGCACGCCGCGCGCGAACTCCTGCACGACGGTGACGAGGACGAACGCCGTGCAGAGGAACATCCCGAAGGCCCACGGCTTCTCGGCGGCCGGCGTGAGGACGGCGAGGACGACCCCGACGACGACCATGCCGGCGACCGGCACCGTGAAGTTGCGGCGCGCGTTGACGGCGGTCGCCCGACGCCACGCGATGACCGGCCCGATGCCGCTGAGCAGCACGAGCATGAGCGCGAGCGGGACGGTGTAGCGGTCGAACCACGGCGGGCCGAGGGCCGTCTTCGTGCCGGTCACCGCCTCGCTGATGAGCGGGAAGAACGTCCCCAGGAAGGTGACGAACGCGAGCGCCACGAGGACGAAGTTGTTCGCGATGAACACGGCCTCGCGCGAGAGCAGCGAGTCGAGCATGTTCTCGCTCTTGAGCGTGTCCCGGCGCGAGACGACGAGGCCGATCGAGCCGACGATGAGGACCGCGATGAAGATGACGAACGGCGTCCCGAGCGTCGAGGCGCCGAAGGCGTGGATCGAGTCCAGGATCCCCGAGCGCACGAGGAAGGTGCCCATGATCGCGAGCGTCCCCGTCGCGAGGATGAGCGAGGCGTTCCAGACCTTCAGCATCCCGCGTCGCTCCTGGATCATGAGCGAGTGCAGGAACGCCGTGCCGGTCAGCCAGGGCAGCAGCGAGGCGTTCTCGACCGGGTCCCAGGCCCAGTAGCCGCCCCACCCGAGCTCGGAGTAGGACCAGCGGGCGCCGAGGACGATGCCGATGCCGAGGAAGAACCACGCCGCCAGCGCGAAGCGACGCGTCGCGGTGATCCACTCCGCGTCGACCCGGCGCACGAGCAGCGCGGCGACCGCGAAGGCGAACGGGACGGTGAAGAGCGTGTACCCCGAGTAGAGCATCGGGGGGTGGATCATCATCGCCGGGTGCCGCAGCAGCGGGCTCAGGCCCGACCCCTCCGTCGGGGCCACGGCGACCGTCGCGAACGGCGAGGCGAGGAAGACGAGCAGCCCGGCGAAGAAGGCGCCGAACACGCACAGGACGGCTGTCGCGTACGGCGTGACGTCCCGCATCCGGTTGCGCGTGAGGTAGAGCACGAGGCTCGACCAGCAGGACAGGAGGAAGAGCCACAGCAGGAGCGACCCCTCCTGCGAGCTCCAGGTCGCGGCGGCCTTGTAGAAGGTCGGCGTCGTCGTCGACGAGTGCGAGATGACCGTCGTGAAGTGGAAGTCCGAGCGCAGGAACGCGGCCTCGAGGATGACGAAGGCCAGCGTGGTCAGGCCGCAGAGGGCGTAGACGGCGCGGCGGGCCGAGGCCGCCCAGGCGCGGTCCTGCGTGCGGCCGGCGTGGACGGCGGCCCCGAAGCCGTAGATCGCGACGCCGAAGGCGAGGATCAGGCAGGCGCGACCGAGGGTGGCGCTGTCCACGGCTCAGCGCCCCGGACGCAGGACGGCCGCGGCGCGCATCAGGCCGGGTTGTCCTTCTCGGAGTACTTCGAGGGGCACTTCGTGATGAGGGAGTCCTTCTCCCCCACGTAGGTCGTCCCGTCCTTGCGGACGGTGACGATGACCTCGCGGCCGTTGCGGAACGGGTCCGGCACCGGGCCGTTGTAGACGACGGAGACCGCGCGGGTGCCGTCGCGGTCGCGCAGCTTGAAGCGCTGGACGTTGCCGGACTTCTGCCAGTCCATGACCTTGCCGGTCACCTGGTAGGAGCGGCCGGGGACCGCCGAGGCCTCCAGCCGGCTCGGGCTGACGGACGGGTTGCCCGCGCTGAAGCTCGTGTAGACGAGCGCACCCGCGAGCAGGAGCGCCGCGCTGAGGGCGACGACGAGGCGGACGGTGCGCTTGCGGGCGGGATCCATGACCAAGAGGCAGTCTACGGGGTCCGACGGCGCCGGCGCGCCCTGCCGCCGGGGCGGGCGCAGCGGCGGTCATCCCGTCCACGCGGACGCGCCAGGGCGGGCCGTGACGGCCCGCCGTGGCCGGTCTGCAGGCAACCTCGACACATATTGGACGGTGCCGTATCATTTGCGCCGTGCTCGGGACAGGGAATCGGTTGGTGGCGGTCGGGCTCATCCTGCTCATGGCCGTCGGAAGCATCGTCATGTGGCTCGCGGTGCCGCTGGCCTGGATCTACGGGGTCTCGCAGTCCGTCGAGTCCTCCCAGCCGACGATGGGGCCCTACGTCCTGCTGCTGTTCGGCATCCCCGTCTCGATGATGATCATGGGCAAGCTGCTCGGGAGCCTGAACCGCTTCTACGGCCGGGTGACCCACACGACGCCCGAGGTGAAGGTCGTCCTGCCGTGGCAGCGCTCGATGCGCGCCGAGCGGGACGCCGGGCACCCGCGCACCGTCCTGGACGTCGTCATGGTCGTCAGCGTCGCGATCGCGATGACGCTCTTCGGCGCCTGGTTCTTCCTCTTCGCCGGCTCCCCGCTGCCGAGCTGACGCCCGGCACCGGGCGGGTGGGCGGCCGCGCCCCTTGCGAGACTGGCCGCCCATGCCGACCGAGGCCACACCGCTGCGGCGGCTCATCCGCTACGCGCGGCCCCACCGGCGCAGCGCGGCGATCGCCGGCGGCTGGAGCGTCGCCAACAAGGCGTTCGACATCGCGCCCGAGCTGCTCATCGGCGTGGCCGTCGACGTCGTCGTCCGCGGCGAGGGCTCGATCGTCTCCGACGTCTTCGGGGTCGACGACCGCTTCCACCAGCTCATCGTGCTGGCCGTCGTCAACGTGCTCGTGTGGCTCGCGGAGTCCGCGACCGAGTACCTGGCGGCGATCGGCTGGCGGACGCTCGCGCAGACGATCGAGCACGAGGCGCGGATGGACGCCTACGCGCACATCCAGCGCCTGGAGCTCGGCGCCCTGGAGGACCGCGAGACCGGCGACCTGCTCGCCGTCCTCAACGACGACGTCAACCAGCTCGAGCGGTTTCTCGACGTCGGCGCCAACCGCGTCATCACGACGGCGATGAACGTCGTCTTCGTCGGGCTCGTGTTCGTCGTCATCTCCCCCTTGCTGGCGCTGCTGGCCTTTCTCCCGATCCCGCTCATCGTCCTCGGGTCGCTCGCCTTCCAGCGCCGGCTGGAGCCGCTGTACGCCACCGTCCGCGAGCGCGCCGGGGCCGTCGGCGCGGTGCTCGCGAACAACCTGGCGGGCATGGCGACGATCAAGTCCTTCACCGCCGAGAACCGCGAGGTCGCGCGCATCAGCGCCGCCTCGCTGGACTACCGCCACGCCAACCAGGACGCGATCCGGGTCTCCAGCGCGTTCGTCCCGCTCATCCGGATCGCGATCCTCGCGGGCTTCACGACGACGCTGCTCGTCGGCGGCAAGGCGGCGCTCGACGGACGCCTGGAGGTCGGCGCCTTCAGCGTCCTGGTGTTCATGACCCAGCGGCTGCTGTGGCCCCTGACTCAGCTCGGCGAGGTGCTCGACCTCTACCAGCGCGGGATGGCCTCGACCCGGCGGATCCTCGACCTGCTGGACGTGCCCGCGCGGATCGTCGGCGGCGAGACGACGCTGGCGACGCCCGTCGCCGGGGACGTCGCGTTGCGCGACGTGACCTTCGCCTACCACTCGGCGGCGGACGCGCCGGTGCTGCGGGGCGTCACCCTGCGGGTCCCGGCGGGCGAGACCCACGCGATCGTCGGGCCCACCGGCGCGGGCAAGTCGACGCTCGTGAAGCTCCTGCTGCGCCTGGAGGACCCGACGGGCGGTCAGGTGACGCTCGACGGCGTCCCGCTGCCGGAGCTGCGCCTGGAGTCCCTGCGCGGGGCGCTGGGCTACGTCGCGCAGGACGTCTTCCTCTTCAGCGGGACGGTGCGCGAGAACGTCGCCTACGGCCGGCCGGGGGCGTCGGACGCGCAGGTCCGCGAGGCGCTGGCGGCGGCCGAGGCCCTGGCGTTCGTCGACGGCCTGCCGGACGGGCTCGACACGCTCGTCGGCGAGCGCGGCATGCGGATGAGCGGCGGGCAGCGCCAGCGGCTCTCGCTCGCGCGGGCGATCCTCCGCGACCCCGCCGTCCTGCTGCTGGACGAGGCCACGGCGGCGGTCGACACCGAGACGGAGGCGGCGATCCAGCGATCGCTGCGGCACGTGTCCCGCGGGCGCACGACGATCGTCATCGCCCACCGGCTGTCGACGGTCCGCCACGCCGACCGCATCCACGTGCTGGAGGCCGGCCGGGTCACCGAGGCCGGCACGCACGAGGAGCTGCTCGCCCTGGACGGGCGCTACGCCGCGCTGTGGGCGGTGCAGATCGGCGAGGCCGCGGCCTGAGGCCCAGGCCGGGGCGCCGCGCCGGCGAGCCCCGGATCCGGCGTGGCACGGTGGTTGCGATTTCCGCGACCACGGCGCCGAGCCGGACCGCCGGAGCGGACCCTGCGGCGCGTGGCGGTCCCCCGCCCCTCCGCCAGGCCGACGCGGTAGCATTCCCCCCACGCGGGAGTAGCTCAGTTGGTAGAGCATCAGCTTCCCAAGCTGAGGGTCGCGAGTTCGAGCCTCGTCTCCCGCTTACGAGAAAGCCCCGCACCGGCGGGGCTTTCTTGCGTCTCCTGCGACGACGTCGGCGGGCCCGGCGGCCCGCCGCGCCTCAGGTCGCGAGCTGCTGACGGTCGGGGCGGTCCAGGGACGTGTCGTCCATGTCGACGCTCTCCCAGACCTCGCGGCCCTCGGCGCGCGCGAGCTCGATCTCCTCGCGGCGCTGCTGCTTGCGCTGCTCCTTGATCGCCTTGCGCTCGGAGACCTTCGTCTCACGGCTCATCTTCGCGAACGTCGTCTTCTGCCTGCCGGCCATCGGTGCTCCTCGGGTTCTGCGGCCCACCGTCCGGCGGCCTGGAAAGGAAGAAGCCCTGGTCCGAGGGCTTCCACGGGTGCGTCCGCAGCCGACTCAGTGCGGCAGAGGGACGCAACGCTCACCTCAAGCGTAGCGGCTCGGGCGGACCGGCCGTCGCACGTTCGCGGAGGGGTCCTCCGCTTTTGTACCCTCCAGGCATGGACTCCGCCGCGACGCCCTCCGCCGAACCGAACCGCTGGGCCGTCCTGGCGCTTCTCGGCGTGGCGCAGCTCATGGTCGTCCTGGACTCGACGATCGTGAACATCGCGCTCCCCTCCGCGCAGGCGGACCTCGGCTTCTCGACGGGCAACCGCCAGTGGATCGTCACCGCGTACGCGCTGGCGTTCGGCTCCCTGCTGCTCATCGGCGGCAAGATCGGCGACCTCTTCGGCCGCAAGTGGACGTTCATCGCGGGCCTGCTCGGGTTCGCAATCGTGTCGGGCATCGGCGGCCTGGCGCCGTCCTTCGGCGTGCTCGTCGCCGCCCGGGCGCTGCAGGGCGCGTTCGGCGCGCTGCTGGCCCCGTCCGCGCTGTCGCTGCTCACCGTGACGTTCGCCGACTCCCCCGACCGCCCGAAGGCGTTCGGCATCTTCGCGGCCGTCGCGACCGCGGGCGCCTCGGTCGGCCTGCTGCTCGGCGGCGCGCTCACCGACGCGCTGACCTGGCGCTGGTGCCTGTACGTCAACCTCGTCATCGCGATCCCCGCCGCGCTCGTGGCGCTGCGCCTGCTCGTCAACGAGCGTCCCGCCGAGCGCCCGCGCATCGACTGGGCCGGCGTCGTCCTCGCCGGCACCGGCCTGTTCGCGATCGTCTTCGGCTTCTCCGAGGCCGAGCAGGAGTCCTGGCA